>CAYYVZ010000348.1:0-5378 GCA_964475235.1 uncultured Myxococcales bacterium | reverse complement strand
CCGCGCCTCGCCCTCGAGCCGGGCCGATGCCTGTGCGCCAACGCGCAGACCGTCGTCGGCAACATCGCGATCGTGAAGAACGACTGGGTGTTCACCGACATCTCGATCAACGACGTGCCGGAGAACCTCTTCTTCTCGGAGTGGCGTCTCGTCGTCCCCGGCGAAAAGCCGGACGCGAAGGGCAAGCCGTACAACGTCGCGGGCCCGACGCTGGCCACGCAGGACGTGCTCTACTTCAAGCGCGAGGTTCCGGGCGCGGCCGAGGGCCGTGCCGTGTGCATCCTCGACGCCGGCGCGTACTCGATCGCCAGGGCCAACCAGTTCACGCGTCCGCGCTCGGCCGTGTACGCGATCAACCTCGACGGCGAGATCGAAGTCGTTCGCCGCGCCGAGACGGTCGAGGAAGTGCTCGTGAACCAGGTGTGGCCGGATCGCGAGGCCGGAACGTCGGCGAGCAGCCTGCCGGGGAAGACGGCATCGGCGGCCTGACGCTTCCCTCTTTCTTCCAATGGAAAACGCCGATGCTCCTCGCGGAGCATCGGCGTTTTGCATTCCGGCCTCGCCGCGCACGAACCTCCATAACGCGTACTAAGTAAACAACCCTCCGAACGGCTCGCTCACCGTGCAAGTTGTGCGGATCGAGCAAACAATCTCGGCGAACGACGCGAATGCGGTTGCTACGCGGCCGTTCCGGATTCCACATTGTCGTCGATGGCCTCCGGTCTCGCACGCCGCCTCGACCCTTACGCAACGATCGAGCTCGGCGCATCCCCGCGCGCGATCAACAAGCTTCCGACGCAGCCGGTACTCGAAGCGGTTGCGCGGGCAATCCCCTCGGCAAGTCCTTCGCCGAGTCCTGCGCTGGATCTGGCCGAATACACCGCCGCCGGGTACTACCTGTCACGTCGCACCGGCGCTTCCGATTGCGGGGGAATGGACCTCGCGCGCGTCACTCTGGCGAGCAACCACTCCGAGCGGGCGTTCTTCCCCGACGACTGGACTCTTTCCTGGGTGCAGCGCGACAGGGAGGTACGGGCCGCCCGCGCGGCGGAGTTCGGGTTCACCGCCGACCAGCTCGATTCCATCATGGAGTGGGCGGGCGGCTCTTTCGGCCGCTCGTTCGGGCTGTGGCGGGTGTTCTTCTCGATCGAAGACGCTCGGTCGGTGGGACAGTCGACGCTGGGAGGAACTCCCGACGTGGAGCTGTGGGGAGTCGGACTCCACCGCACGCTCGTGGACAGCTACTGCCGCGCCCCGGCCCGGATCTCGGCGAGCGGAGTCCATACGGCCGTCTGCGCCGGCAGGAAGCTCGCCGAGGGCGGGGTCGTCCTCGGCCACGACATCCTCTTCGAGGAGATGGGCTCGACCTTCTCCAGCCCGGAGTCGAAGCGCCTCGACGAGGTGGCGATGTTCCGGAGCACTGGCGTCGCGCCGAACGACGACGGACTCATCGACAGCCTCGAGGACGCGCGAAAGTGCTGCCGCTACCTCGACGAGCACCCGGCCTCGCCCCGCGCACCGATCAAGGGCTGGCAGCCCTGGCTCCTGCTTCGCTATCCCCTGAGCTGAATCGCAAGGCCGGCCGCGAGATCGCGCCGACCGGGCTTCCCGGCCCGACCCGGGCGTGATCAGGCTGACAGAAGCCCGCTCGCAAGTGCACGATCGGCCTGCTGGCTACTGCTATTCGTCCCGCGACGCGGTACAAAGGACCAGGTCGCGTTTCGCCGTGCCCGGGGGGGTACATGTCGCGATGGCGGTAGAGCGGACGCGCCCGGGGGTGCCAGTGGTTACGCCAATCCGTGTTCTCCTCGTCGAGGACGACGAGGAAGATTTCTCGCTGATCCGAGACCTTCTTCGCGAAGACCCGGCCAACCGTTTCGAGGTCGACTGGGCGAGCAGCTACGACGGCGCGGTCGCCCAATCGCGCGGACAGGTCTACGACGCCTTCCTCGTGGACTACCGGCTCGGGTGGCGAAGCGGCCTCGACCTGCTTTGTGGAGCGCTGCAGCGCGGGCGCATCGCCCCGGTGATCATCGTCACCGGCCACGGCATGCAGGAGATCGACGTCGAGGCGCGGAGGCTCGGCGCGGCCGGATATCTGGTCAAAAGCGAGCTGAGCTCGAAACACCTCGCGAGAACGGTGCGCGGCGCGGTCGAAGCGTTCGCGGCGAGAGTCCGCGAGCCGGCCGCGGAAACGTCGTTGCCCGAGTCCGCGCCGGAAGGCTCCGGACGCGTCATCGCCGTGATGGGCGCCAAGGGCGGAGTGGGCACGACGACGGTGGTTGCCAACATCGCCTGCGCGCTGCGTTCACACGACCTGTCCGTCTGCGCGATCGAGATGCGCGGCGATCACGGGAACCTCTCGAGGCTCCTCGACGTCACGCCCGCGAGCGACATCGGCGCGCTGCTCAAGCTCGACGCCGGGGAAATCGACGACGCGCGTTTCCGGGCCGCTCTCGCCCTGCAATCCGACGGCGTGCGCGTGCTGCCCGCCCCGCGTCTGGCGGAAGACTTCTGCGAGGTCCGCGCCGAACACGCACGCGCGATCGTCGAGGCGGCGTCGAGAAGCTTCGACCTCGTCGTCATCGACCTCTCTCCGGGCGCGAGCGCGGTGAACCGCGAAGTGCTGGGTCTGGCCGACGTGGTCGCCCTCGTGCTCGAGCAGGATCCCTCGGCTGTCTCGGCCGCCGGCGCAATGCTTTCGCTGCTGGAGAGCTGGCACGTGCGCGCGTCGATCGGCAGTGTCGTCGTGGCGCGCACCGCGTTGCCGGAAGTGCAGAGCGTGGCGCAGATCAATTCCGAGCTCGGCCTGAAGCGACTCGGGGTCGTCCCGTGCGCGCCCGAGCTCTTCCACAAGGCAGCGGTCAGCCGTGAGCCGGTCGTCGTCGGGCACCGGGCGCACCCGGCCAGCCGCTCGCTCGACGAGCTCGCGCACGCGCTGCTGCGGTAGGCCTTCGATTTATCGGGGCGTGTTCCATCGCGCCGGCGGGTGACACGAAGGGCACCCGATCGTTTCCATCAGGCCGCGCCGGCGTGATAGCGAGCGCCACGATGTCCTTCCGATTCGCCCTTCCCGTTCTCGCCGTCCTGTCGCTGCAGGGCTGCGTCGCCATGCAGATGTACCCCGGCCCGATGAAGCCCGACGCGGAGATCGCCAAGATCATCCCGAAGTTCGCGATCTACGGTTTTCACGGCAAGGAGATCGGAGTCGTCTCGTTCGACGGCAGCGTCGTCGGCGAGCCGCTGGCCGTGCTGGAGGTACTGCCGGGCCGCCACCTCGTCGGCGTACGGTACGCGGGCACGGCGGGCTACGTCACGGTCACGAACGATCCGAGCCGGCCGTGCTACATCGTGATCTCCGCCGAGGCCGGCAATCACTATCAGGTGAGCGGGGAGTATCTGCTCGGCGAGAAGGCCTGGCACTGCTGGTCGATCGACAAGCAGACCGGCAAGCGCACGCCGGGCGTGTTCCTCGACGGCGAGCTTCCGCCACGCGAAGAGCTGCCGGCTCTCATGGACGAGATCGTCACGCGGCAGGCCGGTGTGAGCCTCGGCACGACCGACATGGTGTGGAATACACGCTTCGGGCCGATCTACATGGGGTCCACGCCCGAGTGACTTTCGCATCCTCACCGAACCGGCTGCTTGCCCGAGTCGACGTTTGAGAGCAGTTCCTCGATGCGCTCCTCCACGTCTTCGATCTCGTCCGCGTCGAGACCGAACTGCACGCGGTTGCCGCGACGGCGAACGACGCTGTCGCGTCCCGAGTCGAACTTCGGTCCGGGCTTCACCACGTGGAACACGCCGTCGTCGTCCGTCTCGAGCTCGGCGAGGACGGCGAGCGCACGAACGCTCGCCTTGTCGACTTGGCGCAGTCGATCGATCGTCTCGCGCCGCAGCCACGGCACGTGAATCCAGAACCAGTTGCTGACGCGCAGGTTCCACGGAAGCCGATCGAACGCCAGGCCGTTGTCGACGACGTAGAGGCGGGGATCCCGGGCGTTCGTCGACAGCAGCACGTTGCCTTCGCGCGTATCGCGGTGTCCCATCAGGTAGGTGAGCACGTTGAGGTCGGCAACGTACCGGGCGTAGAGCGGATCGCGCTCGAATCGCTTCTCGTCGTAAAACTTCTCCGGTGCCGTGACGTCCTGCATCCAGACGGCAACCGTCCCGAGGACGCAGGACGAACCCGCGAGCGTCGGTTTCGCGTTCTCCTGATGGAGCGGGCGAAACTTCTCCATCGGGAAGCAGTACGGAGCGATCGTCGGCACGATGAAATCGTTTTCGTCGAGGATCCATCGCTGCATCTCGTAGGCTGCCAGTTCCTTGCGAGGAGAGTTGTTGAGGCCGTCGGCCCGCGCGGGCGGTGCGGCTTTCCATTTGACCGTGAGCGTCTTGCCGTCCGCGAAAGCGATGCCGAGCTTCATGGCGCCGGTTACGCCGCTCCCTGCAGGGGCGACCTCGCGCACTTCGAACGGTTCCGCACTGAAACGACGCTCGAGCTCGGATGGCGACATCGGCCAGTTGCGCGGGAGAGCTCCGGCGCTCGCCGAGGCGATCGGAACGACGGCGATTGCGAGCGTTGCGGCGAGCGCGATCCCCAGGGAGATGCGTCGAGCGCTCGTCACGCGCGGAAGCGGCCGGCCTCGAAGCAGACTGCTCCATCTGTTCGTCGCACCGGATCGGCCAGGAGCATCGGTTTCCATTCCGATGCCGAGTGTCCGGCCGTTGCGCGGTGCGCGCCACCGCGCGGCAATGCATCAGGGGGGCTGGGCGGGCGAAATGTCGGTGACGCCTTCGCTACATGTCGCGGCGACCCTCGATCGCGCGGCCGACCGTCACCTGATCGGCGTACTCGATCGTGCCGCCGACGGGGATGCCGTGGGCGATGCGGCTCACCCGGATGCCGAGCGGCTTGAGCAGGCGCGACAGGTAGACCGCTGTCGCCTCGCCTTCGATCGTCGGGTTGGTCGCGACGAGGACTTCCTTGATCGGCTCCTTCCCTACTCTTTCCACGAGCTCGCGAATTTTCAGTTGTTCGGGGCCGCGGCCGTCGAGCGGCGAGATCGAGCCGTGCAGCACGTGGAAGACGCCGGGAAAGCCGTGGCTGCGTTCGATCGAGATGACGTCGGCCGGCTCTTCGACGACGCAGACGATGGTGCGATCGCGGCGCGGGTCGTCGCAGGTCGGGCACGGGTCCGCTTCGGTCAGCGCGAAGCACCGGCTGCAGAATCGCGTCTGCGACTTCACCTCGCCGATCGCGCGCGCGAGCTCGCTCGCGTAGCCCTGGTCGCCGCGCAGGATGAAGAACGCAAGGCGCGCCGCGCTCTTCTCACCAATGCCCGGAAGGCGGGTGAGGAGCTGACTGAGCGTCTGCA
>CAYYVZ010000347.1:0-5387 GCA_964475235.1 uncultured Myxococcales bacterium | reverse complement strand
GGTGACCGGTCGGCAGGGCGAGCGCGGTGCCAGCCGCGCAGGTCCAGGGTGTGACGGCCGGCGAGAGCCGGCCTGGAAGGTGGCGGACGAGGCCGGGGCCAAGGCTACCCGGATCTCGGTGTGGTTGAGGAGGTTGTGTGATGGAGGAAGCCACTGAGCGCGGAGGTCGGTTCCAGTCCGACGAGCGCCTTCTCGACGTCTTCGATCCGGACATCATTCTTCCCACGCAGCATTTCGCTGCGATCCAGCGCAAGAAATACCCGTCGGGCGAGCACCGGCTCCTGGTCGCGCTGATCCAGGACGCCATCGAGTGTTTTCAGAAACACATGCACGCGCGTGACGCGAAACGGCGCCAGCTTTTCCTCGATGCCCAGGGCTGGATCGGCTCCGAGGACGACCGCGCCGTCTTCTCGTTCAACAACGTGTGCATGCTGCTCGGCATGAATCCCGAGTACGTTCGCCAGGGCCTCGCGGACTGGTGCGAGCGGTCGCAGGAGTCGCCGCCGCGTGCGGGTCGCCGCCGTGCCGCCGGCGATCGTCCGACGGCCCGCATCGTGCCGGCCCAGCCTTCCGAAGCGGCGGGCGTCGCCGCGCACGAAAGCATGGCCTGAACGCCGCTCCGCGCGGCCGCTTCTCGACGGGTCGGCCTCCGCCTTTACGGCTGCTACGCGGGACACGGGCGTGTGCCCGGGCTATGAAGCCCGGGCGCACGCCCGTTTTTTCGTGCGTGTCGCCGCCGCCCGCCGCGAAGCGGGCAGACGGAATCCGGCCGGCGCGTGCGCCGGCTGCTCGCACGCTGGAGTCCCGTGATGATCCTCAAACTCGCCCGCAAGAAAGCTTCCGAAGCTTCCGCCGACCTCGTCGCCATCGCCGTTCGCGAAGGCCGGGAAACGACCGGTGCCGTCGCCCGCCTGCCGAAGGCCGTCCACGATGCGGTGGTCCGCCGCGCGAAGAAGCTCTCGTACAAGGGCAAGCCCGGCCAGGGAATGCTCGTGCAGGCCGGTTCGCACGACCTCTTGCTCGTCGGCGTCGGCGACGGGAAGTCGCCGGAGAGCTGGAGACGCGCCGCCGCATCGGTGCGCTCGTCGGCCGCCGCGACTCGCGCGGCCAGCGTCGCGCTCGCGCTCGACGATGCACACGATGCTGCGGACGTGCTTTCCGCCGTTGCCGAAGGCTTCCTGCTCGCGTCCTATTCCTACGACAAGTACCGATCGTCGAAAGAGTCGCGATATTCGGGGCCGAAAACCCTGACCATCTCGTCGCCGTCGCTGTCGGACGGCGCGCGCTCGCGCGCGATGCTCGACACCGTTCGGTCGGCCTGCGAAGCCGTCTGCTTCGCTCGCGACCTGGTCAACGAGATCCCCAGCGTGAAGGTGCCGTCGCATCTGGCGGCCGCCGCACGCACGCTCTCGCGCGGCAGTCGCGTGCGCTGCGAAGTCTGGCAGGGCGAGCGACTGCGCCGCGAGAAGATGACCGGCATCCTCGGCGTCTCGGCCGGCAGCAAGAACGGCGGCGCGCTCATTCACCTCACCTACAAGCCGGCGCGGCGCGCGAAGGTGACGGTCGCGATCGTCGGCAAGGGCATCACGTTCGACTCCGGTGGCCTGTCGCTCAAGCCGGCCAAGGGCATGGAGACGATGAAGATGGACATGTCGGGCGCCGCGATGGTGCTCGGCATCATGAAGGCGCTGCCCGATCTCGCGCCGGCCGTCGAAGTACACGGCTTCGTGGCTTCGGCCGAGAACATGCCGGGCCAGGGCGCGCAGAAGCCCGGCGACATCATCCGCTTCCGCAACGGCAAGACGGCCGAGGTGCTCAACACCGACGCCGAGGGCCGGCTCGTGCTCGCCGACGCGCTCTGCCTTGCGACCGAGCTCGAGCCCGACTTCCTCGTGGACGCGGCGACGCTCACGGGTGCCTGTGTCGTCGCGCTCGGGCCGCGCGTGGCGGGCATCCTCGGCAACGACCAGAAGCTCGTCGACAGGCTCGTCGCCTGCGGCGGGGAGACCGGCGAGTCGCTCTGGCAGCTTCCGCTCGTCGAGGACTACGAGGAAGACATCAAGTCGTCGGTCGCCGACATCCGCAACATCGGCGGCGGCTACGCGGGAACGATCAGCGCGGCGCTGTTCCTGCGCCACTTCGTCGGCAAGACCAGGTGGGCCCACCTCGACATCGCCGGGCCCGCGTGGACGGACCGCGGCCTGCCGTACATGCCGAAGGGCGGAACCGGCTTCGGCGTCCGCACCCTGCTCGCCTGGCTCGATTCGTTCTAGGAAAGGAATTTCTCGCGTACGAAGTCGATCGCAGCCTCGCGCGACGCGACGGTTCCTTCGAGCTGCGCGTCCTCGAGGGCCGTGAGGATGGTGCGGAAGAGCGGGCCTTTCGCGACGCCGAGCTCGATGAGGTCGTTGCCGCGCAGCAGCGGTTGCGGCCGGATCTGCTCGTTCGAGAGCTCGTCCAGCGCGCGGCGACAGAACTCCCAGTGGCTGAGGTCGCCGTTCGACGACAGCGCGTCGATCTTCGCGAGCGCCATCAGCTCGTCGATGCCGTCCTGGCGCAGGAAGCGCTTGAGAGTGGACGAGCGCATCGACTGCGCCGAACAGTGCCTCAGGTGCTGGTCGACGAGGAAGGCGACGCGATCGACGGTCGCGTTGCTGCGGCGCAGCCGACGCAGGATCGCCTCCGACATCTGCGCGCCGTCGCGCGTGTGCCCGTAGAACGTACGGCGCCCGTCCGGCTTCGTATCGGCGCACGGCGGCTTGGCCACGTCGTGGAGCAGCACGCCGAGCGCGAGCGTCTCCGTGCATCCGGCCTCGAGGTGCGAGAGGCACAGCAGCGTGTGCACGAATACGTCGCCTTCGGGGTGGTTGTCGGGCGACTGCTCGCACCCCTTCATGGCGGAGATCTCCGGCAGCACGTGGTCGAGAAGTCCCGTGTCGTCGAGCAGCCGGAAGGCGTGCTGCGCACGGCCCTCGGTGAGCATTCGCACGATCTCGTCGCCGATGCGCTCCGCCGACACACGGTTGATCGTCGCGGAGTGCTCTTTCATGGCGGCCAGCGTCGCGGGCTCGATCGCGAAGCCGAAGCGGGCCGAGAAGCGTACGCCGCGCAGCAGCCTGAGGCTGTCCTCGCCGAAGCGCTCGGACGGAACGCCGACGGCGCGCAGCACGCCCGCCGCGAGATCGTCCTTTCCGCCGACGAAATCGAGGATTCGTCCGGCGACGGGATCCTCGAACATCGCGTTGATCGTGAAATCGCGACGGCGCGCGTCGGATTCGATGTCGGCGAAGGTCACGGCGACCGGACGCCTGCCGTCCTCGTAGCCCTCGTCCTTCCGGAACGTGGCGACCTCGAAATGGTTCTCGCCGCTCGCGACGAGAAGAATGCCGAACTGACGGCCGACCGGAATCGTGCGCTCGAACAGCGCCTCGACCTCGTCGGGCGTCGCGGAGGTCGCAATGTCGTAGTCCGACGGCTCGCGGCCGAGCAGCGCGTCGCGCACCGATCCGCCCGCGAAGACGGCCTCGTGTCCTGCCTGCTGGAGACGGCGGACGATGGCGGTGGCTTCCTCGCGCAGCATCGGCGGATGGTCCCACGGCCGTCGCGGCAAGGTCAAATCCGCGGCCGCGTCTGTCGTCTTGTGGACAGGCCGGAGCCGAGGCAGGATGCGCCGCGATGCGCGCTTCGAGGTCCCGCGACGAATCCGTGGAGAGCCGTTCGGCGTACGCGATGCTGCCTTCGGTCGAAGCGGTGCTCTCCGGAGCCGCTGCCGGGACGCTCGCTCGATGGTCGCGTGCCGCGGCGGCCGGTGCCGTGCGCAGTGCGATCGATGCGTTGAGGGAACGCATTCGTGACGGAGCCGAGCCGGCAGCCGGCGAATGCTCGGTCGAAGCCGTGGCAGGTGCGGCAGCGGCCGTGCTCGAGGCAGCCTCGGCGCCTCGCCTGCACCGCGTCGTGAACGCGACCGGCGTGGTGCTGCACACCAACCTCGGGCGCGCGCGACTTGCCGCCGAAGCCATCGACGCGGTGAATCTCGCCGCGAGCGGCGCGTGCAACCTCGAGTACGACGTCGCACGCGGCTCGCGCGGGGACAGGGACAGCCTGGTGGAGGACCACCTCTGCGCGCTCACGGGTGCGGAAGCGGCAACGGTCGTCAACAACAACGCGGCGGCCGTGGTGCTCGCGCTCCACAGCCTTGCCCAGGGCCGCGAGGTCCTCGTCTCGCGCGGCGAGCTGATCGAGATCGGCGGCTCCTTCCGCATTCCCGACATCATGACGGCGAGCGGCGCGCGCCTTCGCGAGGTGGGCACCACCAACCGGACGCACCTGGCCGACTACCGGCGTGCCATCGGCCCCGACACCGCGCTCGTCATGAAGGTGCACGCGAGCAACTACCGCATCGTCGGATTCGCGTCGGCGGTCGGGCTCGAAGAGCTCGCCGCACTCGCGCGGGAGCATCCGGGCCTCGCGGTCGTCGAGGATCTCGGCGCGGGCGCCATCGTCGATCTTCGCGAATACGGACTCGCGGGCGAGCCCGTCGTCGGCGAGCGCCTGAAGGCCGGGGCCGACCTCGTGCTCGCGAGCGGAGACAAGCTGCTCGGCGGACCCCAGTGCGGCATCGTCGTCGGGCGCGCGGCGCTCGTGGACCGGCTGCGCAGCAATCCGCTGCGGCGCGCGCTCCGCTGCGACAAGATGACGCTGGCCGCGCTCGAAGCGACGCTGAGGCTCTACCGTTTTTCTCCCGACGTTTGCGCGGCGATCCCCACGCTGCGCGACCTCCGCCGGCCGCTCGAGGAGCTGAGAGTCGTCGGCGAGGCTGCGCTGCCGCTGCTCGAAGCATCCCTCGGTGCGGCCTGGACGTTCGAGCTGGTGCCGGCGACGGGGCAGGCCGGCAGCGGCTCGTGGCCGGGCGTCGGAATCGATTCGCTCGCGATCGCCGTGCGTGCGGCGGGACGAAGCGCGGCGCAGATCGAGCGGCAGTTCCGGCACGCCGATCCTCCCATCCTCGGCCGCATCGAGAACGACACGTTTCTTCTCGACCTGCGTCTGGTCGACGACCCGCGCGACCTCGTTCCGCGAGCGGGGGCCGCCTGAGCACCTCCGTTCCCGTGCGAAGCGCGGCACCTCTCCTGCGAGGCGAAACGCGATGAGCGAGCGCCCCGCTGTGTCCGGCGAAACCCGCGCCACCGGGGCAGTCCGTGCGATCCGTGCGATCGTGGGCACGGCCGGCCACATCGATCACGGCAAATCCGAGCTCGTACGCGCGCTCACGGGCATCGACACGGACCGCCTGCCGGAGGAAAAAGAGCGCGACATCTCGATCGAGCTCGGATTCGCGCACATCGACCTCGACGGCCTCGGCCGCGCCGGCATCGTCGACGTTCCGG
>CAYYVZ010000346.1:0-5445 GCA_964475235.1 uncultured Myxococcales bacterium | reverse complement strand
CACGCGCGAGCACGAAGGGCGTGCGCGGCAGCACCGGCGCGCTGCCGGCGTGACGTGCCGCAAGCTCCGCGAGAATGCCCGGTGTGCCGGTGGCTCGCGCCGCCGAGAACGCCACGCCGCCGCTGCGAGCCGCGATCGCCGACAGATCGAGCTCGTCGGCGCCGCTGCCGATGCCGACGGTGTGCACACGGTAGAGCATCGGATCGACGATGCGCCGCTCCTGTCCCGTCGCGACGCCGACGTTGCGGGCTCCGTCGGTCAGGAGGATCACCGTGCGGCTGCGCGCAACGCGCTCGACTTTCTGCAGCGCCTCCTGCGCACGCTCGAGCGCCGTCCCGATCGCCGTGTCGCCGTCGGCCTTGAGCGAGCCGAGCACCGCGCCGAGCACAGCGCGCCGCTCGCCGCCGGATTCCTCGACCTCGCTGACGAGCTCGGCATCGGTGTGCATGGCGACGACGCCGACCTGGAGGTCGCGGTCTTCGGCGATCGCGAGAAACGCTCGCGCGGCGACGCGCTCGTACTCGAGGCGCGAGTCGGCGCAGTCGGGCTCGTCGGTGTCGCCGTCCGTATCGTCGTCCCCTCCGTTCGCGCAGACCTCGCCGATGCGGCCGTCCACGCGCATGCCCATGCTGCGCGACGTGTCGAGCACCAGCACGACCTGCTCGGCGCCCATCACGTCGGCAAAGAACTGCGGAGGCGTCTGGCAAAGGGGCGGCGCATCGGCCGTGACGTTGTAGGCAGGCGCGACGAGGAACGGGAGGTTGTGGGTGAGCGTCTGCCAGTCGCTCTTGCCGGCGTGGAGCAGGCTCTGCTCCGACAGCTCCCAGCGGCTCGTGCCTTCGCTCCAGCTCGAAGCGCACCAGTCGGCGGTGCAACCGACGACGCCATCGACGACCACTCCAACCTGGGCCTTGCCGGCCGTCACCATCTGGAGTCCGTCGTAGCCCTGTCCCGAGCGACGGATCGCGTCGGGATTGCGCGTGCCGAGATCGATCGCGACCTCGACCGGACCTCGGCCGCCGGCGGGAAGCTGGAAGCGCATGTCGTCCGGATTGGTCGCCGCGAGCGAGTAGTCGTCGTTAAAGAGCAGCGACCACGTCTTGAGGATCGTCAGCTCGCCGTCGCGGCCGCCGACCTCCGAAGCGTCGACGCCGACCGAGAGCTGCCAGGAAAGTCGCGCCGTGTGCGACAGGAAAAACTGCAGTCGGATGCCGGGAAGAGTTCCCGCGGGTCCGAGCACTTCGACTTCCTGGTGCCATTCCGACGACGCGCGCGCCGACAGGAAGTCGCGGCTGTCGAAGGCGTGCACCAGGTCGGACCGTACCGGGAGCAGGCCGCCGAGGCGCACGCGCGAGATCGGGCTCGGACGCGGACACGCCGTGCCGCTGCCGCGCTCGAGGTCGTGGTTGAGCGGCGTGCTGAACTCGCTCGCGAGCACGGCCTTGCACTGCGAGCCGCCGCACTCGTCGTCGCGCAGGCAGTCCTGTCCGAGCAGCGGCCCGTCCATGCACTGCATCCCGCCGCCGGCCTGCATGATGGAGTGGTTGGTCTCGTCGAGGCGGCCGCGATCGAAACCTGGGCCGACGCCGCACGTGCTGCCGCGACGGCGCTGGTCGTCGTACTGGTCGCCGAGGCCGAACATGTGGTGCGCGAGAAGATGAGCGAGGCGGTCGGGCCGCAGGCGCGCCGACGCGAAGACGTCCATGTGCGCGCCGAGGCGCCGGAAGTCGCCGCCGCTCGCGTCGTAGGGCCCGCCCGACGCGGCTTCCCCGTCGTGCAGCCACAGCGCGGCGAGGTCTTCGCTGGCCGGTGCCGAGACGAGGCGGATCTGCGAGATCCGGATCTGCCCCTCGGTTGCGTCGCAGAGGATGGCCGCCGTGCGCGTGAGCGCGGCCTGGGCTTCGGCGAGGTCCGCGTAAGAGGGCGGCTCCCGGAAGGCGACCTGGAGGACGGTGCGGCCGGTGGGATCCTCGATCCAGCCACGGCCCGCGACAGCGTCCGAGGCGGTCGCGACGAGCGCGGCAAACGCCATGGAGATGCAGACAGCCCGATTCGCTACCGAACGCTGCTCACCGCGCGCAGCTTCGGCCACGCTTCCCCTAGTCGTACCCATGGGTTGGCGCCCGCGTCCGGCCATTCTCGCGGGCCTTGCCCGTCGGGAACACGCGAGTCCGGTCGAGGGTAGAAGCAGGGTCCCCAACTGGCAAGCCGCCTCGCCTGCGGTCTACCCCGTTTGCGTGCGCCCTGACCGGGATGCGCGACCGGGAAGTGAGGGTTGTCATCGCTCTGCCCGTCCCGGAAACTCGCCGCCTCGCGCCCGCACCGAGTCGCTCGGCCGGGACACGACGAGCCGAATCAAGGGAGCGCGAAGAGCGAAGAATGGGACTTCTGAGACGACTGCTCGGAAAGGCGGGCACCCCGCCGCGGATGCTCGAGATCGGAACGCCGGCCCCGGAATTCCGGGCCGAGGCCCACGACGGAAGCGTGGTCAACCTGAGCGGCCTGCGCGGCCGCAAGGTAGTGCTATGGTTCTACCCGAAGGCCGATACGCCGGGCTGCACGATCGAAGGCAAGGGCTTCTGCGCGTCGCACGACGAGCTCGCCGCCAAAGGGGTCGCGATCCTGGGTGTGAGCTTCGACGACCGGGCTGCCAACGCGGCGTTCGCCGAGAAGTTCGGCTTTCCATATCCGCTGCTCTGCGACACCGACCGCAGGATCGGAATGGCCTACGGAGCTTGCGACAGCGCGAGCGCGAAGCACGCCAGGCGCATCACGTACGTGATCGACGAGGGCGGGATCGTCCGGCACGCCTTCGCGAAGGTGGATCCGCCGGCGCACACGGCGGAGATTCTTGCGCTGGTCGGCTGAGCTCGCGATGCCCGGCGCCGCGACCGTTCAGCCCGGCGCGACGTTCGCCGTGGATCAGATCTCGCTCAGCACGAACGAAAGCGCGACGATGGCCCTCGTATCGGGATGCACTTCCATGCCCGCGCTGAGTCGCGTCGAGATGCGCCAGGCGCCGCGCACGAAGTGAATGTCGACGCCGGGAAGCATCCGGACGTTTCCCCAGCCGAACGTGTCGTCGAACTCGCCGAACATCTCGGCGCGGAAGTCGGCACGCTCCCCGAGCGGTCGCAGGCAGGCAGCGTTGTAGACGAAGTGGCGCGGGATCACGTAGCCGAGCGACGCCCTCAGGTCCCACTCCTCCACGGGCAAGCTCATCGTGCCGAAGGGGGCGAAGTCCGCATCGTCGAACTCGACGGGGATATCGATCCTCGCGCCTGCGCCGACCGTCGCCGCTCCGACCTTCCAGCCGGCGTACTTGGCCCACAGGCCGAAGTCGTCGACGTCGAAACCGGCGGAAGACTGGGGATCGATCTCGCCGCCGAACTCCCAGGAACGCCAGCCGTACGCCAGTCTCGCGGTTGTCCAGAAGCTCGAGGTCGACTCGTAGCGCTGGCCGAGCTCGGCCCACCAGCCGCGCGTAACCGCCGCATCCATCGAGAAGCCGGCGGACTTGCGCATTGGGTACTCACCCGCCGGCGCGGCGGACTCGAACGTCGCGTTGCCCTCGATCTCGGATTCCACCGAAGACCGTTCGTCCGCGCCGGAATCGGAAGCCCGAGACACGGAAGGCCCGGCGACGACTGCGACCGCGGCAAGTAGAAGCGCGCCGAAAGCGCGAAGCGCCGCGCGGCGCGATCCCGGAAGCGAGGCGATGCATGCGGGGATCGACGGGTGCATCCGCCCTGAATATGAAGCTGACGAAGCTCACACAATTCGCGCCGTGAGCATCGTTACCGCGGACGTGCGGTGTCGATCCGAAACGACGAAGCCCCGGCATCGTGCGATGCCGGGGCTTCGTTCGAGTCGAGAAGTCCGGCGTTCTAGCGACCCATACCGTGTCCGCCGCCGCCGTGTCCGCCCGAGCTTCCGCCGCCGTATCCGCCGGAGCTTCCGCCGCCGTATCCGCCGGAGCTTCCGCCGTGCGATCCGCCGCCCGAGTAGCCGCCATGCGAGCCGCCGCCCGAACGACCACCGTCGTTGTAGGAGCCGCTGCGAGAGCTTCCACCGCGATTGCTGCCGCCGTCGCCGCCAGGCGAACCACCGCGGCTGGCACCCGAGTATCCGCCATGCGAGCTGCCACGATCGACGCTCGGTGACGGCTGCGTCTGCCGGGAGCCGCCGCCGTGCGACCCGCCGCGCTCCACGCGCGTGGACGGCCCGCGCGGCGCGGAACCATCGGTGTACGAGCCCTGCGATCGGCGCGACACCGGCGACTGCTGCTGCGGTCGCGACTGTTCGAGGCGCCGCTGTTCGGCCGTCGGCGCTTCGTACGGATTGCCGCGCGTGCTGTGGGTCACCGGCTTCTCGCGCGGTGCGCGCTCCTGTCGGTCCGCCGTCGGCGCACGTTCCGCACTGCCGCGCCCGCTTCCGTAGGCCGGCGATTTCACCTGGCCGCGTTCGACCTCGGGAGTGCGCTGCGCCTTGCCGTGACTGCCGTCGGGGATCTGGTGCGAAGGCTGCCGTCCGCCCTTGCGGTCGTCGGCGTTCGACGAGCGCTCGTATCCGCCGCGCTCGTCGGCGCGAGCCGGACGCTCGAAGCCGCCGCGCTCGTCTTCCCGCGCCGGACGCTCGCGCCCGCCGGTGTCCGCAACTCCGCCGCGGCCCGTCTGCGGCGCACGAGGGTCGTCGCTACGGCCCGTCTGCGGCGCACGACGATCGTCGCTGCGGCCCGAGCGGGCGTCGTCCACGCGGCCGCCGCGGCTGGGCGACTTCGCGATCCCGAGCTGGTCCGGAGTCTTCGCGCCGGGCTTGTCCTGCACGCTCGGACGGAAGACGCGCACGCGATCCGAGCCGGGGTCGTTCCGGCCGGACAACGACGAGCCGCCGCGCGACGGCGGAGCCTTGTCGTCCTCGAGCTTGACCGGCCGGATCGTCCTTCCCGATGCGCGCTCGATCGTCTGACGGTCGAATGCACGCGTGGTGCCGCGGCCGGCACGCTCGTCCGCTTCGCTCGGAGGCGGAAGCGGGCGCGAGCGGCCGAACAGCCCGGGCACTTTGTCGGGGCTGACGGCGACCTTGTCCACGCGCGTATTCGCGAAGTCGCGCTTGCGCGTGAAGTTCCACGAGTCGTGGCTGTCGGCGGCCTGCACGTAGTCGCCGCGGCGCGTGCCGCGCCCGCTACGGTCGCCGCGATCCCAGTCGTGATCGTCGTCGCGATCGTGACCGCCGCCGTAGTGACCGTCGTGGTCGTGATAGTCGTCGTGGTCGTGGTGACCGTGATGATCCCACCGGTCCCAGCGGTTCCAGCCGCGGTAGCGGTTGTATCGCGAGTCCCAGTAACCCCACGGACCGAGCGGCGACCAGCCGATGTAGTCGTCACAGTCGCGCCAGCTCACCCAGGCCGGCGTGAGCGCCGCCGCCATCCACGGCGACCGCAGC
>CAYYVZ010000345.1:0-5450 GCA_964475235.1 uncultured Myxococcales bacterium | reverse complement strand
CACAGCCGGTGGTGAGCACCAGCACAGGCAGAACAATGTGTATTGGACGCATCTTTTATTTAGTCCGTATCGGGCAAACCCGGTCCCGGTTGCCCCGAGCGTTGCGGCCGTGGATAGCGTTCCCGCGGCGGTTGGCGGATCGGCCGAAGCCGTCTGTCCGTTTCCCTCCAGAGTTGGGTCTCTGGGCTCGGTCTCGATCGGTGTCCCCTTGGCTGCGCACTCGCGCAGGGTCCCAGCTTCGCTTTCGCGTCGCCACCGGGACTCGCGCTCTCGCGGTCCTGTCCAGGGTTCCCCTCCGGCGTGGTTCGGAAACTACGCCTTCGTCAGTCCCCAGGGGCCAATCAAGGTGACCGAGCTAACCGCATACCAACCGGTCGTGCAACCCTGACTCTGCGTTTACAGGCTGGGAACCATGTGGTATCGCTGCAAAAAAGAGGC
Source organism: uncultured Myxococcales bacterium (assembly GCA_964475235.1). GTDB lineage: Bacteria > Desulfobacterota > Binatia > UBA1149 > CAITLU01 > DATNBU01. The sequence continues at coordinate 5,012 of CAYYVZ010000345.1, read as the reverse complement.
GAAAGCGGCGCCGGTAACAGGCGGCCCGGCAAGAGCCCGGGCGCGGGTGGATGCGGTGGGACGGGATCTTCAAGTTCCCGATATCACTCGATAAATTTTCCTTGAGGAGGTTCGTGTGCGCGTACTCGGCGTCGATCCCGGCACCATCCGCTGCGGCTGGGGTGTGGTCGATTTCGACGGTCCGCGCCTCGTTCACGTGGCCTCCGGGGTCATCGAGGCAGGCCGCGGCGAGATCGCCGGCCGCCTCCTCGTCATCCACCGGGACCTCCTTTCGATCATCGCCGACCACCGGCCGGTCGTCTTCAGCCTCGAGCGCAACTTCGTCGCCCGCAACGTCCAGAGCGCGTTCCGCCTCGGCGAAGCGCGCGGCGTCGCGATGGCCGCCGCCGCGGCCACCGGACTCACCGTCGGCGAATACACGCCCATGATGATCAAGAAGTCGGTGGTCGGTTACGGCCGTGCCGAGAAGCTCCAGGTGCAGGCCGCCGTCCAGCGGCTTCTTTCGCTCGCCGTCGAGCCCGAGCCTGACCAGGCCGACGCGCTAGCCGCCGCCCTTTGCCACGGTCTCGCCGGCGCTTTTCAGGCACGAGTGGCCGATGCCGTCTCGCTGCGCGGCGTTACGCGTGGCCGCGGCAGGAGCTGGCGCTCGGTGCGCGGCTGACCGGATGATCGGGCGCCTGCGCGGCAAGCTCGAGGTCCGCCAGCCCGGCGAGATCCTCGTCGACGTCGGCGGTGTCGGTTACCACGCCGCCATCTCTCTCCAGACGTTTTCGGCGCTCCCGCGCCTCGGCAGCGAAGTCCGGCTCGAGGTCGTCACGGTGCTGCGCGAGAACGCCCTCGAGCTGTTCGCGTTCGCGACCGCCGCCGAGAAGGAGGCGTTCACGCATCTCCGCAGCGTCTCCGGCATCGGCCCGCGCATGGCGCTCGCCGTGCTTTCGGGCATCGACGTTCCCGAGCTGGCCGCCGCCGTGACCGCCGGCAATGCCCAGCGGCTCACGGCCATCCCGGGGATCGGACGAAAGACAGCCGAGCGCATTCTCATCGACCTGCGCGGCAAGCTCGACGGCCAGGCTTCGGCGGCTGCTCCGTCGGGCCGAGTGGAGGAGGATGCGGTGTCCGCCCTCGTCGGGCTGGGATACAAGCGCGGAGAGGCCGAGAAGGCCGTGCGCGCGGCCGGTGCCGCCCCCGGCTCGAGCCTCGAGGACGTGCTCCGGCGCGCACTCGGCGGGCTCGTCCGGGAGGCCGGGCGCTAGCGCACCGAGGTCGGATGGCCATGCCGGGCGAACACAGGGACAACCGCAGCATGCAGAGGGGGAGCGAAGGCGCATCGGCCGCGGAACCGTCACTCGGCGATCTCGACGACCCGCGCGCCAGCGCGGAAGAAGGCGCGAGCGAAGTCAGCCTGCGTCCGGAAACGCTCGACGACTACGTCGGCCAGCTCGCCGTCCGCCGCAACCTCGACATCGCGATCCGTGCCGCGCTCGCGCGCAGCGAATGCCTCGACCATCTGCTGCTCGTCGGTCCGCCTGGACTCGGCAAGACTTCGCTCGCCCACATCGTCGCGCGTGCGATGAACGGCCGCCTGCATCCGACGAGCGGTCCGGTCATCGAAAAGGCGGGCGACCTCGCGGCGATCCTGACGTCGCTCGAGCGCGGCGACGTTCTGTTCATCGACGAGATCCACCGTCTCGGAAAGTCGATCGAGGAAATCCTCTATCCGGCGATGGAGGACTACCGTATCGACATCGTGATCGGCGAAGGGCCGTCGGCACGCTCGATCTCGCTCGCGCTGCAGCGATTCACGCTCGTGGGCGCGACGACGCGCTCGGGCATGCTGAGCTCGCCGCTACGCTCGCGCTTCGGCAACACGTTCACGCTGGAGTTCTATTCCGACGACGAGCTCGCGGAGATCGCGCGGCGTTCCGCCCGCCGTCTCGGCATCGCGCTCGACGACCCTGCGGCGATGCTCGTCGCGGCGCGCGCACGCGGTACGCCGCGAGTCGCCAACCGCCTGCTGCGGCGACTGCGAGACTACGCCGAGGTGAAGGCCCGCGGACACATCACGGAGCAGGTTGCTGCCGCCGGTCTCGACCTGCTCGGCGTCGACGCGGCCGGCTTCGATGCCATGGACCGTCGTCTCCTCGTGGCCCTCGTCGATACATTCGGTGGAGGCCCGGTCGGCATCGACACTCTCGCGGCGGCGCTCGGCGAAGACGCCGACACGCTCGAAGAGGTGCACGAGCCCTACCTGATCCGCTGCGGCTTCGTACAGAAAACCCCGCGCGGCCGCGTCGCGACTCCGCGCGCGTGGACCCACCTCGGAAGGCAGCCTTCGCACGAGCAGCGACCGCTGTTCGACTAGCACGAGCGGGAAGGAGCGCGAGAGCGCGACAATGAGCGATCTGAGCTGATGGCAATTCTCTCCGGCGAGACGCCCCGCAGCGTGCCCGGCGACGAGGCACGCCGCGCCGCCGAAACCACGCGGCGCCGGCGGGAGAGCTTCATCGTGCTCGCCGCCGGCGCGGCCGTCGCGGCGTTCGGACTGTGGGGAACCGGCGGTCCCGAGGTGCGCGGGGCCGGGGGCAACGTCTTCTCGTTCCTGCTCATCAACCTCAACATCGTCCTGCTGCTGCTCGTGGCGTTCCTGGTGGTGCGCAACATCCTGCGCCTCGTCCTCGAGCGGCGCCGCGGGATTCTCGGCAGTCACCTGCGCAGCCGTCTCGTGCTCGCCTTCGTCACGATCGCTCTGTTCCCGGCGACGGTGATGGTGATCGTGTCGTACGAGTTCGTGAGCAACGGCATCGACGACTGGCTCGGCCGCGAGGTGGAGGAGTCGCTCGACGCAGCCTACGACCTGGCGCGCATCTACTACCGCTCGACCGCCGATTCGGCGCTCGCCCACGCGAAGGCCATCGCCGAGGAGATCGAGAAGAACGACCTGCTGGATCCCGCCGCCGGCGGAGAGGGCTCGCCGAATTCCCGGCAAGCGGCTCCGCGCGCCGGCTCGCGACTGCGCGAGGTCATTGCCGACGCCCAGCGCATTCACGGCCTCGCGACCATCGAAGTGCTCGGGCCGGACGCGAAGCCGATCGTGGCGATGTTCCGCGGCGAGCCCAGCGTGGCGCCGGAATTTCCTTCGGATGGCGACCTCGTCGAAGCCGTCAGGCGCGGCGAGTCGCCGACGCGGGTGGACACCGAGGGCTCGACCGACGTGATTCGGGGCGCGGCCGCCGTGCGCGACCGGACGGGGGCGATCGCGGCGGTGGTCATCGTGGACACCACGGTCGCCGAGAGTCCGCGCGCGTGGAGCGCGCAGATCCTCGACTCTTTCCGTGAGTTCCGTCGCCTCACGCTCAGCAAGCAGCCGTTCAAGAACCTCTACCTGATCACTTTGCTGCTCGCGTCGGTCGTCGTGGTCTTCTCGGCCACGTGGCTCGGTCTCTACCTGGCCCGCAGCGTCACCGAGCCGATCGGACGACTTGCCGAGGCGACCCGCGACGTGGCCTCGGGCCGGCTCGACGTCGAGTTGCCGGAGGAAGGAGGCGACGAGGTCTCGACACTCGTACGCGGCTTCAACGCGATGATCGCGCAGCTGGCGCGAGGACGGGAAGCGCTCGACGAGCGCCGCGCGTACATCGAGAACGTGCTCGCGAACATCGGTGCCGGCGTTGTCTCGATCGGCGTGGACGGGCGCGTCGGCACGATCAACCCCGCCGCGCTCGCCATGCTTGGCCTTCGCGAGGAGAGCGTGATCGGCCGCGTGGCGGAAACCGTCTTCGAAGAGGCGCGCCTGGCCGAGGTCGTCGCGCTGCTGCGCGACGTGAGGGCAGGGCAGCGCGCGACCGGGAGCGGCGTCAATCTTCGTCGCGAGCAGGACGACCGCACGCTCGTCGTCACCGCGACGACGCTGAGGCGCGGCGGCGCGGTCTCCGGTGCCGTGCTGTTCTTCGAGGATGTCTCGCAGATCCAGCAGGTGCAGAGGATGGAAGCGTGGCACGAGGTCGCGCGGCGCATCGCCCACGAGATCAAGAACCCGCTGACACCGATCGGACTTTCCGCGCAACGTCTCGAGCGGCGTCTGGCCGGTCGTGTCGCCCCAGCCGAGGAAGCCGTCGTGCGCGAGTCCGTTGCGACGATCGTCGCGGAAGTGGACGGCCTCAAGCGCCTCGTCAACGAGTTCTCGCAGTTCGCGCGAATGGGAAGCGGCAACAAGGTGCCGACGGACCTCAATCCCATCGTCGAGGAGGCACTGCCCCTGTATCGCCAGTCGCACGCCGACATTGCGATCGAGTTCCATGCGGCGGCCTCGCTGCCGCCCGTGCGCATGGACCGGGACGCCGTCAGGCGCGCGATCACCAACCTCATCGAGAACGCGGTGGCCGCCGTCTGGGCGATGCCCGACGAGCCGCGCCGCATCGACGTGACGACACGCCACGACCCGGTGCTGTCGCGCGTCGTGCTGGAGGTCGCCGACACCGGCGCCGGGGTGTCGAAAGAGGTCAGGGCGCGCATCTTCGAGCCCTACTTCTCGACCAAGCCCGAAGGGACCGGTCTCGGCCTCGCGATCGTGGCCTCGATGGCGGCCGACCATCACGCCTACCTGCGGGTCCGCCCCAACGAACCGCGCGGGACGCGCTTCGTGATTGAGTTTCCGGCGACGCACGCGCAGCATCGCGCCTGAGCGCCTCGCGGCCCGGAATCCGGGCCCTTCGGTGCGACAGCGCGTCCGAGCGACAGACCATGGAGCACGAAAGCATTCTGATCGTCGACGACGACGCCGGCGTGCGCGACAGCATCGGCGCGGTGCTGTCCGACGAGGGATTCCGGGTGCGCTATGCGGTCGACGGCAGCGAGGCGCTCGCGAGCGCGGGCAGGGAGCGCCCCGATCTCGTGCTCCTCGACGTCTGGCTGCCCGGCATGGACGGCATCCAGGTGCTCGAGAAACTGCGAGGGGACCATGCGGGACTTCCCGTCATCGTGATCTCCGGCCACGGCAACATCGAAACGGCGGT
>CAYYVZ010000344.1:0-5498 GCA_964475235.1 uncultured Myxococcales bacterium | reverse complement strand
GCCCCTTTCGAGGGGGGCCCGGAGGCGACGCGTGAGGTCAGGAAAAGGAAGACTGGTGGGCTTGCTGGCGGCTGCGGTTCTGGCGATGGCGGGAACGGCCGGCGTCGGCCATGCCGAGGGGGGGTCGCTCGAGGCCGAGGTGGAGGAGCTTCGGCGCGAGAACAGGGAAATGCGGCAGGAGATGAAGGAGCTTCGCGAGCTTCTCGAGGCCGCCGTTCAGAAACCGGCGGCCACGCCAGCGGCGGATGGTGCAGAAGCCGCCGCCGAGCCGGCGCGAGTCGAAGAAGTCGAGCGCAAGCAGGGCGTGATCACGGAGGAGGTGCGCAAGATCAAGGAAGCGCTCGTCCTGCCGGAGACGAAGGAGCTCAAGAGCGAGTACGGACTCGGACCGGCGGCCTCGAAGGTCTACGGCGTCACCAAGGGATTCTCGATCGGCAGCTACGGCGAGTTCAACTACAAGAACGCCGTTTCCGATCGCGGTACCAGCGCGCGCGACGAGTTCGACATGCTGCGACTGGTTCTCTACACCGGGTACAAGTTCAACGATCGCATCCTGTTCAACTCGGAGATCGAGTTCGAGCACGGATCCACCGGACGCAACGGGTCGGTTTCCGTCGAGTTCGCCAACCTCGACTTCATGCTGCACCCGATGCTCAATGCGCGTGCCGGCCTCGTCCTGGTGCCGATGGGATTCCTCAACGAGATCCACGAGCCGCCGTTCTTCCATGGCAACGTTCGTCCCGAGGTCGAAAACGCGATTCTGCCTTCGACTTGGCGTGCGGGCGGCGCGGGCTTCTTCGGTGAGCTGCTGCCGGGACTCGAATATCGGACCTACGCCATCACGGGCCTCGACGCGCGCGGCTTCCGGTCTTCGGGAATTCGCGGCGGCCGCCAGAGCGGCAGCTTCGAGCGCGCCGAGGACTTCGCCTGGGTAGGCCGGCTGGACTACAGCCCTCTCGAGATGTTGACCATCGGCGGTTCCGCTTACGTCGGGAACTCCGGCCAGGACCAGCAGTTCGGCAATTCGACCGACGGCTTCACGAAGCCCGACGTTTTCACGCAGATCTACGAGGTCCACGCCCAGCTGCGCACGCACGGCTTCGAGTCGCGACTGCTGGGCGCGTGGTCGGACATCGACGATGCGAACGAGCTCAGCCTCGATTCGACGATCAATCCCCACGTGACGGACGCGACCAAGAAGGATCAGCCGGTGGCAGCGCAACAGTTCGGCTGGTATGGAGAAGTGGCCTACGACGTACTGCCGCTCCTTCTGGACACCGATCAGTACCTCGCGCCATGGTTCCGTTATTCGCGCATCGACACCCAGGACGACGTCCCGTTCGGCTTCGACGCCGATCTCAGCCGCGACCGCGACGTCTACGAGGTCGGCATCTCGTACAAGCCGATCCCGGAGGTCATCTTCAAGCTCGACTACCGGAACCAGGATCCCAAGCAGGGCGAGCTTCCGGACGAGGTCCGACTCGGTGCGGGATTCGTTTACTGACCCGGCGAAGCGACTCGCTGCCGCCGTGGCCCTTTCCATCGTGGCCGGAAGCCTGGCGATCGCCGGTCTTCCGGTCACGTCTTTCGCGAAGGTCTACCACGCGCGCGACGAGGCCCTTCAACTCGCGTTCCCCGACGCCGAGCGTGTCGAGGCACGCGACGTCGTGCTTACTTCCGCGCAGCACGAGCGGATACAGAAGCTCGCGAAAGCTCCCCTGGAGTCGAGCCTGGTCACGCTCTACGTCGGCTGGAAGGCGGGGGCACCGATCGGCTACGCCGTCTTCGACACGCACACCGTTCGAACGCTGCCCGAGACCTTCCTCGTCGTGATCTCGCCCGGCGGCACGGTCGCGGCGACTCACATCCTGGCTTTCCACGAACCCGAGGAATACCTGCCCGCCAGGCGCTGGCTCGACGGCTTCGCCGGCCGCAAGCTCGAGGACGAGCTCCAGATCGGCCGTGGGGTCTCTTCGATCACGGGCTCGACGCTCTCGTCGCGTGCCGTGACGGCGGGCATCCGCCGCGCGCTTGCGATCTGGACGGTCCTCGTGGAAAGCCCATAGCCAATGAGATTCGTCGTCACCGGGGAGTGGACCCGCAACCGCCTCCTGAAGGCCATCGTCTGCTGCTTCCTCGGGTACACGCTGCTCCTGTGGATCAGCAACTTCGGGATGTACTTCTCGAAGATGACGCTCGCTCCTTCCTCCGTCGTCGACTACTACCTGGGCAACGAGGAGATTTTCCTCCAGCCGCGCACGATGCAGGGCATGCTGGAAGTGCTGCACTTCCACAGCTTCGCCATGGGCATCCTGCTGCTCACGCTCACCCACCTCATGCTGTTCGTCCCGCTGTCGCCACGCACGAAGGCCTGGGGGATCTGCGTGGCATTCGCCGCCGGCATCGGCGACGAGCTGGCCGGCTGGGCGGTGCGATTCGTGCACCCGGGGTTCGCCTTCCTGAAAGTCTTCTTCTTCGTGCTGCTCCAGTCGGTGCTGTTCTGGCTCATGGCGCTCGTCACGCGCGCGCTGCTGTTCGACCTTCCCAGTTCCTACGCGCAGGGACCGACGCGCAACCCTCCGGACAGTCTGTGAGCATCCGCGACGCTTTCGCAGCGTCGTTGCTCGCGGCCGCGCTCGCGACTCCCGCCGCGGCGGAAGTCGCGCGCAGCGGGCAGCCGGTGATGGGGACCGTCCTCACGGTCACCGTCGTCGCCGGCGATCGCGCCGAAGCCCAGGCGCTCGCCGACGAGGCGATCGTCGAGGCACGGCGCTGGGACGATGCCCTCACGATCTGGCGCCCGGACGGAGAGCTCGCCCGATTCAATGCGCGCGCCGGGGAGGGAAGCATCGGCGTCGGGGTTCGCCTTGCGCGCGCGCTCGCCTCGATGCTTTCCCTGGCGGAGGCGACCGCCGGGGCCTTCGATCCTGCCGTGGGTTCGCTTCGACTCGGAAAGCGCGGACCGGTCCGTCCGATCGCGCGCGTGCTCGACGCGAATGGGACGCAGGCCTCGCTCGCCCGGGGCAGCCTGCTCGATCCCGGAGCGATCGGAAAAGGTCTCGCGCTCGATGCGATCGTGCAGATGCTCCTCGGTCGCGGCGTGAAGTCGGCGTTTCTCGACTTCGGCGGATCGAGCCAGACCGCCATCGGCGCGCCACCGGGAGATGCGCGCGGCTGGCCGGTGCTCGTCGCAGGATCGCAGCCGCAGGCGACTCACGGGGTGCTGAGGCTGCGCGACGCCTCCGTCTCGACGTCGCGCGCCGGCGCGATCGACACGACGCCGATCGTCGATCCGCGCACGGGCGAAGAGATTTCGTCGCCGAGGCTCGCAACGGTGATCGCCGGGAACGCCGCCGCCGCCGATGCGTGGTCGACCGCGCTCGTCGTGCTGGGGCGCGAGGGGATCGCGCACGCTCAGAATGCCGGGATCGAAGTCCTGTTCGAGGACGGCGCGGGAAGCGTTCGCACGAAGTCGTTCGTCACCGAAGAAGCGACGGGCGCGACTCGCTGAGACGGCGACTACATGTCGCGCAGCACGCGCTTCAGGATCTTTCCGGTCGGATTGCGCGGGAGCTCGGGCACGAAGACCACGTCACGCGGGACCTTGTAGCGTGCGAGGTGGGTCTTCACGTACTCCTTGATGTCGCTCTCGGACAGCGTGTGTCCGTCGAGAATCGCCACGAAAGCCTTCAGGCGCTGGCCGAACTCGGTGTCGGGCACGCCGATCACCGCGCATTCGTGGATGGAGGGATGGTCGGTGAGCAGATCCTCGACCTCGCGCGGGAAGACGTTCTCCCCGCCGGAGATGATCATGTCGTCGTCGCGCCCGTCCACGAACAGAAGGCCGTTCTCGTCGAAGTGGCCGACATCGCCGCTCGACATGAGTCCGCCGATGATCTCCTTGCCGCCGCCACCGGTGTAGCCGTCGAACTGGTTGTCGTTGGCCACGAAGATGCGGCCGGTGACTCCGTTCGGGACTTCCCGGCCTTCGCTATCGAGGATCTTGACGGTGGTGCCGCGCGGCGGGCGGCCGGCCGTGCCGGGAACCGCGCGAAGCTCGTCGGGCTGCGCGATGCTGGCCTGCGCAACCTCGGTCGAGCCGTAGAAGTTGTAGACGTTGTCCCCGAACGTATCCATCCAGCGCAGCGCAAGCTCGCCGGGCAGCGCCGATCCGCTCGCACCGACCACGCGCAAGGACCGGCAGTCGTACTTCGCGATGACTTCCTGGGGCAGCGCACAGATGCGCTGCATCATCACGGGCACGACGGCGAGAACATCCGGTTTGTGCTCGTGGATCGTGCGCAGCGTGTCTTCCGGATCGAAGCGGTTGCGCATGATGATGGTGTTGGAGAGGAGCGAACCGAGCAGCAGGTGGGCGCCGCCCCACGAGTGGAAGACCGGAGCGGCAATGAACGACTTCTCGCCCGCGCGAAGCGGCATGCGGCCGAGCAGGCCGATGAACGTATCGAGGCTCGTGCGCCGCGGCGTGCGCTTCGCCCCTTTCGGCGTTCCGGTCGTGCCCGACGTGAGGATCGTCATGCGACCGTGCTTCGCCGGCGCCTCGAGGGGACCGGAGTCGTGCGTGCGCACGAGGTCTTCGAGCGTCGTGCCCTGGCCGTCGCGGCTCGAGAGCGTGAGGATGCGCGTCCTCGAGCCTCCGCCGAGCTCGACGACGGGCGTGAACTCCTCGTCGTAGAGGACCACGTTGCAGCCTTCGCGCTCGAGCACCTCGGAGAGCTGGGGCGCCGCGAAGCCCGTGTTCAGGAGGAGGGCGTTGGCGCCGAGCTTGTTGAGCGCGACCGATGCCTCGACGAAGCCGCGATGATTGCGGGCGTAGAGACCGACGCCGTCGCCGCATCGGACGCCCGCAGCCGTGAGACCGCGCGCCATCGCATTCGTGCGGGACTCGATCTCGCCGAACGTGAGCGGTGCGCCGACTTCGTCGATCAGGCCGACGTCATTCGGGCGGCGCGCAGCCGACGCCGCGAAGCCTCCGGCGGGCGTCGAGCCCCATTTGCCGACGCCCTTGCCGAGCGCGCTGAGGAAGCTCGGGCGCAGCATCCCGACGCTGCCGAGCACTTCCACTGCCTCGATGAAACGGGAAACAGGCCCACCCTGACCGGTACCGCGAAGACTCATGACGGGGGTTCCTACGACAGCTTTGTCACCAAGGGAAAAGGCGGTGGGGTGCCAATTTCGCGCGCCGCGTAACAGCTCCGTCCGCGGAAACGGTGCCGGCGCCGAATTTCGTGGCTTCGGTGTGCGAAACGGGGACGGTGACCTGGCGCCCGTCGACGGGGCCTTTCACCTGCCATCGCCGTGCGCCAGGTCACCGTCCCCGTTTCGCGCGGGACGCCGCGCCCGTCGACGGGGGCTTTCACCGTGAGCCCTGAGCTGGCAAAGGGCGAACATGCAGGCGCTGCAGTCGGGATCCTTCCTCGGTCCGCTGTGGGCCGGGAGGCGAAGGACGGCCCCCGGCCCTGGTTTCCGGGGCTGGA
>CAYYVZ010000343.1:0-5500 GCA_964475235.1 uncultured Myxococcales bacterium | reverse complement strand
GATATCGCTCGGCCTCTTCGGCGCAGCGCTCGGCTTCGTCACTTCCGCCACGACACGCAGCCGCTCGGTGGGCGTGAGCGTCGCGATCATCCTGGCGTACTACGCGGTGCTGGCGTTCGGCGTCGGGCTCGCGCGCGCCGAGACGGTGCCGCCGCTGTTCGCGCTGTGGACGCCGAACCTCGTGCTCGCCGCGCTCGCCCTATGGTCTCTCGCGCGCAACGCGAATGACCGGCCGGTGCTGCCGGAGCGCCACACGGCGCCGGCCGGCACCGGAGGACGGCGCGCGTGAGAATCCTGCGGCGCTACGTCGCGCGCACCTGGCTGCGCGTGTTTGCGACGGCGATGCTCGCCGCCGCGTCGCTCTTTCTCATCGTCGACGTGTTCGACCGTGTCGGCGAGGTGCTGCCGTTCTCGCCGTCGTGGACGGCGCTCACCAGTTACTTCCTGTTCAAGCTTCCGAAGATTCTTTTCGACGTGTTTCCGGCCGCGAGCCTGCTGGCAACGCTGATCTCGGTCGGAAGTCTCGCACGCACCAGCGAGCTCGGAGCAATGCGCGCCGCGGGCCTCAGCGACCGCCGCATCGCCGCTCCCATCGTCGCGTGCGCGCTGCTGCTCAGCATCGGGGCACTCTTCTGGAGCGAAAACGTCGTTCCCGTGGCCGCAACGCGCTCGCGCTGGCTGTGGGACGTGGAGCTCAAGCAGAAGGTCTACCGCGGCGTCTTCGACGCGGCGTCACTGTGGTTCCAGAACGACCGCGGTTTCGTGCACATCCGGCGCTACGATGCGGGCGCGCGCGTGATCTCGGGGCTCTCGCTCTACGAGGCGAGCACGGACTTCGTGCTGAAGCGCGTCTACGAGGTCGAGACGATGTCCTGGCGGGACGGCCGCTGGGTTTCGTCGGGCGGCTTCGTGAAGAACATCGAAGGTGACCTGAGCGTACGTCCGCTCGCGGCTGCCGAGTTCGAATTGCACGAGGATCCCGAGAACCTCGCGGCGCGCAAGCGCCGTCCGGAGGAATTCAGTTTCGTCCAGCTCCGCAGCCAGATCGCGCAGCTCGAATCACGAGGCCTTGCGGCCGACGAATACCTGGTCGATCTGCACCACAAGCTCTCGTGGCCGTTTGCAGGGTTCTTCGTGGCGCTCGTCGCGCTGCCGCTCGCGCTCGGCGGCGCGCGAAGCTCGGGCCTCGCGCGCGGCACGGCGATCGGGCTGGTGATCGGTTTTTCCTACTGGATCGCCACCGGGCTCGCACTGTCGGCGGGACGCACGGGCGCAGTCTCTCCCGTGCTGGCCGCATGGGCGGCCAACGCCGCGTGCACCGTTGTGGCGATCGTCCTGCTGGCACGCGGAGCCGTCCGGCGGTCGTAGGACGGCATTCGCCCCCTGCGTGATCGAAGGGTGATGAGCCAGTCTGCGACACGGGATCGTGTCCGTCACCACCTCCTTCGACGCGTTCGTTTGACCTCACGGTCTGCGCTCGAATATCCATGGGCCCACGCGCGGACTCGCTGCGGAGGCGGGCCCGGTTCGATCCGACACGCGATCATGGTGCAGATATGACGCTGGCGGCGGACGCCCGCACCGGACCCGTTCCGGCGCGATCCCAGCCGAAAGGAGTCCGGGTATGAGCATCCGAACCATCGTCGCTGCACTGCTCGTCCTCGTCTCGTCGAACTCGTCGGCCGCGGAGTGGAACGCCGAAGCCTACAAGGACGAATCGATTCTCGAGTTCATGACCGTGAACGCCGAGAACGAGGCGCACTGGTCCAAAGTCTGGCTCGTGGTGCTCGACGGCCACGTGTACGTGAATCTCGGCGATCGCGCCGTCGAGCGGCTTCGGACGAATACACGCGCACCGATCGTTTCCGTCCGGGTCGGCGACGACGAGTTCGAAAAGATCCTCGTCGAATCGGCGCAGGACCTTCAACCGGCCGTCGCCCAGGCCATCGCCGACAAGTACTGGACGGGCTTTCTAGTACCCTACCGCCCGCCTTCGACGGTGATGCGGCTCAGACCGGAGTAGCGTCATGGACATCACGCTCGACACCCTCGACATCGCATCCGACCAGCACTTCGAGCAGCACGGCTACCCGCACCCGGAGTGGACCTACCTGCGAAAGCACGCCCCCGTGTTCTGGTACGACCGGCCGAACGTGGAACCGTTCTGGGCGATCACGAAGCACGCCGATATCGTCGAGCTCTCGAAACAGCCGACTCGTTTCCTCAACGAGCCGCGCATCGCGGTCTTCACGAAGGACATTCCGCCGCCGCCCGAGCGCACGATCCGCCACCTGCTCAACATGGACCCGCCGGATCACCGCGAGTACCGCAACGTGTCCAGCAGGCAGTTCACGCCGCGAGTCGTGACCGGACTTCGCGAGAAGGTGGCACGCGTCACGAAAGAGACGCTGGACGAGGCCGGCCGGATGGGAACCTGCGACTTCGTCATGGACGTGTCGGCTCCGATCACGATCTCGGTGATCGCCGAGATGCTCGGCGTGCCGGCCGAAGACCGGCCCCTGCTGTTCCGCTGGACCAACGAGATCATCGCGCCGCTCGATCCCGAGTTTCAGCGCGGACGCGAAGCCGAAGAGACCATCTCGCAGGCGCGGATCGAGCTGTTCGCGTACTTCCAGAACCTTTCCGAGGAGCGGCGTGCGAGGCCGAAGGACGACATCATCAGCGTCATCGTCGGCGGCAAGGTCTACGACAAGGAGCTCGACGTCATGGAGCTCCTCTCCTACTACTTCCTGCTCGTCGTGGCCGGCAACGAGACGACGCGCAACGCGATGACGGGCGGACTGCTCGCATTCATGGAGAATCCGGGCGAATGGGAGCGGCTGAAGGCTGACCCCGGCCTCATGGACACGGCGATCGAAGAGGTCGTGCGCTGGACGACGCCGGTCATCCAGTTCTGCCGCACCGGCACCGAAGACTACGTCCTGCGCGGCACGACGATCCGCGCCGGGCAGGCGGTCTGCCTCTTCTACCCGTCGGCCAACCGCGACGAGGACGTCTTCGAGGATCCCTTCCGTTTCCGCATCGACCGCAGCCCCAACGACCACATCGGCTTCGGCCGCGGCGAGCATGTCTGCCTCGGCGCGCATCTCGCGCGCCTCGAGCTGCGCTGCGCGTTCGAGCAGATGCGCGAGCGCGTCGTGAAGATGGAGCTCGCGGGGCCGGCCGTGCGCGTGCGCTCGAGCTTCGTCGGCGGGATCAAGCGCGTGCCGATCCGCTGGGAGCTCCGCGCCTGAGCCTCGCGCGGCGACGCGCTCCCGGCTACCAGGCGTACTCGACCGTCCAGGGGAACCTCCCGTCGCCGTCGCGGCCAGCCGGCAGCGGCAAGCCCGTCGGGAACGGGAGCTAAGGGAGAGCCGGCAGCAGATCGAGCGCCGTCGTCTCCGGCACGCCCAGCATGCAGTTCATGTTCTGCACCGCCTGGCCTGCGGCTCCCTTGCCGAGGTTGTCGATCGCCGACACGAGCACGACGCGGCCGGTCTCCGGATCGCGCACCCACGCGATCTCGACCATGTTCGTGCCGCGCACGGCGCGCGGCTCCGGCATCGGGCCGCCTTCGAGCAGTCGCACGAACGGCTCGCCGTCATAGGCTGCGTGCAGCAGCGCGCCGACGTCCACGCTCTCGGCGATGTCCGCATAGATCGTCGTGAGGATTCCGCGCGCGATCGGCAGCAGTTGCGGCGTGAAGATCACCGCGCGCTTATCGCCTGCGCCGCCCGAAAGCTGCTCGGCGATCTCCGGCTGGTGGCGATGCTTCGCGACCGAGTAAGGCCGGATGTTCTCCGTCACCTCGGCAAACAGCTGGTCCACCTTAGCCGACCGCCCTGCCCCGCTCGTGCCGGATTTCGAGTCCACGAACACGGGACCGCGGACGTGCTTGGCGAGCGGAAGCAGCGGCATCAGCGCGCTCGTCGGGTAGCAGCCGGGGTTGGCGACGAGCCGCGCGCCTTTCACCGCATCGCGCGCGTGCTCGACGAGGCCGTAGACGGCTTCGGCCGCAAGAGCCGGCGCACCGTGGGCTCCGTACCATTTCTCGTAGGTCGGCAGGTCGTGGAAGCGGAAGTCCGCGCCGACGTCGATCACACGCACGCCCTTTTCGACGAGCGTGGCGACCACGGGCGTCGAGGCGCCGTGTGGCAGCGCGGTGAACGCGAAGTCCACGCGCGGCGCGATCGCCGCGGCATCGACGCCTTCCAGCTCGAGGCCGAGGAAGCCGAGCGTGCGATGCACGTCGCCGAGCGCACGGCCGGAGGCCTGCTCCGACGTGACGACTTCGATCCTTACGTTGGGGTGGCGCGCAAGAAGTCGGACGAGCTCGGCTCCCGAGTAGCCAGTCGCACCGACGACGGCCACTCGTACGAGCGTAGAGCTCATCGTCTTTCCCTTTTCTGTTCTAACGCTTCGAGTACTGCGGACGCTTGCGCGCCTTGTGGCGGCCGTACTTCTTGCGCTCCACCACGCGCGAGTCGCGCGTGAGGAAGCCCGCGCGCTTGAGCGCGGGACGAAGCTCCGGTTCCGCATCCACGAGTGCACGGCAGATGCCGTGGCGAATCGCACCGGCCTGGGCCGCGATGCCGCCGCCCGTCACCGTCACGCGGACGTCGTAGCCGGACGGACGGCCGATGAGCTCGAACGGCTGCGCGATGATCATGCGCAGCGTGGGCCTCGGCAGGTACTCCTCGATCTTGCGACCGTTGATGGAGATGGTGCCGCCGCCGGGCTTCACCCAGACGCGAGCGATCGCGCATTTGCGCTTGCCGGTGGCCAAGGTGTTTTCGGTCGTCTCTGCCATGTCGATGTCCGTCTCTTGCGCTGCGGTCAGACCGCGAGCTGGTGGGGCTGCTGAGCGACGTGAGGGTGCTCGGCGCCTCGGTAGATCTTCAGCTTGGTGGCGAGCTGCCGTCCCAGGCGGTTGCGGGGCAGCATGCCCACGATGGCCTGGCGGATCAGCTTCTCCGGATCCTTGGCGAGCAGGTCACCGGCCGTACGGGCCTTGGTGCCGCCGGGGTAGCCGGAGTGCGTGTAGTGGATCTTGCCCTTGGCCTTGTTGCCCGTGATGCGGATCTTGTCCGCGTTCACGATGACGACGAAGTCGCCGCAGTCGACGTGGGGCGTAAACGCCGGGTTGTGCTTTCCGCGCAGCACGCCCGCAACGCGGGTGGCGAGGCGGCCGAGCACGGCTTCGCTGGCGTCGACGACGTACCACTGACGCGAAGCGAGGGCTTCCTCGGTCGTCAGGCTCCTGGTGACCTTCTGCTGCATGATGCCTCTAAACTCTTGCCGCCCGGCCGTTGGCGGGCTGGCGGCGGCGTTCCAAAAATTCGGCAGCCGGCTAGCGGCGGCGTCCAATGCTCGCGGCCGCGATGCGGCCGCTCGGGGAGTCACACGACCCGGGAAGAAAGTGGCGGGGCCGACGAGACTCGAACTCGCGACCTCTGGCGTGACAGGCCAGCGTTCTAACCGAATGAACTACGACCCCTTA
>CAYYVZ010000342.1:0-5509 GCA_964475235.1 uncultured Myxococcales bacterium | reverse complement strand
CGTCCTTTCGGACGCGGGCCTGTCGGTTTTGGGGCGGCCTCGTCGGCCGGCCGGTTCCCGGGAAACCTGGAGGGAGCGCGGCGCACCGGCTGCGCCGCGCTCCCTCGTCGCCTTAAGGCAGCGAGTCGAAGTTGATCACAACCGTCGACGGCTGACGGATACGTCCCGGTCCCGGCAGACCCGCCGTCGAGTTGATCGGCGGGCTCGAGCTGGCCGGGATGCAGAAGCCGGCCACCGAGAACGGTTCGGTGGGCGTTCCTCCGCCCGTCGCCTCTCCGTTGTTGATGAAGCAGTGGTTGATGTCCGCGCGGCAGTAGCCGGCTCCGACGTTGGCGTTGGGTCCGCCTTCGAAGCCGTCCGTGCCCCACTCGCATCCGTTCTTGGTGTTGACCTGCAGCGGAGCGCAGCTGACGAACTCCCAGCCCGGCCCGTCGCAGTGGTTGAACGTGCCCTGGGCGCACGCGCCTTCCTCGCTGTTCGGGCTCGTGCAGGTGCCGCCGCCCGTGCAGTCCTTGTCGAGGGCGCAGTAGCCGCCGTCGCGCTCGCCGCCGGAACAGACGCCGCGCTCGATGCACAGAGGCGTGCAGAGGCCGCCCGGGCAGACGTCGTCGCACGTGACGCCCATCTCGCAGTCGCCGTTGGTCGAGCAGTTGTCGGGGATGCACTCGCCGTCGGTGCACGGGGCGCCGCCGACGGTGCAGGGGTCGGACGTGCAGACGCCGTCGATGACGCCTTCGCTCGTCGTGCACTGCGAGTTGCTCGCGCAGATCCCGCCGTTGCTCTCGCCGCCGACACAGTGCGACAGGCTGCAGACGCCCGCATTGCCGGTGCCGCACACGCGCGGGTTGTTCGTGCAGGTACCGCCGCCGCTGCAGTCCGCGTTCGTGTCGCAAGCGACGTTGGGCTCGGATCCGCCCACGCACTTGGTGAAGGCGACGCAGCTGCGACCGATGTCGTCCGGGTTCGTCGGGTTCGTGCACGCAGGGGCGCACTTGTTGGGCGCGTTGGTCACGCCGCCGCCGAACACGCAGTTGCACATGAAGTTCTGGAAACCGGCTGCATTGCACGTGGCCGGCGACTCGAGGGTCACCGTTCCGCTGGTGAGCGGAGTCCAGCTGATCGCGAGGCCGGTGCCCGTCTGGTTCGCCGTAGGCCACGGCGGACAGTCGGCCGACGTCGTGCCGAAGGCCGTGTAGGCCTCGATGCGACACGGGCTGCCCTCGTTCGGTCCGGTGCTGCAAGACAGATCGAGTCGGCACTCGTCACCCTGGCAGTCCGGCGAGGCCGCACCGCTGCAGGTTCCGCTCGGACACTCGTCGTCGAAGCGGCAGGCCACCTGGTCGCACAGGAAGCCGAGGCAGTCGGCGTTGGTCATGCACGTATCGCCCTTGTTCTCGCCGTAGCGGCATTCGAGCTCGGGACCCGAGCACGTTCCGAAGCAGCGGACGCGGTCGTGCGCCGTCGGAGGCGTGTTGACGGCGCAGTACGCGCCGCACACCGGGCACGGCACCGAGTTCGGCATGTTGTCGCCGCCGAAGTGGACGAGCGAGCGCAGCTCGTAGTCCACCGCGTGCGCGCCGCTCACGATGTCGCGGGTGCCGGTCACGTTCGAGAAGAAGCCGCTGAGGACGCAGACCGACGTGCCTTCCGACGAGAGCGGCAGCGGCGCGCTGTTCTGGGAGACGATGCAGCTGTTGGTCAGGTCGCACGCTCCACGGCAGCGTTCGCCGGCGGCGCAGTCGCTCTGCGCCCAGCACGGACCCATGTCGTTGTCGTCTGCGTCGTAGCAGCGCGAGAAGCAGTCGCTCGTCTCCGAGCAGGTGCCGCCGCCGCCGCACTCCGCGTTCGTGTTGCACGCATCCTCGTCGTTCGCGCCGCCGAGGCAGGAGCGCGGAACGCAGGAATTGTGCACCTCGCATACGCCGCCCACGCCGCAGTGACCCGCGGTGCTGCAGGGCTGGCCGATGTTGGTGCCGGCCGTGCAGATGCCGCACTGCTGGGCGCTGGTGCAGCCGTTGCCGACGAAGGGGCCCTCGTAGCAGCGGCCGGTGGCCCCGCAGGTGCCGCCTCCGGTGCAGTCGTCCGTCGAGTTGCAGCGGGCGCCGTTGCTGGTGCCGCCGAGGCAGAAGCGCGCGTCGCCGGTGCAGAAATCGCCCGCGTTGGTGGCCTCCACGCTGCACGCGCGACAGTCGCTGTCGGTGTGCACGTTGTTGCCGTTGCCGACCTCGTCGCAGGACGTGCCGTCGCCGATGCGATGCGAGCAGCGCGGCTGGGTTTCGGCGAAAATGGTGCACTCGGAGTCGCCTGAGGTGCCCGTGCATGCCGCGCCGGTGAAGTCCGTGCAGTCGCAGTCCGACACCTCGGAGACGAAGCCGGCACCGTCCGGGGTCTTGTTGTTGTGCGAGGCGCCGGTCCAGCCGTTGTCGAGGTCGGCCTGGAAGCCCTTCGCGAACACGCGCGCGCGGCGCGTTTCGGCACACGTGCATTCGAAGACGTCATCCGGAGGCAGGCACGCCGCGCAGTCGCCGAGCGAGGTGCCGTCGCACTCCTCGCCGTTGAAGGCAAAGGCGTTCGGGAGCTGGTTGATCAGGTTGTCGCCGCAGCGTGCGGCGGCCGTCTGCGGATAAGCGCCGTTGATGATGCTGACAGGCGCATAGGCACGTTCGTTGTCGGCCGAGATGGACACCTCGTCGAGCACGCCGAGGAGGCAGGTGGTGGCTTGCATGACCGAGGTCACGCCGCCGACGGGCTCGCCGCACAGCGAAAGCCCCGTCAGGCCCATGGCGGTGCAGGAATTGGTGATCGTCTCGGAGAACTTGTCGCGGGTCTTCTGCAGCGAGTCGGCGGTCTTCACGTCGGCCGTGGCGCAGTCGCTCGGGAGGATCGAGGGGCTGTCCGCGGTGAGCTGGGACGCGCGACACTTCGACACCGCTCCGGCCATCTTCGAGGCCGACTTCGGCATCGCCTTGGCGAGCGCCTCGAGGCAGTCCAGGGCTTCGCCCGTGGGTGCGGCCACGAGGTCGCCGATCAGGTTGTCGATGATCTCGTTGGCGATGTTCTCGCCGATCCCTACGGCGCAGGCGCCGAAGTCTTCGGGGTCACGCAGATAGCCGGCGCTCGAGAATACGTCGCAGTAAGGTCCCGGGAAGCCCATGGTCGCGATGTCGAAGCTCTTGCCGGGACCGGCCGTGCAGGATTCGAGATTGGAGCCGTTCGGAGGACACGTGCTGCTCGCGATGCACGGCACTTCGGAAACGTTGCAGATGCTCTGGCAGCTCTTGGTGGCGCTCGCCGACGTCTTGCCTTCCGACTTCTGGATGGCCGCGAGTGCGTCGGAATCCGGACAGGCCGGTCCGCCGCCGAGCTCGGCGATCTTGCACGCGACGAGGGCCTTGGTGACCGCCGCCTGGTGCTTGCTGATCGTCTTGTTGAGGGTGGTGTGACACTTGCCCTCGCCCTTGGTGTTCTGCGCGATGGCCCACGCCTGCGACGCGCCCGTCGTCACGAGAAGCGCAGTGGCCACGGCCAGCCATGCCTTCTGCGTCCTGTTCCACGATTTCATGCTCGATTCCTCCTCCTGGACATTCTGTAGATCGAAAAAAAGCGTGGGCGCGGCGCTCCTCCGCGCCGGGTCCATCCCGGTCTCCCCTGGCGTCAGATGGGTGAACCAGCGTTAGGGCGAGGCGGCATTCCGCCTTGCTGCGGGGGCTAACGTACGGAGCGGAACTGACTTAAGTCAAGGTATAACTCCGCCTTACCGAGGCTTCAGTGGGCGGCGCCACCGAACGAAAAAGGCCCCGGGTGAAAGACACCCGGGGCCTCTTCGTTCTGACGCGGCGCGCCGCGTCAGGCTTTCGATCAGTAACGCAGAGTCGTGAGCGAATCCGTGATCACCGTGCCGGGGCCCGGCGATCCGGTCGCGGCGTTCACCGACCCGTTCGACGAAGGCGGCAGGCAGAATGCTCCCGCCAGCTTCGGGTTCGTCGGGTCCGGCGAGCCGGTGACCTCGATCGGATCGTTGAAGCAGCTGCGGAAGTTTCCTACCGAGCAGGAGCCACAATCGTCGTTCGGGCACACCCAGGCGTCCGGGTTCACGTTCCCTGTCTCGTACGACTCGCAGTCGGCGTCGGTATCACACGCCAGCACGCCCTTGCCGTTGGCGAACAGCAGGGTGGAGCAGTACGTGTCGATGTCCGGCGTCATCGCGATGTCCGACGTGCACTCGCCGCGATCCGACGTCACCGGATAGCAGACACCGTCCGTGCAGTTGTTCGGCAGGCGCGCGACCCCCGGGCTCATGCCGCCGGCGGTGCAGGTGCCAAGGCCGATGCAATCGCTGTCGTCGTCGCACGACGTGGTCGGTGCCAGGCTGCAGATTCCGCAGAAGCAGTTCAGGAGCTCGTTCGGCGACTCGCATGCGTCGTCGGCGGACTTGGTCGACAGACCGGTCGTGAGCGGGAGCGAGATCTCGAGGCCGCTGCCGCTGATGTTGGCGCCCGGGGTCGGGGGGCAGTCCAGGCTGTTGCCCGAATCCGGCAGATCGACGTGATCGACGTTCGCGAAGCTCAGGTCGAAGCCCTGCACGTCGCAGGGCTGGCCGTTGCGCGGGCCGCCGAAGCACGAGCCGAAGTTGCCGACGCAGTCGCCCGACGGGCAGTCGTCGTCGTCGCCGCAGACATCGCCGTCGTTCATGCCTCCGTCGCAGGTGCCGCCCGAGACGTTGCCGTCCTGGGGCTCCGGATCGTTCCGGCAGTACGGGCAGGGACGCTGCTGGCCGATGCCGTTGTGCACGATCGCACGCAGGTCGACGGTGAGGTCGGTGATCGAGCCGGCGTCCGGGTCACCCGTCGCGCCGATGATGTCCGAATTGACGACGTTGAGCGTGCAGGTCGGCGTGCCGCCGGCCGACACCGCAAGGGGCGGTCCGAGGTAGTACTTGCAGGGGCCGCCGCCGCCGTTGTTGCAGTCCGGATCGTTGGCGAACGGCGCGTCGCACTTCACCCACGGATCGTCCGCGCAGCGCGTGAAGTCCTCGTACTGCGGATTGTCGTAGCTGAGGCCGGTCGACGTGCAGACGCCGCAGCTTCCCTTCTCGGTTCCGGGGCAGGTGACGTCCACGGCCAGCGTGTAGTTGTCGGTCACGTCCACGCCGTGCGCGATACCCTTCCAGCCGACCGAGAGGATGGTCTCCGTCTCGGCGCCGACGCTGCAGTTGTCCACATTGCTGGTGCTGCCGATCGTGCTGCATCCGCCTCGGATCGTCGTGCGAACCGTGGTCGGGCAGGCCGTCGACTCCATGAAGAAGGTCTGGATGAACGCGTCGTCCTCGGAGTCCTTCCACGCAGCCGCGGTGCAGGTCTTCAGGGTCGGGACGTCGAGCGCACATCCTTCGATGTCCGCCAGGACGACAGCGGGATCGCTGCACACGTCGAGGCCGGTGGCCGCCTTCGTGAGAGCGCCCGAAGCCTTCGACTTCGGATCCGCATCCTCACAGTCTTCGATCTCGTTG
>CAYYVZ010000341.1:0-5523 GCA_964475235.1 uncultured Myxococcales bacterium | reverse complement strand
GCCGGGCGCCCCTCGGTGCGCGTCCCCGCCTTGACGCCCGCGAGCGTGTCGACACGCTCCAGGCGCTCGAGCGCCTCGGCGCTGCGCAGCAGGATGCCCGCGGTCGCGCCGCGGCCGATGCCGACCATCACGGACATCGGCGTTGCGAGACCGAGCGCGCAGGGGCAGGCGATGATGAGAACGCTGACGGCCGCGACCATCGCGTGGGCGACTCGCGGCTCCGGTCCCCATGCCATCCATCCGGCGAACGAAAGCGCCGCAACGACGAGCACCGCCGGCACGAAGACGGCGGACACCTGATCGACCAGGCGCTGTACCGGCGCGCGGCTTCGCTGGGCCTGCGCGACCATCGAGACGATGCGCGCGAGCATCGAGTCGCGGCCGAGCTTTTCGGCACGCACCACGAGGGATCCCGATCCGTTGACGGTGCCGCCGATCACGGCGTCGCCGGCCTCGCGAGCGACCGGCATCGATTCGCCCGTGAGCAGCGATTCGTCCACGCTCGAGCGACCTTCCATCACGACACCGTCGACGGGAATCTTCTCGCCGGGCCTCACACGCAGGAGGTCGCCGGCGACGACCGACTCGAGCGCAACCTCTTCGTCGCTGCCGTCGGCGCGCACGCGCCGCGCCGTCGGAGGAGCGAGCTTCAGCAGCGCGCGGATCGCGCCGGACGTTCGGTCTCGCGCGCGAAGCTCGAGCACCTGTCCCAGCAACGCGAGGGCGACGATGACGGCCGCGGCTTCGAAGTAGACCGGCACCACGCCGCCATGCTCGCGCATCGCTTCGGGGAAGATGCCGGGCGCGACGAGCGCCACCGCGCTGTAAAGCCACGCTACGCCGGTGCCCAGCGCGATGAGCGTGAACATGTTGAGACTGCGATTGGCTACCGAGTCCCAGCCGCGACGGAAGAAGACGGAACCGGCGCCGAGAACGGCGGGCGTCGCGAGCAGGCCCTGCGTCCACACCGACGCCTTCGGCGAAATCCCGGGCAGGTGACCGAACAGGTGGCTACCCATTTCCAGCGCGAAGACTGGCGCGGCGAGCAGTGCGGCGACGAGAAGCCGCCGGCGCATCTCGACGAGCTCCGGATTCGGCGCGTCGTCGGCGGTGACTTCTTCCGGCTCGAGGGCCATGCCGCAGAGGGGGCAGGGGCCGGGGCCTTTCTGACGCACCTCGGGGTGCATCGGGCACGTGTAGATGGCTTCCGGATCGTCGTGTGCGGCGGCATCGCCATGAGCACCGCCGCCCGGCGCGGCGTCCTGGCGAAGATACTGCTCCGGCCCCGCCGCGAACTTCGCGCGGCACTTCGGGCTGCAGAACCAGAACGTGCGGTCGTCGTGCTCGTATCGAAGCGTGCTGGTCGCGGGGTCCACGCTCATCCCGCAAACGGGATCGGTTTCCAGGACGGGGGACTCTCCCGCTCTCGGGTCGGTGGGGCTCACCCCGCCTATCTACCCTGAAAGACCGGCGTGCGCTTCTCGAAGAAGGCCATGATGGCTTCGCGCGTGTCCTTCGACGCGACGTTGACCGACTGGGCCATCGCTTCGGCATCGAGGGCTTCGCTCATCGTCACCGAGAAGGCATTCGTGAGCATGCGCTTGGTCATCGCGAGGGCGAGCGGCGGACCGGACGCAAGCCGCGTCGCCCACTCGTCCACGAATGCATCGAGGCCGTCGTGCTCGACGACGCGGTTGACGAGGCCGATGCGCTCGGCCTCTTTCGCGTCGATGATGTCGGCGAGGAGCGCAAGCTCCTTCGCCTTGTGCAGCCCGATGAGGCGCGGCAGCAGCCACGAGCCGCCGAGGTCGAGGCTGAGCCCGCGCCTGGCGAAGATCTCCGTGAAGCGCGCCTTGTCGCTCGCCACGATCAGGTCGCAACCGAGCGCGATGTTGAGGCCGGCGCCCGCCGCTACGCCGTTCACCTTCGCGATGACGGGCTTCATGATGCCGTGCAGCGCGAGGCCGATGCGATTGAAGTGGTACATGCGCTGGAGCTGGTGCCGGTCCGCTTCCGCCTCGCCGCCGAGATCGGCGCCGCTGCAGAACGCATCGCCTGCCCCGGTGAGCACGAGTACGCGGTCGGTCGTGCTCTCGCCGACCTCCTCGAACGTCGCGAGGAGCTCGTTCCACATCGTCGCGTTGATCGCGTTCTTCTTGTCGGGGCGGTTGAGCGTGACGGTGACGACACCATCCGCACGTCGATCGACGATCAGCGTTTCCAAGGTCCTTGCTCCATGAGGGAAATCGGGGAAATCGGGGACGGATCCCGATTAACGGGGAAATCGGGGACGGATCTGCCGATATCCAATAGCGAGCGCGGACTCGCCGCTCGCCGGCTCGCGGCTCCCGTCCCCGATTCCGGAATCAGCCGATCTTGATGAGCTCGACTTCGAAGATCAGCGTTGCGTTGGGCGGAATCTTGCCGCCTGCGCCCGCCGCGCCGTATCCGAGCTCGGACGGAATCGTGAACTTGAACTTCGAGCCGGGGCTCATCAGCTGCACACCCTCGGTCCAGCCCTTGATCACGCGATTGAGCGGGAAGGTTGCGGGCTGGCCGCGATCGTAAGAGCTGTCGAACACCGTGCCGTCGGTGAGCGTGCCCTTGTAGTGCACCGTCACCTGGTCGGTGGCCGAAGGCTTGGGGCCCTCCGCGTCTTTCAGGATCTCGTACTTCAGTCCGCTTGCGGTGGTAATCACCTTGCCGGCCTCCTTGTTGGCATCGGCGGCTGGCGCCGCCTTGCTGTCGGCGGCTGACGCCGCTTTCTCCGCGGCCGGCGCTGCCGGCTCGGTCTTCGCTCCGTCGTTGCAGGCCGTGAGGCCGACGGTGAGCGCGAACGTAACGATGGCAATTTCAGCGAGAGTCTTTCGTCTTGTCATTCGATGTCGCTCCGGGGTTCGATCGTGATTCTGGCTGGGACCGATTCGCGGTGGGGTCAGTTGATCTTGATCAGCTCGACTTCGAAGATCAGCGTGGAGTTGGGCGGAATCTTGCCCATGTTGCGCGAGCCGTAGCCGAGGTCGGGAGGAATCGTCAGCTTGTACTTCGAGCCGGGGCTCATGAGCTGGAGGCCCTCGGTCCACCCCTTGATCACCTGGTTCAGCCCGAACGTCAGCGGCTGTCCGCGATCGTAGGAGCTGTCGAACACCGTGCCGTCGGTGAGCGTGCCCCTGTAATGCACGGTCACCTGGTCGGTGGCCGAAGGCTTCGGACCCTCCGCACCTTTCAGGACCTCGTACTTGAGGCCGCTCGCGGTGGTCACCACCTTGCCGCCGTCGGTCGCGGCGGCAGCGGGAGCCGGGGCCTTGTCTTTCGCGTCTTCGGCGAAGGCCGGGACGGTGGACGTGAGCGCGAGGGCCACGGCGGCCGTCGCGAGAAGAGAATTGCGTATGGTCATTCGGGTGTCGCTCCTCGGTCCGATTGGAAGGCGTGTCTTGTCAAAGACCGGTCCCAAAGCCCACTCGCCCTCCCGCTCGCGGGGACATTTGTGGAAGCACCCACAGTGGCCGGATCGCGGGGGAACAGGGGCCGAACGCCCGGCCCGATGACGCATTGCGTTCGCAGCGCGGGTCCCTTATGGTCCCGCGGCTAACCTCTTCAAAGTAACGCGCTCAGTCGCACCTTCCCGTCCCAGTCCCCTCCGAGGCACCCATCCCGATGCACGATTCTTCCGCGGCGGCAGCCGCCCCCGCTCCCGACGACCTTCCTGAAGGCGAACAGCCCTCTTCCATCCTCGATCCGATCGCCGAGCCCCTTCGCCTGGCCATCGAGGAGCGCGGCTATTCCGACCTCACCGTCGTTCAGCGTGCGGTCCTGTCCGCCGGAGCCGCCGGTCGCGACCTGCAGATCTCTTCCCAGACCGGCTCGGGCAAGACGGTCGCCGTGGGCCTCGTGCTCGCTCCGACCCTGCTCGAGACGGCCGCGCAGCCCGGCCGTCGCCGGCCGGCCGCCCTCGTGATCGCGCCGACCCGCGAGCTGGCCGTTCAGGTACGCGGCGAGCTCGCCTGGCTGTTCGCCGGCGTCCGCGGCCTGGCGGTCGAATGCCTGACCGGCGGCAGCAGCGTCATGCAGGAAAAGCGCCGCCTCGCACAAGGTCCGCTCGTCGTCGTGGGGACGCCGGGGCGCGTCCTCGATCACGTCCGCTCCGGTGCACTCGATTGCTCGAGCATCGGACAGCTCGTTCTCGACGAAGCCGATCGCATGCTCGACATGGGCTTCCGCGAAGAGCTCGAAGCGATTCTCGATGCGACGCCTTCGAGCCGTCGCACGCATCTCGTGTCGGCCACGTTCCCGGCGGAGATCCAGCGCCTCGCGCGCAAGTACCAGACCGACCCGCTCGCCGTCCAGGGCACGCGCCTCGGTGCCGCCAACGAAGACATCGAGCACACGGGTCACCTCGTGAGGCTGCACGATCGCTATGCGGCGATCGTCAATCTTCTGCTGCTCACGGGCGACGAGCGCGCTCTCATCTTCGTGAACACGCGCGCCCAGGCGGGTGAGCTCGCTGCGCAGCTCGCCGCCGACGGTTTCGCTGCCGCTCCGATCAGCGGCGAGCTCGAGCAGAACCAGCGCACGCGCACGCTCGATGCGTTTCGCAGCGGCGTGACCACCACGCTCGTCGCGACGGACGTCGCCGCGCGCGGTCTCGACATTCCCGACGTGGCCCTCGTGATCCACACGGACGCGCCGTTCGATGCCGAGAGCTACACGCACCGCGCGGGCCGCACCGGCCGCGCCGGCAACAAGGGTCGCAGCGTGCTGCTCTCGACGCCGATGCGCCAGAAGAAGATCGAGATGCTGCTTTCGCGCGCGAAGGTGAAGCTGCAGTGGCGCGAAGTTCCCACGGTGGCGACGGTGGAAAAGGCCCTCGCCAAAAGGGAGCGCCGGCGCGTGCGCGAAGCGCTCGACGCCGCTGCCGAGCCGACGGCGGCGCAGGTCGCCTTTGCCGAGAAACTGCTCGAAGGCGCCGACGCGGCCCAGATCGTCGCGCGTCTCGTCGAAATGGGCCGCGATCCGCGACACGCCGCTGCATGCGAGATCGAGCCGATCACGCCCGGCGTGACACGCCTTCGTTCTGCGCCTCAGCGCACCGAGTGGAAGGACAGGCCCGAGCCGCGCTCGTCGCGTCGCAGCGACGACACGGCCCGCCGATCGCCGCAGCGCGGCGACGAGATGGCTCGCGAGGATCGCCGAACGCCGAATCGCCTTGACGACGCGGTCCGTGAGGATCGCCGTCCGTCGAGCCGCCGCGACTCGCGCAGCGATGCGAGGCAGCAGGCGGATCGCTTCGAGCTGAACTGGGGACACCGCGGCGGCGCGACGCCCCAGCGCGTGCTGGCCATGCTGTGCCGCCGCGGCGACGTCAGCAATCGAGAGATCGGCGCCATCGAGATCGACGAGTTCCACACGTCGTTCGAGGTCGTGCGCGAGGCCTCGAGCCACTTCCAGTACTACGCCGCGCAGCCCGACGAACGCGACCCGCGTCTCGTCGTCCGACGCGCCCGCCGCTGAAAACCCGGGACG
>CAYYVZ010000340.1:0-5545 GCA_964475235.1 uncultured Myxococcales bacterium | reverse complement strand
GAGCACGGGCATCGCATCATCGCGTTCTGCGTCGCATCGTGGACGGCCTTCCTGCTCGTGTCCGTCCTGCGCCGCGAGCAGCGGCCGCTCGCACGCCGGCTCACGATCGCCGCCGCGGGCCTCGTCATTCTCCAGGCACTGCTCGGGGGGCTTCGCGTGCTTCATCTTTCCGTGGACCTCGCGATGGTTCACGGCGTCGTCGGACAGGTCTTCTTCGCTTCGCTGGCGACTGTCGTGGCGGTGATGTCGCCCGCGTGGGACGCAGCTGCGCCGGTGACTTCGCCTCGACGAGAGCGGACGCACGCGGCCGTCCTGCTCGTGCTGGTCTTCGCGCAACTCGTCCTCGGACTTTTCATTCGCCATCTCGGCGCAGAGGCGCGGCCGCTTGCCGGAACTCCGCTGCTCTATGCGCACGTGCTCGGCGCGGGCCTCGTGCTGTCCGGAGTCCTCGATTTCCAGCGTGACCGGGCCGGCGCCGCTCCCGGCGCGCGGCTCCTGCTTCCCCTCGTCTCGCTGCAGATCGCGCTCGGCATCGCAGCCTACGTGACCACGGACGACATGACGTTCGACCGCCAGGCCACTTTCCTCGAAGCGTGGCTGCCGACGTTGCACGTCGGAGTCGGCGCAGCCCTTCTCGGCGCCGTCGCCGTCCGCAACCTGCACGCGTGGCGCGACGCGCTCACTTCGACCGGCACCGCATCGCCACACGCCGGCCTGGGGCACACGGCATGAGGGCCACCGCGTCGCGCAGCGCGAGCCGACCCGCCATGGCGGACCGCTCCGAGATCTTCTTCGAGCTGATCAAGCCTCGCATCACGCTGATGGTGCTGCTGACGGTGGCGGTCGGCTACTACAGCGCGACACCGGAAACCGGTTCGATCCCGGGGCTGCTGCACGTGCTGCTCGGCACGGCCCTGTCGTGCTCGGGCTCGGGCGTTCTCAACCAGGTGTTCGAGCGCGACACCGACCTGTTCATGGACCGCACGCGCTTTCGCCCGCTGCCGGCCCAGCGCATCTCCACCTCGTTCGCCATTGCGCTCGGCGCGATCCTCTCGCTTGGCGGCGTGATCTACCTCGCCGCCCAGGTCAACGCGCTCTCCGCGTTCCTGAACGCGCTGACCGTCCTCAGCTACCTTTTCCTCTACACCCCGATGAAGCGCGTGCATCCGCTCTCGACGCTGGCAGGCGCCGTTCCGGGAGCGCTACCGCCGGTGATCGGATGGGCGGCGGCGAGCGGCGAGATCGGCGCCGGCGCCGTCGTGCTGTTCGCGATCCTGTTCCTCTGGCAGGTACCCCACTTCCTCGCGATCGGGTCGATGTATCGGGACGACTACGCGAAGGCCGGCTTCCCGATGCTCGTCGTCATCGACGAGTCCGGCGACTCGACGGCGCGCCTCATGCTGCTGTACGCGGTGACGCTGGTCCCCGTTTCGCTGGCCCTCGTCACGACGGGAGCGGCGGGACACTTCTACTACTGGGCGGCTCTGGCCGCAGGCCTGCTCTACGTCTGGGCCGCGTGGCGCGCGGGCGCCGAGCGCGACCGAGCCTCGGCTCGCCGCCTGCTGCTCGCGTCGGTCGTCTACCTGCCCGCGCTCTTCGGCGCGCTCTTCGTCGAGCATGCGTGGAGCTACGTGCGAGGATGGCTGTGACCGCGCGCGCCGTCGCTGCGGCCTACGCCGAGGCTCCGGGAGGCGCGACGGCCTCCGCGACGGCCTCCCCGCTCGTCCGCGTTCGCGATCTTCGCCACAGCTACGGCGAGCACGTCGCGCTCGACGGCGTGTCCTTCGAAGTCGGTGAAGGCGAAGTCTTCGGGGTTCTCGGCCCCAATGGTGGCGGCAAGACGACGATGTTCCGCATCCTGTCGACCTTGCTGCCCGTCCTCCCCGGCCACGTCGAAATCGCCGGCGTCGACGCCGGCCAGGACCTCGCGAGCGTGCGCCGCGCGATCGGCGTCGTCTTCCAGTCGCCGAGCCTCGACGGGAAGCTCACCGTGCGCGAGAACCTCGCTTGCCACGGCAACCTCTACGGCTTCTCCGGTCCCGATCTCGCGCGACGCATCGACGCCGGCCTTCATGCACTCGCGCTCACCGACCGCGCGGACGCCTTCGTCGAGACGCTCTCGGGCGGACTCAAGCGCCGGGTCGAGCTCGCCAAGGGCCTGCTCTCGGAGCCCCGCATTCTCATTCTCGACGAACCTTCGACGGGCCTCGATCCGGGCGCGCGCCGCGACCTCTGGGAGTACGTGCTCGGCCTGCGGCGCGAGCGCGGCACGACCATCCTCGTGACGACGCACCTGATGGACGAAGCCGAGCGCTGCGACCGCCTCGCCATTCTGGATCGCGGCCGCATCGTGGCCATCGACACCGCCGACGCGCTGCGAAGCCGCATCGGCGGCGACGTGCTCACGATTCGCAGCGACGACGCCGAATCGCTGCGGGCGAAGATCGAAAGCCGCTGGGACGTGTCGGCGGCCTGCGTGGACGGCTCGGTACGCATCGAGCATCCCGACGCGCGCGGTCTTCTGCGCGAGATCTACGAAGCCTTCCCCGAGCACGTCGAGTCGATCCAGCTCGCACGGCCGACCCTCGAAGACGTGTTCGTGCACGAGACCGGGCACCAGCTTTTCGGCGAGTAGGCGCGAAATGGCATCGGCATCCCTTCTGGCCAGCTCGGCCCTCGCCCACCGCGAAGTCGTGCGCTTCGTGCGCCAGCGCAACCGCGTCTTCGGCGCTCTCGTGCAGCCGATCCTGTTCTGGGCGATCTTCGGAGCCGGCCTCAGCCCCTCGTTCCAGTCGGGCTCCATCGGCTACAGCGAGTATTTCTTCCCGGGCGTCGTCGTTCTCATCCTTCTGTTCACCGCGATCTTCGCGACGATCTCCATCATCGACGATCGCAATACGGGGTTCCTGCAGGGGGTCCTCGTGGCACCGGTGCCGCGCTCGGCGATCGTTGCCGGCAAGGTCGCCGGCACGACGATCCTCGCGGTCGGCCAGGCGCTGCTCCTCCTGATTGCGGCGCCGCTGTTCGGGCTCTCGATCGGCTTCGTCGGCGTGCTCGCGGCCGTTCCGGTGCTCGTGCTGATATCGGTCGCGCTGGCGGGCCTCGGCATCTGCATCGCGTGGCGCATGGACTCGACGCAGGGATTTCACGCGGTCATGACTTCGTTTCTCATGCCGATGTGGCTGCTGTCGGGGGCGTTCTTCCCACCGGGCGGAACTCCCACGTGGCTCGCCGTCGTGATCGCCTGCAACCCGCTCACCTACGGCGTCGCGCTGCTTCGCCACGCGCTCTACCTCGGCGATCCGCGCGCGACCGCCGCACTGCCGTCGCTGGCGATCTGCCTCGCCGCGACCGTCGCCTTCGCGGTCGTCACGGTCGCCGGCGCCTCTTCGATCGCACGCGCGCGGCAGGCTGGATCGCACCCGTGAAACAGGCACGCTGCGGCGTCGCCGCCGTCTTCGTCGCCGCGATGATCGCGCTCGGCGGCTGTCCGGCCACCCCGCCCGAACTGGCCGAGCCGCCCGTGCTCGGCCAGGTGCCGGCGTTCCGCTTCGTGGGAGACGACGGCAAGGCCTTCGATTCCGAGTCGCTCGACGGAAGAAACTGGCTCGTGAGCTTTCTCTTCACGAGCTGCCCGGGGCCCTGTCCCAAGCTCGTCGAGAGATTGAAGGCGCTTCGCTCGAAGATTCCGGCGGGCGACCTCGCGTTCGTCTCGTTCAGCGTCGATCCGAAGACCGATACGCCGGCCGTGCTCACGGCCTACAAGAAGGAACGCGGCATCGCGTCCGGCGATGCGTGGACGTTCGTGACCGGAGACGAAGAGGAATTGCTCGGCATGGTCCGCCGCGGCTTCCTCGTCGCGGTCGACAGGAACGCCGATCCCGCGAGCGAGGAAGGCGCCGTCATTCATGGCGTGCGCGTCGGTCTCATCGACGGCCAGCGCCGAATCCGCGGCTACTACGACACCGAGAGCGCAGAAGACCTCGCGCGACTCGAACGCGACCTCGCAGGGATTCGCTAGCGGACCGGTTCCGTTGGCCGGCGACCGGCTCCGTTCTCGCCGGATCCGCCGGTCGAGATCCCTGTAGCGCCACGGTGAACCCGGTGCCTGTCCCCCTCTCCTATCCCCGCCTTCGGTACAGCGACGCCGGCTTCGTCGCCTTCACCAGCTCCCAGCGCGGCGACGCAAGCAGATACCCGTCGAACACCGAGCCGGAAATCGACAGCGCGATCTCGAAGCCGTACTGGTCCGTCCACCCGTCGAACAGCGCCGTCTCCCCGTTGATCGCGCGCCGGTAGGCGGAAAGTCGCTCGTCGCCCTGCAGCTCGCAGCGGTCGTCGATGAACGCGCGCAGCTTCGGTGTCGAGTAGATCAGGAAGCCGCCGAACAACATCTCGTTGAAGACCGGTGCCCCTTCGGGATGGCTGCGCTCGAAAGCCTGCAGATCCGGCAGGATCTCGACGGGCCACCACGCCGCATCGAGCTTCGTCCAGCCATGGCCGAGCACAGGAACCGGAACGCTCGCGACCTGAAGCGTGAAAACCAGCGTCACGAGCGCAGCCGGTAGCAGCCACGCACCCGCGCTCGGGCGTTCGTATTCGGCCGCCTCGCTGCGGCTGCGCGAGTGCAGCAGCTCGCTGCCGTGAGCCGTCAGCCAGCGGATCCAGCCGACCTCGACAAACATCTCGGCGATGACGATCGTGGACGTGATCGCGAACAGCGGACCGTTGCGGATGCGCGAGCACGTGAGCGCGAACCAGACGACGGGCATCAGCCACGTGACGCGCCATTTGCGGACGGGGACGCCGAGAAGCATCGCGCCGTAGAGAGCCCCGAGCGCGACGACGAGCTTCCCCGAAGCGTCGGCGAGGTCGAGCGGCGCGTGCTCGACCATGAGCTGGGGAAGCACGGGCGAGTCGAGCAGCGTGAACCAGAGCTTCGGAAGCTCTACGAAGTATGGATTGACGAGCACCGAAGCGAGACAGGCCAGGCCCACGCCAGCGACGCGCAGGAACGTAGCCACGTCCTGAATCGGGGAAGGCATGCGAACGAGGGCGGCCGCTGTCCACCCGATGCCGCAAAGCGCGAAGGTCGCCAGTCCGCCCACCACACCGCCGTGCAGATTGGTCCACAGCGCGACGGCCGGTGCGATCCACAAGAGCTTCGTCCACGCGACGCGACCGGCGTCGTAGTCGCAAAGCCGCGCGAACATCCAGCCCATGATCACGAACGTCGCGAGATGGGGACGAGGGTGAAAATGGTACGACGTCGCGGCGATCGAAAGCGCCAGCACGAGCGTCACGATCGGCCACTGGAGGCCGCGCGACGAAAGCCGGCGGGCGAGCCATGCGTAGAACGCCGCCAGCGTCGTTGCCGTGAGGAGGAGAATGCTGTCGAGGCCGTGGATCCGATGCACCAGCGCGAAAAGGCACTCGGAGAGCCAGCCCACGGGCACCCACGGCTGGCCGAAGAAGCTCGCGCTGAACGGATCGGTCCGGATCGTTTCGCCGGCCCGCAGCATGTGCTCGCCGACGGGGATGTGCC
>CAYYVZ010000339.1:0-5552 GCA_964475235.1 uncultured Myxococcales bacterium | reverse complement strand
AGCAGCGGAACAGGGACCAAACGATGAAATTCGAAGACATCCACGAAGGCGACGCGATCCCCGAGCTCCGCAAGAAGCCGACGCTCCAGACCCTCGTGAAGTACTCCGCCGGCGGCGGCGACTTCAATCCGCTTCATCACGACTACAACTTCCCCCAGTCGAAGCAGATCGGCTCGATCATCGTGCACGGCCGCTTCAAGTACGCCTCGCTTGGCGAGCTGGTCTCGAACTGGGTCGGCCACGCCGGCCTGATCCGCAAGATCTCGTGCCAGTACCGCGGCATGGACCTTCCCGACAAGGAGTTCGTGTGCCGCGGCGTCGTGAAGAGGAAGTCCTCCGACGGCGGCAAGAAGATCGTCGAGCTCGACATCTGGGTGGAGAACGCCGAAGGCAAGAAAACGACTCCGGGCTCGGCGGTCGTCGTCTTCCATTGAAGCCGGTCGCGGTTGTCGGAGCGGCCGCATCTTCGCCGCCGACGTGTGCCGCGGGCGCCACGGAAAGCCCGCGGCCGGATCGAATCAGAGATCGCCCAGCCGCCCGAGGTCCGCGTCGGTCGCGAGCTCGCCAATGAGCTTCCGCTTCCACTCGTCGAACTCGCTTCCGTCCCACGCCCGGTGCTCTCCCCTTGCATAGGCTCGGGCGTTACGATGGTAGAGCCAGGCATTCATGCGGTTCTCGCGGGACGAATCGCGTCGCTTGATGGCCTTCGCCGGCACTCCCGCGACGATCGAGCCGGGTTCGAATACCGATCCCTCGGTCAGCACGGCCCCGCCCGCCACGATGGACCCGGCTCCGAGCACAACCCCATCCATGAGCACCGCCCCGATCCCGACCAGACACGCGTCGCCCACCGTCGCTCCGTGCACAGTCGCGTGATGCGTGATCGAGCAGAAGTCGCCGATGATGGTCGGATGGTCGTAGCCGACGTGGATCATCACGAAGTCCTGCAGGTTCGTGACGCGTCCGATTCGGACCTCGGCGCACTCGGCGCGCACCACGGCGTTCGGCCAGATGGAAGAGCCTGCGCCGATCGTGACGCGGCCGTAAATGGCGGCGCTCGGCGCCGCAAGGACCTTGGGAAACCCGGGATATTCTCGAAAGCTCATGCGCCAGCCGATGCCGCACACACGCGCCGTTGGCAACAGTCGGGAGCGACCGCGTGACCGTCCAGCTCGGGGCCTGCTTCTTTGCGGCCATCATCTTCACCCTGCTCTACGACCCGTTCTCGGTAGGGATCCTGGCGTTTCTCGCCCTCACGCCCATCACCATCGTGTTCGCGAACCCGGGCCAGGACTGCTCGATCCCCCGGGCCGGCTTCTGCGGTTTCGTGTTCGGGTTGCTCGCTTCCCTCGGAATCGTCGGCGCGTGGATGTTCTGGGCTGCAGTCGAGTACTTCGACAAGGGCTTCGAGTGGGCCGCCGGCTTCACGGTCTTCGTGAACTCGATCTACGTCGCGCTCTTCATGGTGCCGTGCTTCATGGCGATCCGGCTCGTGGCCTACGCCCCGCCGCTCGTCCGCACGTTCGGCGTGGCGGCGATCTGGACGACGTTCGAGATCCTTCGCGCGATGGACCCCGCCGGCAACGCCTGGGCCCAGCTCGGACAGGGCTTCGCGTACCTGCCGATCCTGAAGGAAGCCGCTGCCGCCGGCGGACAGCCCCTGCTCGGCTTTGTGGCAGCGCTATGCGGCGCGGCGATAGGGATCGGCATGCAGACTGACGTCGACGGGCGAGCGTCGCGCCTGTGCATGGCCGCCGGCGTCGGTGCACCAATCGTCCTCGCCGTGCTCGGGGGGCTCGAGTCGACCTACGAGCCCGACAATGCGCCGCTCCGGCCACTTCGCGTTGCCGTCGTGCAGGCCGAGATTCCGAGCCGCGACGTCTGGAACCCCGCCAAGCGCATGGACCACTGGAATGCCTACGTCACAGCCACCGAGACCCTTCCGCCGAACAGCATCGATCTCGTCGTATGGCCGGAAAGCGCCGCGCCGTTCCTCCTCGATGCGGACAGCGCGGCTCGAGAGAAGCTGAACGAGCTCACGCTGAAGCTGAATTCCGCCATCCTGCTGGGTGCGCCGCGCTCCGAGCAGAAGAGCGACGGCCATGCGGCGCTCTACAACAGCGCGTGGTTCTTCGCGCCGGGCGCGTCGCCGCGTACCTACGACAAGCGCCGCCTGCTTCCGTTCGTGGAGACGACGCCGATGCCGGGTTCGGAAATACCCGCCGGCTCCGAATACGAAGCGGGCGACGCGGCCGAGTACTTCGAGATCAAGGGCTGGCGTGTTTCGCCGCTGCTCTGCTTCGAGGCCGTGTATCCGGAGTACGCGCGCGAGGCCGTCCTCGGCGGCGCGCACCTGCTCGTCAACATGTCGAACGACGCGTGGTTCTCGGCCGGCGGCGGGCCCGAGCAGCACTATGCGATGAGCCTCATGCGCACCGTCGAGCTGAGGCGGCCGATGGTCCGGGCAGCGAACGGCGGCGTCTCGGGCGCCATCGGCCCGAACGGCGACGAGATCGGCTTCTCGATCCATCGCCACAAGGCTGTCGGCGTCTACGAGATCCCGGCGCCTCCCAGGCGCATCACGTTCGCTACCAGCGCACCTGCTGCCATTCCGCTCGTGATCGTGATCCTCGCGATCCTCACTACGCTGCACGGGACCAAGCGATGCTTCTGGCCCGAGGAGGACGACGACACCGTCGAGGTCACCGCGGACGATCCGCCACTGCAGTTTCCTCCTCAGTAGTTCCGAGGGGCTACTTCCGGCTCCACGTGCCGGAAGCCGACTGGATCCACCAGCCGCTCTCCGCCTTGTCTTTCCAAGTCTGCGAGAAGATCGAACGGATGTCGGCCACGCGTTCGGCGCCGTAGTTGTTGGCGGTCGCGATCTCCCGGTAGAGATCCTCGCGGTCCTTGTTCTCCGCATCGACGAGACGCTTGACCTTGGCCTTGGCGGCGAGGTCGAGCGAAGCCGCATCGCGAACGACGAGCGCGCCGTCCTTTCCGATGCCGACGGCGCCGCTCGACAGGTACGGCTTCAGCTCGGCGGAACGCTGCTTCATGCCGTCCTTCAGCGCCCGGATGGCGGCCGTCGAGACGTTCACGTCGACCTCGGCGGCATGGGCTTCGGCCGGTACCAGCGCGCTCGCCGCCGCGAGCAGCAGGCGACCCGTGAGCGACGATTGCGGCCCCGGCGCCGCTGCCGGCCCTCCCCACGTCTCGTCGACGATCTTCTCGGCCGCTTCGCGAACCTCGGGCGCCGGGAAGTAGATGTTCACCGTCACGCAGGCCATCGCGAAAAAGGCGGGCGCCACGAGGCCTGCCGCGAACGCCTTCCCCCGCCTGGCGCGACGCGCGGCGGATACGGCGACGTTTTCATGGTTTCGGCTCGGCATCCGGGGTTCCTCCTTCTCCGATCGTACTGATTCTCTCGACGCGACGAAGCATCTCCGAGAACGAAATGACTTGCGAATGGCTCACGACGCTTACCGACGGAGGAAGCAGGCTTCCCTTCACGAGATAGTCGCGTCCCCCGCGCGACTCGACGCCGCGGATCTCGAAGACGTCGTTGCGAAGTCGGCACCGGACACCCATGGCCGAGTAGCGGTAGCGGTCGATCACCTTCAGGAGCGAGCCGGTGAGCGAGCCCGTGTCGCCGCCGAGCGCACCGAGCTGGGCAATGGCGCGCACGTCGATGTTCTGCGAGACGCCGCGCCGCTCGACCGTATGCAGGTCGGCGTCGAAGGCCTGCGCCTGGCCGTCGGCGAGGACGAGGCCGGTGACACGGCCCTCGAGCACCCCGCTCACGCGCCCGAGCCCGAACGCGGTCGTCATGGCCTCGAGCTGGATATCGCGCACGCCGGCATCGAGGCCGAGCTCCGGCACGCGGCCGAACGGATGCTCGACGAAGAGCTTCGTGACGGTGACGGTGCCGCCGAAGGCCTCGATGTCGAGAGAGCCGGAGGCGCGCACGGCATCGCCGTCGATCACGACACGGCCGAGGTTTCCGCGCAGCGATCCCGCCAAACCCTCCCAGCCGAACGACTTTCCGAGGGCGGCCAGGTCGAAGTCCTCGAGAACGACATCGCCCGAGAGGCGCGGACCCTTCGCCGCGTCGTCGTCGTACACGAGCCCGGTCACGCGCAGCGTGCCGCCGGCCGCTTTCCACTCCTGCGCCGACTTCGATCGCAGCCGCCCGGCCGAAGCCTCGACCGGAACGTCGATGCCACTCCACGGAAAACCGAGCAGCGAGACCGTCTTCGCACGAATCCTTCCGGAACGCGCTCGCTGTTTCCCCTGCTCCGAACCGAGCCACGGCAGCTCGATCGAAAGTCCGCTCGCATCGACCGAACGCGTCCGCAGCGACTCGAGCGAGAGCGTGACGCCTGCGGTTGCCCGGTGCCGCGAAAGCCCGCGAAGCTCGATCCGAAGCTCGCCGCGGCCGCGGAGCTCCGAATCGGAGAGCGCCGGCACGACTCCCGCGAACGGCTCGCGTACCAGAGTCGCCCAGGCCGGCTCGAGGTTGCCGGAAACGAGACGAACGTCGGCAGAAGCGAGCGTGCCGTCCGCGACCGAGAAGGAGCCTGTACCGGCAAGCAACTTGCCGAGCGCGAACGTGACCTCGCCGAAAGCGAAACGCCCATCCGCATCGTCGACGCTCGCTGCGAACGTCAGCGGGTGCGCCGCGAAATCGAACAGCACCGTGCCGGCGAGCGCAGCGCCGCTGCGAACGGAAACGTCGAGCTTCGGCGCGGCGCCCGCGACCGGCGAGAGCGAGACCGTGCCCGCGATCTTCTCACCGGCGTTCTCGCCGGAAGGTTCCGAGTAATCGAGCCGTGCGATCTCGATGCGGGTCGAGCCGCCGCCCCCCGCCGCGATCGACGCGTCGAGGGAAACCGTGCGTCCGGCGCCGAGGTCGACGACGGCTGTATCCAGCTCGATGCTCGACACGGACGCCGGCAGGGAGACGTCGAACGAACGCGACAGGTCTTCGTCCTTCGCCTGTCTGCCGTCCGGGGACGGCAGCGTCACGCGTGCGTCTTTCAACGTGAGCCCGACCGAAACGTACGGAGCGTGGAACAGCAGATGCGCGCTTCCGGAGGCCTCGCCGGCCTTCACCCACTCCTCGCCGGACAGCGACCTCAGCGTGACTCCCTTCGCCTGGAAGCCTTCGATGCCGACCGAGGGCGGTTCGGCGAAGACGACTTCGGCGCCGCTGCCGGCAAGGGCGCGAGCGAGCGCCGCAACGAAGATGTCGGCGGCGTAGACGGTGAGCGCGACGCGGACCGCGACCGCCGCGGTGAAGACGAGCGCGAGAACGACGAAGACTCGCCGGCGCCAACGCGGGCGATGCGTTGCGACGGGCGCGTCGGAGGTGCCGGCCACTACTCGTCGCGGGGCGGAATCAGCAGGTGCGAGACCTTGTGCAGAAATGCGGTCTGGCGAGCGATGCCTTCGTCGGAAATCGGATCGAAGCCGAAGACCTGGCGCACGAGCGGGGTCATCGCGAAGTAACCGACGATGAGGTTCTGGAACGCGAGCAGGAGCAGCGGCAG
>CAYYVZ010000338.1:0-5554 GCA_964475235.1 uncultured Myxococcales bacterium | reverse complement strand
GATGAGCTGCCAGTTGATCGCCGAGCCGCCGCGATAGGCGGGCAGCAGGGACGGATGGAAACAGATCGACCCGCAGCGAGGCGCATCGAGGATGGCCGACGGCACGATCTGCGTAACGTACGCGAGCACGCCGAGATCCGCGGACGCCGCGTCGACCTCGGCGGCGGCT
This sequence comes from uncultured Myxococcales bacterium, assembly GCA_964475235.1. Taxonomy (GTDB): domain Bacteria; phylum Desulfobacterota; class Binatia; order UBA1149; family CAITLU01; genus DATNBU01. The sequence continues at coordinate 5,385 of CAYYVZ010000338.1, read as the reverse complement.
TCGGCCGGGCGGTAGCTCTTGCGCTGGACGACGCGGACTCCCCGCTCGAGCGCGGCGGCCTTCAGCGGATCGGCCGGGCGGCCCTCCACGTCGGGGGGCGGGCAGACCGCCGTGAATTCGTGGCCGCGCGCGGCCAGCTCCTCGAACACCTTCTGGCCGAACTGGGCCTGACCGAACAGGAGAATCTTTGCCATCGGCCCTCTTTGGCGGGGTTGCCCGCGGCAGGCAACCCGTCGAGGTCGGAGCACGCGCGTGGAGTCGGCGGGCGGGATCCGGATCGCTCCCGAGCGCCGGCCTCTCGAGTGCGAAGCGTGAGCCCGGCTCGGAATCGATTCCCCACTTGCGCCGACGTCGGTCGCCAACGTAAGGTCCGGGGGCGAGGCTGCGGCGTGGTCCTTTCCACAGTGGGTGTGGACCGCTCCTCGCGGGAGGACCACAGCATGAGGCGGATCATCCGCGCGGGCGTAGCGCTCGTCACACTCTGCAGCGCATCGGCAACCACGGCGACGGCCTCGGATATTTCCGAGTGCATGCTCGCGATCTCTAACGCGTCGATCGGTTACGTGCGCATGTATCAGGCCAAGATCAACGACTGCCTCCGCTTCGGCAGCTACGCGGACTGCGAGATCGACTGGATGGACCTCCAGAATCCGCAGGCCGTGCTGGATGAAGTCCTCAACGACTCCGGTTCCCCTTGCGCCGCGGCGCTCGGCGGCGGCGGAAGCGTCGGCGATTTCTGGCCGGCGACCTGCTCCGGCGATCCCTTCTATCCGTCGTATGACCCGCGGTATGCCTGCACGAGTCCGGTGGGGAACTCCGGGAGTCTCTGGGAGTGCATCGATTGCCAGTCCTGGCGACTGGGAGAGCGCATGCGCTTCGCCCTCGATCTTCCCACCGTGTACCCCGAGTCCATTCACGATCGCCGTTGCATCCGCTCGGTGACCTCCGCGTTCGGCAAGGCCGTGCGCACGGCGCTGCGCGAGGCGACCGACTGCGCCGCCGACTCCGGCGATCCCCCGTGGTCGTGCACGCTGGACCTCGCCGCCGACAGCAAATTCTCGAGGGCGCTCCTTTCGCTCGGACGCAAGGCCGCCAAGTGCCGCGATTCCGCCGGTATCGTCGGCAGCCTCGCGCCCAAATCGCGCCAGATCTGCAACACCGCTCTCGCTTCGCCCGCCGAGCTGGCCGCGTGCCTTGCGCAGGCCGCAACCTGCGAATCGTGCCTGGCGATGAACGTCGCGCTGGGCGAGAACCTCGACTGTGCGGCCATCGCCGGCGCCGCGGATTGCCGGCTCGACGCACCCAAGCCCGAGCAGGGAGACTTCGCCGTCGCGAATCGGGACGATTCGACCGTCAGCCTCTACGACAGGGACGGCAATCCACGCAACGGGACTCTGGCAGCCTCGACGTTCGCTGCCGACTCGTCGCCGATCGACGTCCTGATGAGCGAGAAGACCAATACCGTCTTCACCGTCAGCGAGTCGGCAGAGACGGTAACGGGACTCCATGCGGGGACCGGCGATCCGATCCACGGCACCCTTGCCGCATCGACCGTCAGCGTTGGCGCGGCGCCGGTCGCCATTGCCGTGAATCCGGAGCTCGACCTGCTCTACGTGGCCAATTCCGGCGACAACACCGTCACCTTCCTCGACGCCGCCGACCTGAGCTACGCGTTCGGTACCAAGGTCGCTTCGACGTTCTCCGTCGGCGCGGATCCGTCCGCGCTCGCGGTCAAGACCGACGGCACGGTTCTCTACGTGGCCAATGCGGGCGCGGGAACCATCTCCTACCTCGACGCCGCCACCGGAGCGCCGCTGTTCGGAACCCTGGCGACGTCGTCCTTCACCGCGGGCACGCAGCCGAGCGCGCTCCTGTCCGACAGCGGACTCGGCGCACTCGCCGTCGCCGATGCCGCCGACGGCCGCTTGCGAGCCCTCGACCTCGACACCGGCGCCGCGCTGGACATCGATGACGGGCCGAGCGCGCTGCTCGGCGGCCAGCCGATTGCCCTGGCCAGCAACGGCAATTTCTACGCGGCATCGGCCACCGGAACCGACGTGCAAACCTGGTCGGCCAGCCGCGGAACGGAGCCTGTCCTTGCCGGCGGCGCGGTCAGCGATGTCGCCATCGGCTACTCCTACGAGACATGGCCCGGCATCGACAGCCCGCTACTCGTGACGCTGCCCGACAGCGACGAGGTCGTGCTGTCGAACGCGATCAGTCCGCTGTCTAACCTCGGCGTCTCGCCGGCAGAGAACTCGACTGTCCCGAACGATCATGGCTACCGCAACTGGGTCTACGACGCCGGGCGCGATCAGTTCTTCGCCACGACGTGCGAGAACGACCCGGCAGGTCGCGTCGGCGCGATCAATGCCTCGACCCTCGCCACGACCCAGCTCTTCGACGTTCCCGAATGCCCGAGCGATGTCGCATTCGGACCGTCCGCGGACAATCTCTACGTCTCCACTTACGACGGCGACGTGACGTTCCTCGACGCAGCGACCGGGGCGGGCCGCTTCGGCACGCTCGCCAACTCGACGTTCAGCTGTCCCTGCAGCTACGGCGGCATTAATCAGGTGGTCGTCAACGAGCCGGCCAATCGCGTCTACCTGCGTTGCTCCCAGTACGTCGCCTACATGGACGCGACGACGGGGGCCTGTCTTGGCGGCAGCGCAGCTACGACCGGACTGTTCGCCGACATAGCGTCGATGGTGTTCGAGAGCATGACCGGAAAGCTCTTCTTTAATACGACCTGCCCGTACAGCGGTGAGTATCAGAAGATCTTCTCGCTCGACCCTGTCACGCCGCAGTTCGTGGGTGGAAGCGCCGAAGCCTCCAAGCTTCCGGGCCCGCCCACTTACGTCTGTGGAGGCGACTCCGTGCGTGCACCCGGCGACGGCAACCTGTACGCGTACACCGGGAGCTCCTTCCACAAGATCGACGCGGCGACCGGGAATACGCTCACCTCGGCCACCATTCCGTACCGGCCCGTCACCTCGCTCGAAGTCGACGCCGATCACGGCCTCGTAAGACTCCACTACTGGAACGGGCACCCGAAAGACTTCGTGCTGTACCGGAATATCTCGGACTTCGACTACACGGGAGGCGACTTCGAGAGCTCGAGGTTGGAGGTACCCCGATTCGGTTGCTGCGCGGACCTGGTGCCGGCTCCGGGGTCGGACTACTCGTTGATCGTCAACGACGACATCATCACGCGCGTCCGGCGCGACTCGCTCGGGTTCAGCGACAACAGTCGCACGCTCGGCGGGACCATCGTGCCGACGGGCGACCATCCGTCCGCCGTGGCGTCGATGTCCGCACTGACGGGGCACTGAAGGAGCGCCCGCGGGCTTCTTCGCCGAGGTCGTCCAGGTCGGCGCCGACCAACCGGTGAGCGCGGGCGGTCCTGTCCGGATCCCTCGAACCATAAGTTCAGGCTTCGGGACGGATTCCCGATGCTTTTCGAACGATTGCGCCGCCGAAGCTTACACATCGAACCCACCCAACCGACATTTGCGACACAATGCGTCGCATGGTACCCGCCGTGGGTTCGCCGTCCGGAATCCCCGAGCCGTCCGCTCCTGAAGGAGCGCAGGCGGTGAGTCCGGCCCCAGGTTCGGCGGTGCGCAACGCGCGCCCCAACCGACAGCGAAATCGGGATCCGCCCCCACTTTCCCGGAAGGCGCTCCCAGGAACACCCGCGCGGGCAGCCGCGCACACAACCAGGAAGGCGCGAGGACGAACCCGTGCACTTCCACCGAGGAGGCTACTCAGCGTGAAGATTCTGGTCACCGCCAAGCGCGTGCCGGACTACGAATCGACGATCAAGGTGAACCCCGAGGGCACCGGTATCGTCGAGGCAGGTCTCAAGTGGATCGTGAACCCTTTCGACGAGATCGCCGTCGAAGAAGCTCTCCGCATCAAGGAAGCGCAGGGCGGTGTCGAGGTCGTCGTCTGCAGCATCGGCCCGGCGGAAGCGCAGGAGCAGCTCCGCACGACCCTCGCGATGGGCGCCGACCGCGCCATCCTCGTCAAGGCCGACCGGCCCGACACGACCGTCGTCGCCCGCATCCTCGTCAAGATCATCGAAAAGGAAGCGCCCGACTTCGTCATCATGGGCAAGCAGGCCACCGACGACGACTCGAACGAAGTCGGCCAGATGCTCGCGCAGCTTCTCGGCTGGCCGCAGGCGACCTTCATCTCGAAGCTCACGCTCGCCGACGGCAAGGCCACGGCGATCCGCGAAGTGGACGGCGGCCTCGAGACCATCGAGATTCCGCTTCCCGCCATCATCACCAACGACCTTCGCCTGAACGAGCCGCGCTATGCGTCGCTGCCGGGCATCATGAAGGCGCGAAAGAAGCCGCTCGAGGAAATCGACGCCGCGAGCCTCGGCGTCGATCTCGCGCCGCGCATCCGCATCAAGAAGGTTTCTCCTCCTGCCGCGCGCTCGGCGGGCCGCAAGGTCGAGAGCGTGGACGAGCTGATCAAGGTCCTCCAGACCGAGGCCAAGGTGCTTTAAGATGAGCAACGTACTCGTTTACGCAGAGCACGCCCACGGGCACATCCCGAAGGCGACGGCTGTCGCCGTCTCCGCCGGCAAAAAGCTTGCCGCGATCAGCGGCGGACAGACGATCCTCGCGGTTCTCGGTTCGGGCATCGGCGACGTCGCGTCGCAGGCCGCGAACCTCGGCGCCGACAAGGTCGTCACCCTCGACGACGCCGCCGTCGGTCACGCGCTTGCCGACATCACGGCGCTGACCCTCAAGGCTGCGGCCGAAGCGGTCGGTGCGAACACCGTCGTATTCGCCGCAACCAGCAAGGGTCGCGACATCGCACCGCGCCTCGCGGCGGCGATGGACGCCGCGATCGCAAGCGACGTCACCGAGATCAACGCGGACGGCACGCTCGTGCGCCCGATGAACGCGGGCAACGTCTTCGCGACCGTCGAGCTCGTCGGCGACAGGAAGGTCATCTCGGTGCGTACGACCGCGTTCGATGCGTCGACGGGATCGGGCTCGCCGGTCGAGGCGCTCTCGATCGGTCCGGTTGCGCCGGCCAAGCCCGCGAAGTTCGTCAGCGTCGAAGAGACGAAGTCGGATCGCCCGGTGCTGACCGAGGCGTCGCGCGTCGTTTCCGGCGGGCGCGGTCTCAAGAACGGCGAGAACTTCACGACGGTGCTCGCGCCGCTGTGCGACGCGCTCGGCGCCGCGATGGGTGCGAGCCGCGCGGCAGTGGACGCCGGCTACGTGCCGAACGACCTCCAGGTCGGACAGACCGGCAAGGTCGTCGCACCGGCGCTCTACGTCGCCGTCGGCATCTCCGGCGCGATCCAGCACCTGGCCGGCATGAAGGACTCCAAGGTCATCGTCGCCATCAACAAGG
>CAYYVZ010000337.1:0-5615 GCA_964475235.1 uncultured Myxococcales bacterium | reverse complement strand
CCTCGCCGCCCAGCTCTACAACGAGCTGAAGCAGCTCTTCCCCGAGAACGCCGTCCGCTACTTCGTCTCCTACTACGACTACTACCAGCCCGAGGCCTACGTCCCCTCGACCGATACCTACATCGAGAAAGACTCGTCCATCAACGACGAGATCGACAAGCTGCGCCACTCGGCGACGGCCGCGCTGCTCGAGCGCACCGACGTCATCATCGTCGCCAGCGTCTCGTGCATCTACGGCCTCGGCTCGCCCGAAGAATACAACGACATGCTCCTCTTCCTCGAAGAGGGCCAGCGCATCGACCGCGACGAGGTCCTCGATCGCCTCGTGCGCATCCAGTACAAGCGCTCCGACATCGACTTCCACCGCGGCACGTTCCGGGTGCGCGGGGACGTCGTCGAGATCTTCCCGGTCTACGAAGACTCCAAAGCCATCCGCGTCCAGTTCTTCGACGACGAGATCGAGAACCTGAAAGAGTTCGACCCGCTGCGCGGCATCGTCTACGCCAAGCCCCAGCGCGTCATCGTCTATCCGGCGAGCCATCACGTCACCGGCCCCACGCGCCTCAAGGCCGCGATCGAATCGATCCGCCAGGAGCTCGGCACGCGCCTCGCCGAGCTGCGGCTTGCCGGCAAGATGCTCGAAGCCCAGCGACTCGAGCAGCGTACGCTCTACGACATCGAGATGCTGAGCGAGATGGGCACCTGCCCCGGCGTCGAGAACTACTCGCGTCATCTTACCGGCAGAAAACCCGGCGAGACGCCGTCAACGCTGCTGCACTACTTCCCCGGGGACTTCGTTTCGTTCCTCGACGAAAGCCACGTCACCGTCTCGCAGGTCGGCGCGATGTACCGCGGCGACCGCTCGCGCAAGGAGACGCTGGTCGAGTTCGGCTTCCGCCTGCCGAGCGCGCTCGACAACCGGCCGCTCAAGTTCGAGGAGTTCGAGCAGATCCTCGGCCCCACGATCTACGTCTCGGCAACGCCCGGCGACTTCGAGATCGAGCGCGGCGGCGGCGTCATCGTCGAGCAGCTCACGCGCCCGACCGGCCTCATCGATCCCGCGATCGACGTGCGCCCCGCCGGCCAGCAGGTGGACGACCTCCTCGACGAAGTGCGCAAGACGGTCGAGAAGAACGAGCGCGTGCTCGTCACGACGCTCACCAAAAAGATGGCCGAGGACCTGACGGACTACTACCGAGACCTCGGCGTCAAGGTCCGTTACCTCCACTCCGACCTCGACACGCTCGAGCGCACCGAGATCCTGCGCGACCTCCGAAAGGGCGCCTTCGACGTGCTCGTCGGCATCAACCTGCTGCGCGAGGGCCTCGACCTTCCCGAAGTCTCGCTCGTCGCGGTGCTCGACGCCGACAAGGAAGGCTTCCTGCGCTCGACGCGCGCCCTCATCCAGGTGATGGGCCGGGCCGCGCGCAACGTGAACGGCCGCGTGATCCTCTACGCCGACGTGATGACCGACTCGATGCGCCGCGCGATCGACGAAACCGACCGCCGCCGCGCGCACCAGGAGGCGTACAACGCCGAGCACGGCATCGTGCCGCGCAGCACGACGCGCTCGATCGAAGATCCGCTCGTGCGCATGTCCGAGCTCGACTACTTCCCGATCCCCGAGGTCGCCGAGCGCGGCCCGCTCTACAAGGCTGACAACGCGAAAGCCGAGGTCGAGCGCCTGCGCCGCCTGATGCGCGAAGCCTCCGAGCGCCTCGACTTCGAGCGCGCCGCGGACCTTCGCGACAAGGCCCGCCGCATCGAGCAGCAGGAGCTCGGGCTTGGCAGCTGATCCGCCAGAGCCGCTTCCGCCGACGGAAGAGAGCGACGCGCCGGCATCGGAGCCAGCGCCGACGGAGGAGGGCACCGCGCCCGAGCCCGTCGAAAAGACCACCGCCCGCGAACGCGAGATACTCGAAGAACGCATGGCCGAATAGGCCGCGAGCGCTCCCACCGGCCCCGGCGTCTACATCATCAAGGACAAGCGCGGCAAAGCGCTCTACGTCGGTAAGGCCAAGAACCTTCGCGACCGCGTCCGCAGCTACATCCGCGGCGGCGACGGCCGATACCAGGTCGCCTTCCTGATGGACCGCGCGGCCGATTTCGAAACGCTGGTGACGGTGAGCGAGACCGAGGCCCTCATCCTCGAGAACAACCTGATCAAGCAGTACAAGCCGCGCTACAACATCAAGCTCCAGGACGACAAGAGCTACGTCTCCGTCAAGGTCACCGTAAAAGACGCATGGCCGCGTATCCTCGTCACGCGAAAGATCGAGCGCGACGGCAGCCTCTACCTCGGCCCGTACGCGTCGGCGTCGGGCATCCGCGAAACGCTCGAAGTCGCGCGCAAGGTCTTCCCGCTGCGCACGTGCTCGGACGCGGTCTTTCGCAACCGGTCGCGGCCCTGCCTCGAGTACCAGATCAAGCGCTGCCTCGCACCGTGCGTGCTGCCCGTGGATCGCGGCGAGTACGACCGGCAGCTCAAGGGCGCGATCCAGCTCCTCGAAGGCAAAACCGAAGCGCTTGCGACCGATCTGCGCGAGTCGATGGCGAAAGCCGCCGAGGAGGAACGCTTCGAAGATGCCGCGCGCATCCGCGACCGCATCGACTCGGTCTCCAAAGTCGCCGAGAAGCAGAAGGCCCTCGTGCACGGCGGCGGCGACCGCGACGTCTTCGGCTTCTACCGCGAAGGCGGCTTTCTCGAAGCGCAGGTCCTGTTCGTGCGCAGCGGAAAGCTCGTCGGCAACAACTCCTACCGTCTCGAGGACTTCGAGTTCCCCGACGAGGAAGTGATCTCCGCGCTCACCGGCCGTTTCTACGAGGGCGACCGCTACATCCCGGAAGAAGTGCTGCTGCAGCTTCCGTTCGAGGGCTCCGACGCGCTGGCCGAGTACCTGACGGGTCTGCGCGGCACGAAGGTCTCCGTGTTCGCGCCCCAGCGCGGCGACAAGCGCCGCCTCGTCGAGATGGCCCTCGAGAACGCGCGCCAGGCCTTCGCCGACCGCAACGACGAGACGCTGCGGCGCGAGAAGATGATCGAGGAGCTGCGGTACAAGCTCCACCTCGCGTCCACGCCGAAGCGCGTCGAGTGCGTCGATATCTCGCACTCGCAGGGCGAGGCGGTGGTCGCGTCGCTCGTCGTCTTCGACGAGGGCCGCCCCGACAAGTCCAGCTACCGCCGCTACAAGCTGCGCGGCGTCCAGCGCAACGACGACTTCGCCGCCATGAAGGAAGTGCTCTCGCGGCGCCTCACGCGCGGCAAGGAGGAGGGCGGCCTGCCGGATCTGCTTCTGGTGGACGGCGGCAAGGGCCAGCTCGCGATGGCGGTCGAGGCTGTGAAGGAACTCGGCATCGAAGGCGTCGAGCTCGCGTCCCTCGCCAAGGACAAGGTCGTCGATGGCGAGTTCCAGCAGGAGAACGTCGAGCACAGCGAGGAGCGCGTCTTCCGCCCGGGCCGCAGCAACCCGATCGTGCTGCGCCGCAACTCGAACGCGCTCTTCCTGCTGCAGCAGATCCGCGACGAAGCCCACCGCTTCGCGATCACGTTCCACCGCGAGCTGCGCGCGCGAAAGCGCCTGCGCTCGGTGCTCGACGACATCCCCGGCATCGGCCCCGGCAAACGCCGCGCGCTGCTCACCGCGTTCGGCAGCGTGAAGCGCCTGCGCGCCGCGTCCCTCGACGAGATCGCCGGCGTCGCCGGCGTAGGCCCCGTCCTGGCCGCGAAGGTAGTCGAAGGCCTCGGCGCAAAATCGGTTACGGATCCGAATCCCGAGGACAAATCGGGGACGGATCCCGATTCGGCGGAGTAGACGCGGACGGATTCCGGACAAATCGGGGACGGATCCCGATTGCGCCGATTAGGAAGGCCGGGCCCTCCGCGGTCTGCGCGAACAATCGGGATCCGTCCCCGATTTCTCATCCCACGGCGGTAATTCGGGGCGGCAACGTATGACAGCGATGTAACTCGCAGGCCGCCAAATCTTCCGCGCCGCGCGTGCCCGCGGTACGGCGCGACGATGACGTGGATCGCCGCCGCGCTCGTCCTCATCGTCGTTCAGTACTTCGCGGGCTGCGGGCAACCGGCATTGCCGACCACCGGCGACGGGGCGCCGCACGTCGTCCAGCTCCTCGACGGCCGCACCTCGACGCCCGATGCCGTCGAGCTCGCCGGTCGCGTCACCGACGCCGCGCCGACCTGGGGCAGCGGCGTGCGCCTCACCGTCGATCTCGAGAGCGCCGACGAGCAGCCGGTGCGCGGCCTCGTCAGCGTCTCCCTCCGCGAAACGACGCGACGCTGGCGCACCGGCGACCGCCTCGCGCTGCGCTCGCGCCTTCGCCGCATCTCGGGCTTCGGCAACTTCGGCGAGCTCGACTGGGCGGCCTACAACGCACGCCGCGGCGTCTTCGTGAGCGCGAGCGTCTGGGAGGAAGCCGGCGTGCGCGCGCTCCCGCCCGGCGACGGCGTCGTCGATGCGATCCGGCGCCGCTTCTCGGAAGCCTGCGAGGCGACGGGAGGGCAGGGTGCGGAGATTCTCGAAGCCCTCACCATCGGCGACCGCACCGGCATCGACCGCGCGACCTCGGACGCGGTCCGCGACGCCGGCCTTGCGCACTTCCTGGCGATCTCGGGCTCGCACATGGCTCTGCTCGTCGCCCTCGTCGTCGGCTTCGTGAGAGCGGCGTCGCGGCTCAGCCCCGCGCTGCTCGAGCGCTACGACGTCCTGCGCGGCGCCGCCCTGCTCGCGGCGGTCGCCGTGCTCGCCTACGCGGCGCTGAGCGGCGGCGGCGTCTCGGTCGCGCGCTCCGTCCTGATGGCGCTCGCGGCGATGGCGGCGCTCTGGCGAGGCCGCCCCGGCGACGAGCTTCGAGCGCTCGGAGGGAGCGCCGTCGTGCTGATGCTCGCGATGCCCGGCGTTGCCGGGGAGGCCGGCTTCCAGCTCTCCTACCTCGCCGTCGCCGCGCTCATCGCCGACTCGCGCCGCAAGCGGGAGAAGGCCCGGCTGCTGCGGCAAGAGGTCGGATCCGGGACGCCGGCCACCCCCGTCGCGGCGATGCTCGCGGCGCCGCATGCGCTCATTCCCGATTCGTCCGGCGTGCCCCCGACACACGTTCCCGGCCTCGCGTCAGCCCTCGTTCGCGTCCTGCTCGAAGCCGCCCGTTTAACCCTTGTATGCTGGCTGGTTACATCCCCGATCGTCGCCCATCACTTTCAGCGGATCTCGGTCGTATCCCCGCTGGCGAACCTGCTCGCCGCGCCCCTCGTCTCGGCCATCGTCGTGGCCGGAATCGGCGGTCTGGCCGTGCTGCCCGCGAGCCCCGATGCCGGCGTCTGGATGGTGTGGCTCGGCGCCGGACTCTCGGACCTCGTCCTCGGCGTCGCGCGCTGGAGCGCCGCTCTTCCGATGGCCGCCACGGCGACACCCGCACCGGGCCCGCTTCTCACCGCCGCGATGACGACGCTCGGCCTCGCGCTGCTCGCGCCGCCGTCGCGCTGGCGACGTCCGGTCGCCGGCCTTCTCGCCGCCGCGTCGGTTGCGGGAATCGCGAGCGCAGCCCACGACCGCTACCGCCGCGACCGCCTCGACGTCTGGTTCGCATCGGTCGGGCAGGGC
>CAYYVZ010000336.1:0-5715 GCA_964475235.1 uncultured Myxococcales bacterium | reverse complement strand
GGCCGAGATTCCGGTGTCCCACCCGCCGGCCGCCGGGCTCGGCACGCCGCGCGCGGGCCCCGGGGCCGGCGTCGCTGACCACGGCACGCTTCTCACCGTCAACTACGTCGTGCTCGGTGCGCAGCGAGTCGTCGTCACCGACGTCAGCGGCAAGAGGCTTCCGGCGCGCGTGATCGCCCAGGACTTTGCCTCGGGCCTCGCCGTGCTCGGCGTGGCAGGACTCGAGATTCCCCCGCTCCGGCCCGGCAGCTCGAAGGACGTGCACGCCGGTCACGACGTCTTCCTGGTCTCGAGCGTCGGCGCCACCGAGCGGCGCAGCGCGAGTGGGTACCTGGTCGCGACGGACTCGTTCGATGCGTACTGGGAGTACTACCTGTCCCGCGCTCTCTGGATCAGCGCGATCAACCCGGGCCTCGGCGGTGCGCCGCTCTGCGACGCGAAAGGGCGCTTCATCGGCGTGATCTCGCTCAACCTCGGCGCGATCGGCCGCGCGACCCTCGCGATCCCGGCCGAGAACTACTACGACCACGCGGCCGAGCTTCTTCGCGACGGTCGCCGCACGACGCGCCCGACGCGCGCGTGGGTGGGGATGTTCTGCTACTCGCTGCCGGACCGTACCGTCGTCGCCGGGCTGATTCCGGGCGCGCCGGGCGAGCGATCCGGTCTCGCCGTCGGCGACATCCTCGTGCGCATCGGCGAGGAACCGATCACCGGCCGTCTCCAGCTCTACGAACAGATCTGGAAGCGGAAACCCGGCGACGACATCGACCTCAAGGTGCTGCGCGACGGTCACATCGAAAGCGTCACCGTGACCAGCGGTGACGCCGAGGAATTCTTCTCGATCTGAACGTTCGGCGCGCTCTCGTTTCGCGCTGGTGCGCTCGTCAGATCTCGCCAGTCCCCGGCACGGCTGCGGGCTCCATTTCCGCTGCTGTTTCCGGAAGATCCTTCGGGCCGGTCAGGAAGACCGCGAGCCCGAGCACCGAAATGGCCGATGCGAGCGTGAACATCGCGGAATAGCCGTATCGCTCGACCACCGTTCCGAAAAGAAACGCGCAGCCTGAGATTCCAAGGCTGTAGCTGCCGCTGAACAGGCTCTGCGTGCGGCCGATGTTGCGCGGGTTGCTCCAGTCGGCCACCCACGCGTTCATCGTCGGGTAGAGCATGCCGTGGCCGAACCCGAACACGGCGCCGATCATCACCACGACCGGCATCGTTCTCGCGACGGCGAGCAGCCCCACGGCGATCGTGAGTGCGATCATCGCCGGCACCAGCACCGCGCGGCGCCCGAGCCGGTCCGACACGCGCCCGAATCCGGCCCGCACGCCCACGGCCGCGAGGCTCCAAGCGGTGAAGAACGGCCCCACGCGCCCGATGTCGTAGTGGTGCATGAGCAGCGGCACGAAGGTCTGCGTCGCGCCGAAACCGACGCCGTAGCAGAGCATCGCGAACGTCGCGGTGCCGACGGCGCGGCGTGCGTCGCGCGGGTCGATCTCGACGCTGCGCGGATGCATCACGAACTCCGGCGGCTTCGGCACGAAGCACGACATCACGAAGGCCGCGCCGCCGAGCACGGCGCCGACGCCGAACATCGTCTGGAAGCCGTACCTGACGATGATCTCCTCGCCGATGACCGGACTGATCGCGTGCGTGAGGATCGTCGAGATGCCGAACCAGCCGATCATCTCTGCGCGCCGCTCGACCGGCGAGAACAGCAGCGCGAGCGTCTGTGCGCCGGTGAACGCGCTGGTGAACGCGATGCCCTGCAGGATGCGCACCGCGTAGAGCGCCGGCCCGATCTCGTCGATGAAGAGGAACGCGATCGAGCAAAGCGTGCCGAGGCCCACCCCCGAGATGAGAAAACGCCTGCGTCCGAAGCGGTCGAGCAGGTACCCGATGAAGGGAAGCGCCAGCAGGCCCGCGAATCCCTGCACGGCGCCGACGCGGCCGGCCAGCTCGGGGCCGCCGCCCTGCTTTTCGACCCACAGCGGAAGCAGGAAGAAGAACGCGAGATTGAGAAACGAGAGAAAGTTGGCGGCCGAGACGATGAAGAAGGCGCGCGGGAGCGGCGTTCGATCGCTGGCCATCGAGCGTGTCTAGCGAGGGCCCGGCCTGGTGGCAATGAATCGGGCCGCCAAGGCGCGTGCGTCGCGACGAGCCGCCTCGCTGCCCGCGAAGCAAGGCGAGTGGGCGCCACCACCGCTCGCGCTCCAGCTAGCTGATTTGAATTGAGGCGCACGACGGGGGATGTTGGTCTTTCTCATGTACGAGACGTTCTTCGGGCTCGGCGACCTTCCGTTCCGCCTGACCCCGGATCCCAAGTACCTTTTCATGAGCGCGAAGCACCGCGAGGCCTTCGCGCACCTCGTCTATGGCATCAGCGAGGGAAGCGGCTTCGTGGCGATCACGGGCGAGGTCGGCGCGGGCAAGACCACGCTGATCCGCGCGCTGCTCGCCGAACACGCCAAAAACGTGACGGTCGCGTCGATCGTCAACCCCGTGCTGACGTCGACCGAGCTGCTTCAGACGATCAACGCCGAGCTCGGCCTGCCGTCGCGCAGCACCAGCCGCAAGGAGCTCACCGAGGATCTCGCCGCCTTTCTCAAGGAGAACAAGGCCGCAGGACGCCGCACCGTCATCATCGTCGACGAGGCGCAGAACCTCGATCCCGTCGTGCTCGAGCAGCTCCGGCTGCTGACCAACCTCGAGACGGAGACCGAGAAGCTCCTGCAGGTCGTGCTCGTCGGCCAGCCCGAGCTGCAGGGCATCCTGCAGCGCCACGACCTTCGCCAGCTCAACCAGCGTGTCACCGAGCGCTGGCACCTCGACAAGCTCGATCGCGACGAAGCGATGGAATACGTGAAGCACCGGCTGCGCATCGCCGGCGCGCACACCGAGCTCGTCGATCCGCCCGCACTCGAGCTGATCTATCGCTTCACCGACGGCGTACCCCGCCTCCTCAACATCCTCGGTCACCGCTCGATGCTGGTCGCGTTCACGCGCAGCCGCGGACGCGTCGGCGCCGACGAGGTCGCGTCCGCCGCGCGCGAGCTCGGCTACGCGCCGCAGGTGGCGAAGACCAGCGGCGTGGCGTGGGGGCGCGTGGCAGGCGGCGTGGCGGCGGCGGCTGCGGCAGCCGTGGTCGCGTACGTGATGCTGTCGCCGCCGGCCGAAGAACCGCGGCGTCCCGCGCGCGCTTCCGAGGTTGCGGCGACCAGGCGCGAGGCCGCCGCCGAGCGCGAGCCGGTCGCCGAGCAGCCGCCCGTCGAATCCGAAGCCGCCGCCAGGGAGGAAACCGCGCCGGTCGCCGCTCCGGTGGAAGCGACTGCGGCCGCGGCACCCGCTGCCGTCGCGACGCCTGCCGCCCCGGCCCCCGAGCTCGACGCCGTCGCGCTCGCCTCGCTCTCCAGCGGCGCCGTCTTCGATGCCGCGGTCGCCGACTACTCGCGCCTCCTGCAGCTCTGGGGCGCCGCGCCGGTCGGAGACGCCGACCTCGCGAGCGGCTCGCTGAACCTGCAGACCATCGCCGAGTCGCGCGGCCTGCGGTACTTTGCCGTCGAGCTGAACGACGCGCTGCTTGCGATGCTCGATCTGCCGGCCGCCGTCGAGATGGTGACGCGTCCCGAGGAAGGCATTCGCTACGTGCTGCTGCGCTCCCTCGACCGGAGTGCCAACAGTGTGAAAGTGGGCAACGGCATCGCGATGAGCCTCTCGGGCTTCAACGCAGCGTGGAACGGCAAGGCCCACATCGTCTTCAAGGATCCGGAAGCGCTCCGCTACGACCTCGCGCCGGGCGGCGGGGGACCGGCGGTCCGCAAGCTGCAGGGCATGCTGGCGGCGGCGGGCGTGCTCGACGCGCCTCCCAATGGCCTCTACGACGCTTTGACCGAGAACGCCGTTCGGCGCTTCCAGGAATCCCATCACGTCACCGTCGACGGCGTGGCGGGTCCGATCACGCAGATTCTCCTCTACAACTCGCTCGCACGCTTCGAGAGGCCTACACTCGCGTCGGCGCCGGCAGCTGGTGCCTTGCCGGCGGCGCGCGCCCAGCTCTGAGGGCAACGCCGTGAAGGACACGTTGTGAGCAGCATTCTCGATGCGGTCACCAAGGATTCCGCGCGCTCGGGCGGCGTGCCCGGCGGAGCGAGCCTGCCGCCTCCGGGCGAAGGCGGCGGATCGTCGCGCTACCGCGCGGCGGCGCTCGTCGTCGTCTTCGGCGTCGCCGCGGGTGCGCTCGCGGCGCGCATGTTCGCGGGAAGCGGCGAGCCGCCGGTCGATGACCTGCTGACCGAGAAGGTGGAACGCCCCGCCGGGCAGGTTGCGAAATCGGACCCGGCGGCTGGAGGGGCCCCGGAGCCCGCGAAGGGCTCTCGCAAGGACGAGGCCGCGCACCAGAGACTCATCGCGAAGAAAAAGGAGGCAGCCGCGGCGGCGGCCGCCGCGAAAGCGAATCCTCCCGCGGCCGCACCTCCGGCTTCCGCATCCGCGCTTCCCGCCGAGCCCGTTTCGCCGCCGGCCGTCGCCGCGAACGAACCGCCGATCGTAGTGCCCGCGCCGGCAGCTACGCCGGGCGCTGCCGCTTCTCCTTCTTCGGCGCCCTCCATCGTGGCGGGCGCGCCGGTTCCGTCACCTCCGGCCGCAACCGTGCCGCCCGGCGCCGTCGTTTCACCGGCGGCGACGCCTCCGGCCGCGCCGCCGGCTGCCGTCGCCTCTGTTCCGGCCTCTGTTCCCGTCGTCATCGCCGGATCGCCCGCTCCGGCGGCCGGGGCACCGGCAGCGCCGGTACCCGTGGTTGCAGCGACCCCGCCGGCCGCGGCCGTCGTCGAGGCGGTCGAAGCCGCCGAGGCTGCCGATCCTTCGTCTCCGCCTGTCACGCTCGAACCCGGTGCAGGCGAATCCGCCGAGCCCGCCGAAGTCGCCGCGACCGTCGATCCCGAGGACGTCGTTGCGTCCGAGAGGCCGAGCGGTGCACCCGAAGTCTCCGTGCTGTTCGTCGCGTGGTCGCGCGTTCCCGCCGAGCGCGTCGTTTCGATGCGCGTGGCGGCGGGCTCGCTCAACGTCGTGCACGAAGGCGAGTACGTCGAAGGCCTGCAGGTTTCGGCGATTCACCCGGAAGGCGTCGATCTGTCGTGGACAGGTCAGAAGTTCCGCGTCTTCGTGAACCCATTCTGAAGCGCGATCGCGCTTACTCGAGATAGCCGAGGCTTCGCAGCGATCGTTCGTCGCGCCGCTCCTGGCGTTGCGGAGGCGCCGGCGGGGCCGGCGGCCGCGCTCCGTTCATCTCGTTCATCCACGTCTCGAGCTCGCCGGAGACTTTCGCGTCCGGCACGCTTCCGGTTGCGTGCTCCTCGAGCGGGTCGGCCGCGAGGTCGTAGCTCTCCCAGGACGTCCCGTTCCGGCGCGGAATGCGCAGCACCTTCTTCGCTCCCGAGAGCGACATCGTCCAGCGCCCCTCGAGCCCCTCGATCTCGAGTGCTGCCCACGGCGTGCCGCGGCTGCGCCGCGGCGAGGTCGCGGCAAAGAGCGTGCGCGGAGTGGAAACGCCGGCGAACACGTTGCGCCCGTCGAAACGGCCCTCGCACGGGAGTCCGGCGGCGGCGCAGACGGTCGGCGCGACGTCGAGGAGCGCGACCACGTCGTCGCGAGTCGAGCCGGCGGCGGCGCCCGGCCGCCGGCCGAGCAGCGGCACGCGCCCGAGCGCGTCGTACAGCGGGT
>CAYYVZ010000335.1:0-5718 GCA_964475235.1 uncultured Myxococcales bacterium | reverse complement strand
ATCTGAATTATTCGTAGCGCCGGCGGCGCTACGAATAATTCAGATCCGTCCCCGATTTCAGCCTTTGAGCCAGTCGGGCGAAGGGGCTTCGGCGAGAACGATCCACGAGCGCGAGAACGCGCCGCCGACTTTCGCGAAACCCCGGATGCCGAGGCCCGCGCGGCGGAACTCGCTTTCGATCTGCTCGCTCGAGAGGTGATTGCGCGGGAACGTCGCCTCGAGACCGAAGCGCTGGCGAACCTTCTGCCACGCGAACGCGAGCCCCTCGGTGTGCGCATACTGCACGATGACCCAGCGCGAGCTCACACGCCTGAGCTCGCGAAGAGCCTTCAGACGGCCGCTGCGCCGCACGTACGGCATCAGCTCCAGACAGACGACGAGATCGAAGGACTGGGGCGGGAGAGGCAGCGCGCCGATATCGGCGCAGACGAGCGCAATGCGGTCAGGCGAGTCGGCCGGACCGGCTTCGCCGCGCGCCTGTGCGAGCAGCTCGCGCGATATGTCGATCGCGACGGTAACCTTCGGCTTCTTGGCGAGGAGGAGCGGGAACCAGCGCCCGTTGCCGGCACCAACGTCGAGCACCGACCGCACGCTGCCCGTCGCGCGCAAGGCCTTCTCGACGGCCCGGCGCTCGTCGCGGCCGATATCCCGGTTCTGACCTTCTCCCGGACGCAAGACTAGCCCCCTGGCCGACAAACCGATGCGACCGACCCGTCGACGCCCGCTCCGGTATGCGTGGTAGCAAAGATGACGCGGAAACTACCAAGTAGCCGCGGGACGAGTCAATCCGCCGCGTGCTGCAATTGCCGCGATTTCGAAGTGTTACTGGCTGCGGTCGGCCTCGAGCCCCATGAGCCGCGCGAGGATCAGCTTCATCACCTCGTTCGACCCCGCGTAGATCGGCATCGCCCGGACGTCCACGAAGTCACGGCAGACCGCGTATTCGGACATGTAGCCGTATCCACCGTGTAGCTGGACCGCTTCGTAGGCCACGCGGTTGGCGAGGTCGCTCATCCACCACTTGGCCATCGAGACGCGGCGCGTGATGTCCTCGCCCCCCTCGAACTCGTCGATGACCGCGTCGAGAAACGTGCGCCCGATCTCGACTTCGGTGGCGAGCTCGACGAGCTTGAACGCGTTGTGCTGGAAGGTCCCGATGGGCTGGCCGAAGGCTTTGCGCTCCTTCACGTACGGAAGAGTCTTGTCGAGGATCTGCTCGGCCGCGGCCTGCGCTGTGATGGCGATCATCAAACGCTCGCGCTGGAGGTTCTCCATGAGGTAGCGGAAGCCGTGCCCGGCACTCCCGAGAAGATTGTTCGCAGGCACCCTGCAGTCTTCGAAGAACAGCTCGGCAGTGTCCTGGATGTGCTGGCCCATCTTCTCGAGGGCCCGCGCCTTGACGAAGCCGGGCGTGCCCGCCTCGACGACGACGAGGCTGACCCCGCTGTGGCCTTCCCCGCCCGTCCGGCACGCGAGGACGATGAGGTCGCAGTCGACGCCGTTCGAGATGAACGTCTTCTGGCCGTTGATCACCCAGTGGTCGCCGTCGCGGACGGCCGTGGTCTTGAGCGCGGCGAGATCGGAGCCTACCGCGGGCTCGGTCATGCCGATGGCCGTCAGGATGTCTCCGTTCGCACAGCCGGGAAGCCAGCGCCGCTTCTGCTCGTCGGTCGCAAGCTGCTCGAGGTAGGGAACGACGATGTCCGAGTGCACGGACACGCCGGTCTGGAGCCCCATGAATCCGGTGCGGCCGATCTCCTCGCAGATGACGACGGACATGCCGAAGCCTGCCGCGCTGCCTCCGTATTCTTCGGGGAGCCACGGACAGAGGAAGCCGTGTCGCCCCATCGCCTTCCAGAACTCGCGCGGCGTGCGCCGCTGCTTCTCCCATTCCGGAAGATGCGGAACGATCTCGCGTGCGAGAAACGATCGGAACGCGGTCCGGAACGACTCGACTTCGGGCGTGCGCCACGCGGCGGCCGGCATCACGCGCCTCCCCGGCGAAGGTGGTCGCGGTCGTTTCGTTCGTTCGTCATGGACGGTTTTGCTCCTGCGTGAAGATGCGCGAAGGTAGGCGAGCCATCGGCGCAAGACAACACGCGCATTGCGGTCGGCGTGGGTGAAACGGGGACGGTTACCTGCGCCAGTGGACGGGGCCTTTCACCTGCCATCCACGTGCGCAGGTAACCGTCCCCGTTTCACTGCGTGATGCACGGCGACTGCGAGCAGAGACGCATGATGCGCGATGTCTGCGAACGATAAGGAGAGGGTTGCATGAACGGGATTGGCGAGCCGGTGTACGTCGGGCGGGACTTTGGGGGGCGCGAGGTCTTGATCGACGAGAAGATCGTCGAGCGCTACATCGCCGCGCTCGGCCAGCGGCTTCCTCTCTACGGGCAAGTTGCGCCTGCGCTTACGTTACATTCGGAGTGCTATGAGCGGCTCGACTGGTACCTCGCGAACATCTGGGGGAATCTTCACGCGCGTCAGGAGTGGGAGCTGTTCGGCGAGGTTCCGCTCGGAACGAAAGTCACGACGCGCGGATTCATTCGCGACCGTTACCGCAAGCGCGGACGCGACTATGTGGTGAAAGAGACGTGGACGCTCGGCGAAGACGGGCGTCTTCTTTGCCGCGGGCTCACGCACCAGAGCTTCCTCGTTCCCGCGGCGGACGGCGCACCGGCTGTAGCCGTCGACAAGGACCGCGAGAAACAGGAAGGACGCCGCTTCGAAATCGGCGGCCGCGGCAAGGCGCTCGCACCGCTCGCCATGACGGTGACCGAAGACGTGTGCATGGCCTTCTCCGGTCCGACCGAGAACTACCACACCAACCGCGAGGCGGCGCGCGCGCTCGGATTCCCCGACATCGTCGTGCAGGGAATGCTGCCGATCTGCCTCGTCTCCGAGCTGCTCACGCGCGAGTACGGTGGGGGTTTCCTGGCCGGCGGCAAGATCGACGTGCGACTCGTGAACGTCCTGTGGGCAGACGAGGAAATCACCGCCCGCGCGGAGGAAATCGAGGAGGTTCCGGAGGCCGGGCGCACCCGGGTCCACCTCGACGTCTGGGTCGAAAAGGCAGGCGGAACGAAGGTCGTCGTGGGCAGCGCCAGCGCGCTGCGCTGACGCCCCGCATTCCGGCCCGTCCGAAGCACAGACCATCGCAATCGCTGCGCTATGCCCGCTGATTTTGCATTGACTGTGCAAGGTCTGGCGAATAGCTTCGACCGCAACGGATCCCATGTTGGGGAGCCGGGGGAGACCGGATGATTTCTACCGAAGCTTCGAAGAGCCGAAGCGCCGGCATTCTTGCCGCCGCGGCTGCCACCCTTCTCTTCTCGAACGTCGCGCAGGCCCACACGGACGCGCACTATCCGTTCGCCGCGGACTCCATGAGGGCGCGCTGGACGGCCAACGGGAAGCAGAACCTTTTTCAGCTCAAGACCAGAGACCAGATCAGCATCAACAGCTCGAGCCTGGCCGAAGACCCGACCGACGAAGGCGGTACCCTCACGGTTCGCGGCACGGGATCGCTGCCGGGCTTCACCGGCGTGATCCAGCTTCCTGCGGGCGACTGGGCTCCGATCGGCAGCCCGGACGCACCCAAGGGGTGGAAGTTCAAGAGCCATTCCACCTACGACACAGACGGGGTCTCCAAGATCCAGATCAAGAACGGCACATCCGGCGGATCCCTCAAGATCCAGGCGAAGGGCTACTACTGGCCCTTTCAGATCTCTGGCCCGCAGGACTCTGTCCAGGTCGTTCTGACCATCGGAACCTTCGCCTATTGCGCGGAGTTTTCCGCCGCCACATCGACGACCTTCAAAACGAACGAGGCCGGCGAGATCGAGGCCGAGCTCGCCAGCGCGCCGGCTGAGTGTCCGCAGATCTGCGGCAACGGAATCGTCGAAGTCGGTGAGGCGTGCGACGACGGCAACTTCGACGACAACGACACGTGCACGAACACGTGCGAGGGCTGCGACCCGATGGACGTCGAGTACGCAAGCACCTTCGAGGCTATCCAGAGTCTGATCTTCGACAGCCCGACGTACGGCTGCAGCTCGGACGTCTGCCACGGCTCGGCGTATCTCAGCAACGGTGAGCTCGACCTTCGCGCCGGCGCTGCCTACGACATGCTCGTCGGCCCGGCTTCGGACATCGATCCCGGCATGCAGCGCGTGTATCCCGGCGACAAAGACCTCTCGGTCCTCTACCTGAAGCTCGCCGAGAAGGTGTTCGGCTCTGCGACCGTCAACGGCCCCGGAGCTCCGATGCCGAGCGGCGCAACGCCGCCGCTCAGCGAGGACCACCTCGAAGCGATCCGCATGTGGATCCACGACGGCGCGTCCGAAACCGGCGTCGTCGGCGGTACCGCCGAGTTGCTGGGAAGCTGCCTGCCGGAAGCGACTCCAGCCGACATCCCGCAGCCTCCGGTTCCCGATCCTTCCGTGGGCACGCAACTCGCGCAGCCGGGCTACCTGCTCGAGAGCGAGTCGGAAGTCGAAGGCTGCGTCGCAACCTACTACGACGTGTCGGCCACTGTGCCGCCGAGCATGATGGTGGACTGCCCCGGCGCCTTCCCAGGCACCAACGAGACCGGCCTCAACGCGGGCAAGTGCTTCTCGTACCGCGGCAACGAGTTGTTCCAGGACGCGCAGTCCCACCACTCGATCGTTCACATCTACCCGGGAGACTACAACTGGAACGATCCGGGCTGGGGCAACTGGACGTGCTACGGCGGTGCCACCCCGGGTGCAGCGTGCAACCCCGAAACCCCCAACGTCTGCGGTGAAGACGTCGACGGGAACGACGGCGTTTGCGGAGGCCGCTTCCACGGCGGCGTTGCGTGCCTCGACACCGTCACATCCGACTGGGGCGCGCCCGACTACCAGACTTCCAGCGCACCCCAGTTCTCGGGATCGCAGGAGACGACGGCGAACTTCAACTTCCCGACCGGTGTCTACAGCCTGCTGCCGCTGAAAGGCCTCGTCGTGTGGAACTCGCACGCCTTCAACCTGACGAACCAGGACACCGAGATGGAGGCGTGGATCAATCTGACCTACACCGACACTCGTACGTGGCCGGCCGTGGGTCTCTTCGACAACCGCTGGATCTTCACGCAGGACGTGCCCCCGTTCGAGTCCCGCGAGTACTGCGCGACTCACACGTTCGCGGAGGGAACCAGGCTCTTCCAGCTCTCGTCGCACACACACAAGCGCGGCGTGCGGTGGCGTTACTACGGGCCGCCGCAGGCGCAGTGCTCACAGTTCCCGGGGCAGACCAGCCCGGCCTGTCTGCCGGGCGACGAGGACGACATCTTTTACGAGAGCTACGACTACAGCGATCCGCTCACGCTCAATCCGGAGCCGCCGATGCACTTCACGGGATCGACGAACGACCGCACGATCAAGTTCTGCTCGGTGTTCGACAACGGCTCGCCGGCGTATCCGGACCTGATCAAGCTTCGGTCGACCTCGCCGGTCCCGACCGGAAACATTCCGGTCGGCGGACCGTGCGGAGTCAACGAGGTCGTCTGCCTCGGCGGCCCCAACAAGGGCATGCTGTGCAACAACAGCGACGTGAACTGCCCGGATTCGGTTTGCGACGCCTGCACGCTGAAGCCGCAGTGCTGCCCAAACACCCCGGCCCGCAAAATCCTGCGCTCCATCCACGAGGGCGCCCGCGACATGGCCAGGGACATCGCCGAGACCGATGCCTATG
>CAYYVZ010000334.1:0-5739 GCA_964475235.1 uncultured Myxococcales bacterium | reverse complement strand
ATCTGAATCGTGAAATCGCGACCGTCCTTGTAGCTGCGCACCGCCAGGTCGTCGCGAGTCTCCTCGAAGGTTCCGTCGAGCAGATTCCTCGCCTTGAACGTGAACCGGAAGTCTTCGCCGAAGAGCTCGAAGCCGTATCGAAGCGTGAGATCGAGCTGCGGCGTCGGCTGCTCGTAGGCGTCCGGCAGCGGTGAGGCTCCGACCGCGGAAAGGCGCTCGCCTGCCCAGTTGAACGCGAGGTTCGTCTGCAGGTCCCACGGAATGTAGTCGTGGGTGACCTGAAGGTTCACTACCCATTCCGACTGGCCCTGCAGCGGGTGCGACCTGTTCGTGAACTGGATGTCGGTCGTTCCCGGAGTGGCGTCGGACTTGATCCAGGCGGCGTTGCCGCGGACGGTGAAATCGTCGGCCCAGCGACCGAGCGGGGTCAGGCCCTGCTGCGCGGCGATTTCGACACCGTAGAGCGACGCCTCGGCCGCGTTGCGCCAGCTCCTGAGTCCGTTGGGAAAGACGACCTCTTCGATCGGATTCTCGATCTCCTTGTAGAATCCGGCGATTTCCACCGAGTCGTTCAGGCCGTGGTACCACTCGAGCCGAAGGTCGTAGTTGGTCAGCTCGGCGATCTCGAGGCGCGAGTCGCCCGTGTAGAGATAGCCGTTGTTCGGGTTGCGGTAGATGGCGCGATCGATGCGCTCGAGCAGGTCGGGACGGTTGACGGTCTGGCTGTATGCGCCGCGAAGCTGGAGATCGTCACGGATCAGCCAGGTGAGCTCGGTGGCGGGGAACCACGCCTGGTCTTCGAGCAGCGTGGAATCGCCGGACTCGAGCGTGGTGGGTTGCGAGTACTCCTCGTAGCGGACGCCGACCATCCAGCGAAACATGGAGCCGAGCTCCGTGTCTGCCTGCAGGAAGCCGGCGATGATTTCTTCCTCGGCCGTATACGAGTTGAAGGGAAACGACTCCCTGGTCAGGTTCCAGAAGTCCGGCCGTATGTTTCCGTCCTGAAAGATCTCGTTGATCGGAAGCGTCGTATAGTCGTGGCTGCCGCGCGAGAGGTAGCGAAACTGTTCGTACGTCTTGTCGCGCTTCTTGTGGAAGTACCTGGTGCCCGCCTGGAGATGCGACAGGAAGCTCCTGCTCCACTGGACCGGTAGCGTGAACTTGCCGAACACGTCCCAGGCGTCATCGTTCAGGCTCTCCCATCGCCGGGTGTTGTTGTCGTCCGTGAGAAACGTCGCTTCCGATTCGGATGGCTGGCCCGCGTAGCGATACCCGTAGTAGCGCGCGTCCGGGATGTCCTGGTTCGCGTTCGAGAACGTCAGCCCCCAGTCGAAACCCAGATCCCTGTACGCGAGCGAATGGGCGCCGTTCAGCTGGGCCGACAGCAGCGCGTTTTCCCTCCACTCGGTGAAAAGAGACTTGAAGTAGGTGCAGTTCTCAGGGGTCTGCTCGTAGTCGCCGCACTCGCGCGCAATCGGGTCGTGCTGCTCGTACTCGTCGTCGGTCAGGTGGCTGTAGAAGAGCGTCGCGCGCAGCGTCTGGGATTCGGCCGGCTTCCACGAGAGGGTGCCGAGGCCGGAGTACTGCGTCTGGTGGATGGTGTGGGCTTCCTTGCGGTAGTCGACGATCCCGCGCGTGTTGAAGTCGTAGTTGATCCTCTCCTCGCGCCGGTACTGCCAGTCGTTCTCGGCCTCGCCGCCGATCAGCATCCCGACGTCACCGAACCGGGTCGACCAGCGATTCGCGTAGTTCAGATCGGTGCCATAGCCGGGCGGGATCCATTCGGTCTCGTCGACGAACCGGCGGTGCATCGCGAGGCCGGCTTGCTGGATCACGGCAGGGTCGCGGGTATCGGGGGCAAGATCGCGGGCGGCGCGCGGAAGGCTTCGCGCCCCTCCGTCGAAGCCCGTCCAGTCGGTGCTGCTTCCGCCGCTGTACCAGGGCCGCGTCTGGAACGTCGTCCGGGAGTTGGCCTTCGCCTTGATGCTCATGCCGGCTTCGCGCTCGGCCGGGATCGCGCGCGACGTGAGCTGCACCGAACCACCGGAGAAGTCGGCAGGAAGATAGGGAGCGTACGTCTTCTGGACCGCGAGCTGGTCCATGGCGCCGCTCGGAAAGAGGTCGAGGGGGATGACACGGCGAAAAGGATCGGGGCTCGGCAGCAGCGCGTCGTTGAAAAGGGTCTGGGAGTAGCGTTCGCCGAGGCCGCGAACGTACACGTACTTGTCGCCGACCGTCGTGACACCTGTCACGCGCGAGAGCGCATCGACGACGTTCGAGTCGCCGGTAGCCTTGAAGTCCTCCGCGTTGAGAACGTCGACGATCGACTCCGAGAAGCGCGCCTGGTCGATCGCCGAGGTGACCGACGTTCCGGTCACGAGGACCTCCTCGACCGTGGGATCGGGGGAGCCCGCATTCGACGAAGCGGCGTCGGCGTTGACCGAAGGGGCCGGTTCGGTACCGGCGGGAGAATCCTGTGCGTGCGCGCGCGGCGCCGCCAACATCAGCAAGGCCGCGACCGAGCACGCGACCCGTGAGTGAAACGTCATGCAGTCATTCCCTGAGGCCAGTCGTTGAAAGGAGACGATCGGGCTCAGTATCGCGCGCGAATCGTTAGCTCGCCGTTAACGGAATGACAGAACGAGGTTAGCGCGCCGACTTCGGTCGTATCACGCGGCGCACACGCCTCGTTCCTTCACAGAATTTTATCGCGACGCAGACGATTCCGTCACAGACGGAGATCAACATCCTCGGTGTTCGGCGCGGCGTGGGGTCGCGCCGGGGGAACTTCGGGAAGGCATCTGCCGTCCCGTCGTCCGGCTCGCAACGAAGTCGACATCCCGCATCGCAAAGCGGTGCGGCTCTGGAGGAATTCCATGTACAGCAAGAACGTTTTCCGCCTCGCGGCCACCGGACTCCTGGTGGCGGGCGTGCTTGGCGGTACTCCCGGTGCGGCCAGTGCCGCGAACGGAGACTGCGCGCAGCCGATCAGCTCGGGCTCGGGCCCGGTTGCCTCGGACTGTCTCTACATCCTGCGTGCGGCCGTAGGCACCGTGTCGCCGGACAAGGTCTGCGTCACGCGTCCGCTTCACGGCACGCAGACGCGCGCCTCGGACGCCCTGCGCTGCCTGAGTTACTCGGTTGGCCAGCCCGTCAGCCTGGACTGCCCGTGCGGCACCCCGGACGTCCAGTCGTCCGACTACGCCTTCGACCCTTCGACCGACATGCCGGAGGCCGACCCGGAGGTCCGCGCCAAGTTCGTCGCCACGAACTACCTGGGCGCGTTCTCGCAGGACCTCGACGAAGAGGACGGCGACTGGACGGCCGACTGGACGGTTCGCGTCCATGGCAACAACAAGGTCTGGCATCCGGCCTCGGGGGGCACGCTCAATGGAGCGACTCCCTCCGCGAATGCCAGCTGCCCGACGGGTACGACGCTGAACGGTACGAAGAACATGCCGGCGCCGTACCTCGGCAACATGGACGTCTGTGACCTGCCCGCCAGCTACGCCGTCGACGGCGGCACGCTCGCCCTCACGAACGACAACATCTATCGCGTGAGCGGCGCGCCGAGCACGGTGATCGGCAACGGCGACGACAACGACAGCGACTTCGCGAACTCGGTCCACAGCACGCTGTCGATCGAGGCGGGAACGCTGATCGTCGCGGGCGACAAGGACGCCATCGTGATCAGCCGCGGATCCCAGATCCAGGCGATCGGTACCGCGGCCGATCCGATCGTGTTCGACTCGGAGAACTCCGTCGACGCCTGGATCGGCGGCAACGACAACGGCGGAGCGGCGCGTGAGTGGGGCGGTCTCGTGCTCACGGGCACGGGCATCGTCAACAAGTGCCCCGATGCGACCTACTGCGATCAGACCGTCGAGGGCCTGACGTTCACGGTGCTCTACGGCGGTCTCGACACCAACTCGAACTGCGGCACGGTCCAGTACGTGGTTCTGTCTCACACCGGCTCCTTCGACGCCGGCGCGAACGACCTGAACGGCCTGACCGTGTACGCCTGCGACACGGAGACGACGCTCAGCTACATCCAGTCGGATGTCGGCGGGGACGACGCCTTCGAGTTCTTCGGAGGCACGGCGGTGGCCGACCATCTCGTGGCGTACGGCAGCTTCGACGACAACTTCGACGTCGATTACGGATATCGCGGCGGCGTGCAGTTCATGCTGATCCAGCAAACGGCCGGTACCGAGGGCGACAAGGGCTTCGAGTGGGACAACGGGTGCACGAGCGGTGCCTGCGTCGACCCGAACGCACACCTGAACACTCCGCGCACCAACCCGACGGCCGCCAACGTCACGATCCTGAATGCCCCGACGTCGACGACCTCCAACAGCACCGGTCTCGGCTTCCGTAGCCACACGGGCGCGAACATCTGGAACCTCATCCAGACGAACGGCAAGCACTCTGGCATCCGTTCGGAGGCCTATGCGGGCACCGGCTCGTCGACGGCCTCCGAAGGACGCGGAACCGACAAGGTCAGGCTGAACAACGTCTGGATGTACAACCCGCTCTGCACGACGGACTCCGGCACCGCTCAGCTCTCGAAGCTGCGCGCCGCGGACGCCACCGACGTGACGAGCCTCGTGACGATCTTCAACGCGAATGCCGAGAACATCCTGAACACGGACCCGGTGCTCAACACCGACCCGATGGTGAAGGCGGTCGGCTACCCGCAGCAGTAGTCGGCAAGCGAATCCTTCCTCGAGAGCGTGTCTGCACGGCCGGCGACTGCACGCGTCGCCGGCCGGAGCAGGCTCGGGCCGCGGACCGGGGAAGGAACGACGCCGGATTCATTCATTCCACAACGCGTCACGACCGGAAGCGTCGCGACGCATCGGGAGCCGCAAGGCTCACGCCCATCGGAAAGCCCGGGAGAGTCACTCCCCGGAACGGAGAGAAAGATGCTGAAGATTTTCGAAACCAATCACGTCGCGCGGCCCGCGTGCATGATTCTTGCCGGTCTCGCTGCGGTGCTCGTCGTGGGCAGCTCCGAGGCTCATGCTGCGCAGATCTGCCAGGTGACCTTCTCGGTCACCAACGCAACGACGCTGCGCTCGCTGCAGTTCGACGTGGACTACACGGGTGCATCCGACGTCGGCGAATTCGTCGATCCGTCCGAATGCGAGTTCGTTCCCGCCGGTCTCGGCGACGTGGGCGTAGACCAGGGCGCCAACACGGCGGCCGTAGCCTGGGCCAACACCAACCCGGCCTTCGTCGGACCGGGCGACTTCGTGACGTGCCGCTTCGACGTCGCGCTCGATGCGTCCCCGGTTCCGGTCCTCGCCGACTTCGTGCCCTCGCTCGTCGAGGCCGAGGAGTCGACGGGCGTGCCGGCGTCTCCGACGCCGACTCTCGCGACGGCTTCGATCTCCTGCATCGACGCGGGCTCGTGCTCGCTCACGCCGGAGTCGGGCTGCAAGGACTCGACGGTGACCGGCAAGTCGAAGCTGTCGTTCAAGGACGATGCGGACAACACCAAGGACCAGGGCCAGTACCAGTGGAAGAGCGGTGCGATCACCGATCCTTCCGAGTTCGCCGACCCGGTCACGGCCGGTGAGACGTTCAGCTGGTGCGTGTACCTGGATGGATCGCTCGTCTACGGCGTGGACGTTCCCTCGGGCGGCACGTGCAGCGGCGACCCCTGCTGGAAGGCTTCCGGCACGACCGGCTTCCAGTTCAAGGGAGACGTGAACGGCATCTCGCAGATCAAGCTGA
>CAYYVZ010000333.1:0-5811 GCA_964475235.1 uncultured Myxococcales bacterium | reverse complement strand
GCCCGGCGTCCGCCTCGGCCTTCGTCGCCGCGTTCCGCGCGCCGCGCGTCGCGCGCTTCCTGGCGCTGGTCGCGTTCTTCCTGACGCTGTTCCCGCTCCTCCCGGTTCTGCTCGCGGCGTCCCGGTTCGGGCTCCGCCGTCGCGTGCGGAGTCCGGGCGAGGAGCGTTGCCGCAACGAGGAGAACGGCGGTCGTGACTCGAGAAGCGCGCATCAGGTGCATCACCGGATCGTGTAGGTGAAGGTCTGCTGCTTGCCGCTGCGCACGAAGTTCACGCGAACCTGGTCCATGGACTGGATCTCCTCGAGCAGTCCGACCGCTTTCGACGGGTCGGTGAGCTCGGTGTCGTTCACTCTCTGCACGATGTCGCCATCGATGAGGCCGATCTTCTGGAAGATCGAGTTCGGCCGGATGCTGAACAGCTTGAAACCGGCACTCTTTCCTTCCTGCAGGACGGGTACGGCCCGGGCCTGCGTGATCACTTCGTTGAGGTTGGCGACCGCGTGCTCGACCTCGCGGCGGTCGACGAGGTACGCGCCCTCGCCGGTCTTCTTCACGCCCGCAGCCTCGCCTTTCTTCTGGCTCTTCTGGCCGCCCGACCGGCGGCCTTGCCGGTCTGCGTCGCCGGCATGGTCTTCCTCGATCTCGTAGCGGCGCTTCCTGCCGCGCAGCAGGACGTCGGCTCCCTCGGCGTCGACCGAGACGAGCTTCGGACCGTCGAACACCTTCTCACCGACGGCGAACACATTCTGCTCCCCGCTCGTCACGTTCTCGAATACCGCGAAGTCCGTTCCCTCGGACGACGCAACGCCCCTCAGCTTCAGGTCGGACTCGCCGGCGGCAGGGGCTTCGTCGGTATCGACGTCGAGGCCGGTCGCGCCGAAGAGATTGCGCTTGAGGATGACGTTGTCGTCGGCCGCGCGCGGGCCGCGCGCAGCGACCAGGTTCAGCGTATCGGAGGACGCGGCGGGCTGGACCCTGGGGCTCAGGTCGAGGCTCGCGAGCTTGAGTACGACGACGGCTGCAGCCCAGGCCGAGAGCGCGATCAGGACGTAGTGCAGGATCGCCAGAGCCTGTCTGAGACCTGCGCGTCGCAACACCGCGCGGAGGGTAGAGAAGCCTGTTCAGAAGTTCAAGTTTTGCGCGCACTTGCGCAGACATCTCCCTTGACCGCGCGAATTTCCGACGATACGGTCGCGCGGCTTTGGCTGGTTTCATGCTTTCGCCGTGCACGCGAGGGCCCAGGACCGGCCTCCCTCCGTCGAACGAGATGTCAGATCGCAGCACACCGGGCGAGCCCCAGGGGTCATCCGCCGCCTCCGAGTCCGGGCAGGAGGCGACCGAGCGCGCGTCGCGCAAGAACGCCGACGAGGCAGCGGCGAGCGCTTCCCGGTCCGAAGCCGATGCCGCCCTGCAGGAAAGCGAGCAGGTTCGCGTACGCCGGGCCAAGCTCGCCGAGCTGAGGCAGGGCGGGCCCGCTTTCCCGAACGATTTCCAGCCCGATTCCTCCTGCGGGACCCTCGTGGCCGAATTCGGCGCCCTCGAAGCCGCGGTGATCGAGGAGAAGAGCGGGCTCTATCGCCTCGGGGGCCGCATCCTCGCGATCCGCGACTTCGGCAAAACGACGTTCCTCAAGCTCCAGGACGGCTCCGGCGCCATCCAGCTCTTCGCAAACAAGGGCCACCTCGGCGACGAAGCCTACGCCCTGGCGAAAAGGCTCGACACCGGCGACATCGTGGGCGTCACCGGCCGCCTCTTCCGCACCAGGACCGGCGAGTTGACGCTCCGTCTCGAAAGCCTGCGCCTGCTCGTGAAGGCGCTGAGACCGCTTCCCGAGAAGTGGCACGGCCTGCAGGACAAGGAGGCCCGCTACCGCCAGCGCTACGTGGACCTCGTCGTCAACGAGGACGTGCGCCGCACCTTCCGCCGGCGCGCAGCCGTGATCGCGTGCCTGCGCCGCTTCTTCGCCGATGAAGGCTATCTCGAAGTCGAGACGCCGCTGCTGCAGCCGATCGCCGGCGGCGCGGCTGCCAGGCCGTTCGTCACGCATCACAACGCGCTGTCGATGGACCTCTTCATGCGCATCGCGCCGGAGCTGTATCTCAAGCGCCTCGTCGTCGGCGGCTTCGAGCGCGTCTACGAGATTGGGCGCATGTTCCGCAACGAAGGCATCTCGCTGCAGCACAACCCCGAGTTCACGATGTGCGAGTTCTATCAGGCGTGGGCCACCGCGGAGGATCTCATCGCGCTCACGCGCCGCATGTTCGCCACGCTCGCTCGCGAGATCACGGGAAGCGAGCAGGTGCCCTACGGAGAGGTGACACTCGACTTCGCCGACATGAAGCGCGTGGAAATGGTGGAAGCCGTCGCCGCAGCGCTCGGGATCTCGCGCGACGAGGCCCTCGACGTGAAGGTGCTCGCGGCTGCGGCCGATCGCCTCGGCATCGAGCCGAAGAAGCGCCAGCCCGGCCTCGGCCTGCTTGCCGACGTCTTCGAGCACACCTGCGAGGACTCGCTCGTGCAGCCGACGTTCGTGACCGGTTTTCCGATCGAGATCTCGCCTCTCGCGCGCAGGAACGACAAGGACCCGCGTTTCGTCGATCGCTTCGAGCTCTACGTGGCCAGGCGCGAGATCGCCAACGGCTTCAGCGAGCTCAACGACCCCGAGGACCAGCACGAGCGTTTCCTCGACCAGGCGCGCCGCAAGGAGGCGGGCGACGAGGAAGCCTGCGACATCGACGACGACTACGTTCGGGCGCTCGAAGTCGGGCTGCCGCCAACGGCGGGGCAGGGCATCGGCATCGACCGTCTCGTCATGCTGCTCACGGATTCCCAGTCGATCCGCGACGTCATCCTCTTCCCACACCTGCGGCACGAGGGCCGCGTTCGCTAGCCCGCCCGCCCCGGCGAAGCGGGCCGTGCGGACAGGAAATCGGTGGTGTCCTGGGAGCTCTTCGTCGGGCTTCGCTACCTGCGCTCGCGCCGCAGTGAAGCGTTCGTCTCGGTCATCACGGTGATCTCCACGCTGGGCGTGCTGCTCGGCGTCATGGTGCTCACCATGACGCTCGCGATCATGACGGGCTTCGAAGAGGACCTGCGTGCGCGCATCCTCGGCCTGCATCCCCACATTCGCGTCACGAGCCTGCTCGGCACCGGCATCATCGACAAGCCGGACGACATCGTCCGGGTGCTGCGCAGCGACCCGCGCGTCGAAGACGCGGCGGCCGTCGTGCAGTCGCAGATGCTGGCCGCGAACGGGGACACGCTGATGGGCGTGTTTGCGCGCGGCGTGGACGCGACGTCGGGGAGCAGCACGGCGGGAATCGAGCGCTACGTGATCGAAGGCTCGATTCACGACATCGGCAAGCGCATCGCCTCCGAAGGCGTCGAGCTTCCGACCGTGATGATCGGCCGCGAGCTGGCCGACAAGCTCTACGTCGAGCGCGGCGACATCGTGCGGTTCATGTCGCCGCGGTTTTCTGCCAGCCCGATGGGGGCGATGCCGCGCAGCCGGCGGTTCGTGGTCACGGCGATCTTCAATTCCGGCATGGTCGAATATGACGGTGCCCTCGTCTTCATGGGCATCGAGGATGCGCGCGCGCTGTTCGGAGTCGGGCACATCGCGACCGGCGTCGAAGCGCGGCTCCACGAGCCCTACGAGGCGCCCGAGGTGGCCGCTGCCCTCAACGAGCGCATCGGCATGCCGTACTCGGTGGAGCCGTGGACGGAGGCCCACCACAATGTTTTCGCCGCGCTCAAGCTCGAGAAGACGGCCTACTTCCTCGTGCTGCTGCTGATCATCCTGGTGGCGGCCTTCACGATCGTCTCGACGCTGTACATGGTCGTCATGGAGAAGCGCCGCGACATCGCGGTGCTGAAGACGATGGGCGCGGGCGACGCGTCGATCGCGCGCATCTTCGTCATGAAGGGCCTGCTGATCGGCTGGGTGGGGACACTGGCCGGTGCGCTGTTCGGGTGGCTGGGCTGCCTCGCGCTCAGCAAGTACGAGTTCATCCAGCTTCCGCCGGGCGTGTTCTACGTGAACACGCTGCCGATCCGCCTCGACCCCTCGAACTTCGCCATCGTGATGGGCGCCTCGATGGTCATCTGCCTCGGTGCGTGCCTTTTCCCGGCCTGGAAGGCCTCGCGGGTCGTGCCGGTGGACGTGCTGCGCTATGAGTGACGCCGCCGGAAGCAATGGACGCAGGGAAGCCGCCGGTGGGGACGCCGCCGCGGCCGACCGGGCGCCGGACTGGGCCGTTGCGGCCGAGGGCCTCCGGCGGCGATACGACGACCGCGAGACCGTCATAGAGGTTCTGAAGGGAGTCGATCTCCGTGTCGCCCCGGGGGAGTCCGTGGCGGTGGTCGGCGAATCGGGCACCGGCAAGAGCACCTTGCTTCACCTGCTCGGAGGGCTCGACCGGCCCGACGGCGGAAAGGTCAGGATTCGCGGCATCGACGTGTACGGCCTCGGGGACCGCGAGCGCACGGCGCTGCGCGGAAAGGACATCGGCTTCGTGTTCCAGTTTCACCACCTTCTCGGCGACTTCGACGCCCTCGAGAACGTCATGATGCCGCTTCTCGTCACCGGCTCGCCGCGCACGGCCGCGAAAAAGAGGGCCACCGAAATACTGGAACGCGTCGGCCTCAGCCGCCGGCTCGACCACCGGCCCGGCGAGCTGTCGGGCGGCGAGCAGCAGCGCGTGGCGGTCGCGCGGGCTCTCGTCGGGCGCCCTTCGGTGGTGCTGGCGGACGAGCCCACGGGCAACCTCGACCCGGCCACCGCGGAAGACGTCCACCGCCTGCTGCGCGACGTGCAGAGGGAAGAGGGGGCGGCCCTGGTCGTGGCTACGCACAACTTCGCTCTGGCCGGTTTGCTCGACAGGACGCTACGGATGGAAGGTGGGTTGTTGAAGGACGAACGGACGGTGCGGAAGGAGGAACGGACGTCTTGAAGCAGCTCTTGGGTCTCTGGCCCGGCCGCAAGGCCATTCCAGGAAGTCGATTCGCCGCTGTCGCCGCCTGCTGCGCGTGCGCTGCCGTGCTGGTAGCCGGCCCCGTGGCCGGCCCCTACGCTTCGGTGGCCAGGGCTGCCGAAGCGCCCGTCGTGCTGGCCAAGGCCGCCGCGGGAGAGACCGTCAAGGCGGCCGGAGCCAACCAGAACCACCCCGTCGTGAAGGACGTCCGCGTGACGGGCTTCCGTCGCGTCGAAGAGTCGGCGATCCGGATCCACATTACGCACCCCGTCGGCGTCGCGCTCGACGACGCGGCCGTCGACCTCGACGTCAAGGCCATCTTCAAGATGGGCTTCTTCGACAACGTCTGGGTGACGACGGACGGCACGTCCGGCGGCGTCGTCCTCGTCTACCACGTCGCCGAGCGTCCGTACGTCGCCGCGCTCGAGTTCGAGGGCAACGAAAACGTCGACAAGGCCGACCTCGAGGCCGTCGTGGGCATCCGCCCGCGCACCGTCTTCGATCCGCAGAAGGCCTGGGAAGGCATCCGCGAGGCCAAGAAGGTTTACGCGGGCGAGGGCTATCCGGACGTCAAGATCGACTACCAGATCGTTCCCGACGCCGACGGCAACGCGACCGTCCGCTACGTGATCGACGAAGGCGAGGAAGTGCTCGTCGACGAGATCCACTTCGAGGGCGTGAACGCCTTCAGCGAGGGACGCCTCCGGCGCGTGATGTCCACGCGCCGCAAGTGGATCCTGTCGTGGTTCACCGGCGCCGGCATCCTCAAGGACGAGGAGCTCAAGACCGACGTCGAGAGGCTCACGGCCTTCTACTACGACAACGGCTACATCCAG
>CAYYVZ010000332.1:0-5890 GCA_964475235.1 uncultured Myxococcales bacterium | reverse complement strand
CCGCCGCGAGGAGCGTGCCCGTCTGCGTGTTGAGCGTGGCGCTGCGGCCGATGCGTCGCTGGGTCCTCCGGGGGCAGTCAGGCTCGATATCTGCGCGCCGCTTTCGGTGCTCGTGCTGGTCGAATCGACGCTCGATCGCCTGGAGAGGCCGCGCCAGGCGCGCTGGCAGGCCTTCGAACGCATGGTCGCGCTCGCGCTGCTCGAGTGGATGTCGGCGCCGAAGCACCGGGATCCGGTGTTCGAGCGCGACGGATGGCGGTGCGCCGTGCCGGCCTGCAGCTCGCGTCGGGAACTTCATGACCATCACGTCAGGTTTCGTTCGCTCGGGGGCGGCGACGAGCGGGAGAACAGGATCACGGTGTGTGCGGCGCACCACCTGCATGGGATTCACGCCGGGATCATCAAGGCGGAAGGACGTGCGCCGGATGGCATTCAATGGGAAATGCCCCTCGCGACGCTGGTCGGGGACCGCTACGTCGCCTAGGCGAAGAGCTCGAGGAGGCGCGTGCGGCGATACGCAAAGATCAGGGCGACGTCCTTCTCGACGAGCTTGCCGGCGACGAGATCGCCGAGCGCACCGAACGGGAGCTCGTAGCGCACGACGTCGCGCACCAGAGTGCCGCCGTCGAGGGCCTCGAACTGGTGCGTGTGTATCCAGGACCGGTACGGGCCCTTGAGCTGGGAGTCCACGAAGGTACGCGGCGGATCCCACACGTCGATGCGCGTGCGCCAGCGGACCGGGATGCCGTGGAGCCGCAGCTTGTACTCGATGAGCGCACCCTCGAAGAGCGCCTCCTCGGGCGCCTTCGTGATGCGGAAGTGCACGAAGCCCGGGGTGATCATCTCGAGGTTGCGCGCGTCCGAGAAGAACGCGAACACGTCCTCCGGCTTCTGATCGAACCAGATCTCCTGCTCGAACACGTGCGACAGGTCGGAGCAAAGCTCCTTCAGCGCCGGACCGACTTCGGGGTAGTCGAAGACGAAGCCCGCCTCGTCGGCGGCGGCGCACGCCACGCGCTGGCCGGTGAGCACGAGGCCGGAACGTTCACCGAGCGCGAGGCTCAGCACGGCGGCCGGCACCGCGAACCGTGCCCCGCGACCGAGCGCGGAGGCGAGCGCCGCCGTGAAATCGGCGTTGGTGACGGCGCCCGGTGCGACGGCGTTCACCGGCCCTTCGAACGCGCGGTTCTCGAGCGCCGCGACGTACATCGAAACGATGTCCTCGATGTGGATCCAGCTCATCCACTGCTGCCCGCTTCCGAGCCGCCCGCCGATCCCGAGTCGGAACGGCGGCAGCACCTGCGGAAACGCCCCGCCTTCGCGCGCGAGCACGATGCCCGTGCGAAGCGCGACCCACCGCAGCCCCAACGCCTCGACGCGGCGCGCCTCCTGCTCCCACGCGACGCAGATCTCGGCGAGATATCCTTCCCCGGGTGTACTGGTTTCGTTCAGCACCTCGTCGCCGCGATCGCCGTAGATGCCGATGCCCGAGGCCGAGACGAGCACCCACGGCCGGTCTTCGACCGCGCGAGCAGCGATCGCGTTGACGAGCGTTCGCGTACTGTCGATGCGCGAACGCAGGAGTGCCTCGCGCCGCCCCTCGCTCCATTTTCCCTCGCCGACGCTCGCGCCGGCCAGGTGTACGACGCCGTCCACACCGTCGAGCGAACGCTCGTCCATCTGCCCGACGTCGGGGAACCACTCGTGGATGACGCATTTGACGGGCAGCGTGACGCTCGCGTCGTC
This sequence comes from uncultured Myxococcales bacterium, assembly GCA_964475235.1. Taxonomy (GTDB): domain Bacteria; phylum Desulfobacterota; class Binatia; order UBA1149; family CAITLU01; genus DATNBU01. The sequence goes on along the minus strand of CAYYVZ010000332.1, from coordinate 4,144 downwards.
GAGGTTGCGCGTGAGCGTGACGACTTCGTGCCCGCCGTCGATGAGCCGCCTCACGAGATGACGGCCGATGAGACCGGTCGCTCCGGTAACGAGTACTTTCACGCAGTACCGGGCTTGCTGGCGAGAAGTCCGTACAGATCGGGCCTGCGGTCGCGAAAGAATCCGAACGCCGCCCGCGCCTTCGCGACGGCGTCGAGGTCGAGCTCGAGAGCTGCCACGCCTTCTACGCCGCTCCCGACTTCGCTGCGGATCTCGCCGCGGTGGTCGGCAACGAAGGAATGGCCGTAGAAGACCTGTCCGTCCTCGTCGCCGATGCGGTTGGCCGCAACGACGGGCACCACGTTCGAGACGGCGTGCCCGACCATGGCCCGCTGCCACGGGCCGCTCGTGTCCAGCGTGGGATCGTGCGGCTCGCTGCCGATCGCGGTCGGATAGAGCAGCACCTCGGCGCCCATCAGCATCATCGCGCGCGCACACTCGGGGAACCACTGGTCCCAGCAGATCCCCGTCCCGATCGTCCCGTAACGAGTCGGCCACACGCGAAACCCCGTCTCGCCCGGCCGGAAGTAGAATTTTTCTTCGTAGCCCGGTCCGTCGGGAATATGGCTCTTGCGATACACGCCGAGCACCTTGCCGTCGGCATCGGCGACCGCAAGCGAGTTGAAGTAGTGCGGTCCGTCCTTCTCGAAAAACGACACCGGAATGACCACGCCGAGCTCGCGCGCGAGCGACGAGAACCGCTCGATCGTCGCGTTCCCTCGCGCCTCGCGAGCCTCCGCGAACCAGCTCTCGTCCTCGACCTTGCAGAAGTAGGGTCCCTCGAACAGCTCGGGCGGCAGCACGACCTGCGCGCCGGCCGCAGCGGCTTCGCGAACGAGCTCCTCGACCCGCGCGACGTTCTTCTCGCGCGGACCGCCGAGCGCACACTGGAGAGCCGCGACTTTCACGACGCGCGCCATCAGCTCGCCCTCCCCATGGGTTCCTGCTGCGTGATGCAGTGAAACGCACCGCCGCCGGTAAGGATCGCGCGCGCCGACGTGCCGATCGTGCGGCGGTTCGGAAACAGTGCCGAGATCGTTCGCACGGCTTCCTCGTCGTAGCGGCTGCCGTAGGTCGGCACCACGACGGTGGTGTTCGCGATGTAGTAGTTCACGTAGCTCGCGGCCATCGGTTCGCCATCGGCGTCCTCGATCGGCCCCGGCGACGGGATCTTCACGATTTCGAGCGCGCGCCCGTTGGCGTCGCGCGCGTTCGAGAGATCCTGGACGATCGTCTCGAGCACTTCGCGATTCGGATCGTCGTCCGAGCGCGCTTCCATGCACAGCACACGCCCGGGCCCTGCGAAGCGGACCAGCGTATCGACGTGCCCGTCCGTGTGGTCATTGAGCAGCCCGTCGCCGAGCCAGATCACCTTGTCCAGGCCGAGCGCATCCACGAGGTGGGCCTCGATCTCGGCCTTCGCCATCCCCGGATTGCGATTCTGGTTGAGCAGGCACTGTGCGGTCGTGATCGCCGTGCCTTCGCCGTCCACCTCGATCGCGCCGCCTTCGAAGATCATCGGCACGTCGAACGAGTGCAGCCCGGTGGCCAGCCGCACGGCACGCGCGAGCGCGAGGTCGGCGGGGAACAGGTACTTCTCGCCCCAGCCGTTGAATCGGAAGCAGACCGCGGCCACCTCGCCGCCCTGCGTCGTCGAGAACACCGGCGCGGTGTCGCGCAGCCAGATGTCGCCGTATGCGATCCGATGGAAGCGCACCGGCAGCCCGGACAGCGCGACGATCGCGTCCCGCTCGGCCTGGTCGTCTGCCACGAGAATCTCGAGCAGCTCCGGCTTGAGATGGTTCTCGTGGCCGTGCCCGTTGATCGAGGGAACGCGAAGCTCCCCGGTTTCCTCCGCGAGGTGCGGCGGCAGCTCGGCGCCGGCGATCGCATGGCACAGCGCCGTGAACTCGCGCTGGGCCGCGGCGAGGTTGTCCTCCCAGAGATCGGCCGCGGCAGGCCAGGCCGTCCAGACGGCACGATGAGGTTCCCATTCCGCGGGAACCCGGAATCCGCTCGCTCGCGGCGAATCCTGAATGGCGGCGGAGCGGGCCGCGGGGATTTCGATCGGCATCGTGGGCCTTCATGCCTGCGACCGGGCAGGGCTTGCAAACGCGGCGGGCGCTCAGCCCCTCATCGCGTCCAGCTTCTCGTTCCACGGTGCGACTCGCACGAGCAGCAACATGCCGGGCAGAGCCAGCGCGAAGCAGAGCCAGAAGAAGCTCACCCACCCCAGTCCCTCGACGAGCACTCCCGCAAACGCGTTCACCACCGTGCGCGGCACGGCCATCAGGCTCGTGAACAGCGCATACTGGGTGGCCGCATACGCAGGGCTCGTCGTGCGCGCGATGTACGAGACGAAAGCCGTAGTCCCGAGCCCGACGCCGAAAGCCTCGAATCCGATCACCGCGCCGAGCTGGAAGAGCCGCGCGGCGTTCGACTCGCCGGGGCCCTGCGCCGCCAGCCACGCAAACCCGAGGATGGCGACGGCCTGCGCGACGCCGAAGACCCACAACGCGCGGTTGATGCCGAGCTTGATCATCCAGAGGCCGCCGAGCAGCCCGCCGGCGACGCTGCACCACAGACCCGCGTTCTTGGCGACGATGCCGATGTCGGTCTTCGTAAAGCCCATCTCGAGGTAAAACGGCGTCGCCAGCGCCGTCGCGAGCGAGTCGCCGAGCTTGTAGAGAAACACGAACGACAGCACGAAGGCCGCGCTCTTCCATCCCTGCCTCGAGAAAAACTCGCGGAACGGCTCGACCGTCGCCGCGCGCAGGGTTCGCGGAGCGGCCACGGCGTTCTCCGGTTCCGTGATCAGCAGCGAAAGGATGGCGCCCGGCACGAGGAAGGCCGCCGTGATCCCGAAGACCTGCGACCACGGGAGGTGATCGGCAAGGAACAGCGACAGCGATCCCGGGACGAGCCCGGCGACCTTGTACGCGTTCACGAAAATGGCGTTGCCGATGCCGAGCTCCGATTCGGCCAGCAGCTCGCGCCGGTACGCGTCGATCGCGATGTCCTGGGTCGCCGACACGAACGCGACGAGCGTCGACAGCGCGACGACGGCGCGCAGGTCCTGCGCGGGATCGAGGAACCCGAGCGCCGCGATGCAGGCGACGAGCGCGACCTGGGAGACGAACATCCAGCTTCGCCGCCGGCCGAAGCCCGGCAGACCGTAGCGGTCGGCCAGCGGCGCCCACAGGAACTTCCAGGTGTAGGGAAGCTGGACGAGCGCGAACGCCCCGATGGTCGAGAGCGAGAGGCCCTCGGTCTTCAGCCACGCCGGCAGCAGATTGAAGAGAAGGAAGAGAGGCAGACCGGACGAGAAGCCGATCACGCCGCAGACGACCATGCTGCGCCAGTGCATGCGCGCAGCCTTCGCCCTGTCCACCGCCACCTCCGCCTCTGCCACCGCGCGATGCTACACGGATTCGAGCTGTGGGTCGCGCGCGCGCCTGTTTATTTGTCGCGCCGCAGGCGCGCTAGAGCTTGGAGCCGCAGGCGCGCTAGAGCTTGGAGCCGCAGGCGCGCTAGCGCTGGGAGCCGCAGGCGTGCTGGCGCCTGGAGCCGCAGGCGCGCTAGCGCTTGCTGCCCCAACTGTCCCAGTACGTGATCTCTCGCGACGAAATCCGCTTGGCCGGCTTGAAGTCGTCCCCGCTGAAATACGCCACCGGCAAGAGCGCAGCCTGCGTGATGTGGGACGGAATGCCGAGAATCTTCGCGGCGTCGGCCTCGAACATGAGGTGGATCGTCGTCCACGCCGAACCGAGGCCGCGGGCGCGCGCCGCCAGCATGAACGACCAGACGGCCGGCAGGATCGAGCCGTACATCGACGCCTGCGCGAACTGAGGCTGGTCCTCGAAGCGCCCCTCGATGCACGGAATCAGGAAGACGGGCGCCTGCTCCATCGTCTGCGCGAGGTACATCGCGGAATCGACGACGCGTCCCATCTGCTGCGAGCGCAGGTCCTCGGCCGGCCGGTCGGGCCGCGGCATCTGTGCGTAGATCTCGAAGCCTTTCCGATAGAGGTCGGCGAGCGCCTTCTTCTTGGCGGCGTCCCGGACGACCATGATGGACAATCGCTGCTGGTTCGACCCGGTCGGAG
>CAYYVZ010000331.1:0-5914 GCA_964475235.1 uncultured Myxococcales bacterium | reverse complement strand
TCTCCATGCTTCGAGCGTTTGACGATCTGAAGACACGCTGGGACCAGCAAAGCAACGTTCAGCTAACCTTCCTGGATCTCGGAGTGGGCATCGCCACCGAAGACGTGATTCTCGGATCCATCGGTAGTGAACGAGTCTGGGACTTCACGGCCATTGGCAATGGAGTGAATCTGGCCGCCCACCTCATGGAGAACGCGAGAAACGGGCGACGGCTGCTCGTCGACAAAGTCACGTTCCGGGCCGTCCAGGACAGCATCGCGCGCTATGAAGGCCCCGAACAGTTCGATCTCAGAAAGCCCGGCCAGACGGTGGCCCACCCCTACGAGCGGTACTGCCTCCACAAGCGCAACGGAGATGACGAGTTCGCACTGGAGGCGCCGCGCGAACCGACGGTGGCGCCCGGCGGTGCCGTTTTCGTGAGCTACAGCCATGCCGACTCGCAATGGCTGACTCTCCTCCAGAAGCACCTGAAACCCTACATCCGGGCCGGATCGATCGAGGTCTGGGACGACACGCGAATCGGCGCGGGCGAGCATTGGAAATCTGCGATTCGGGAGGCGCTCGAGCAGGCGAAAGTTGCGGTGCTCCTCGTGAGTCCCAACTTTCTCGAGTCCGATTTCATAGCCCACAAAGAGTTGACGCCTTTGCTTCAAAGCGCTCGTGCGAAAGGCGTAAAGATCCTGTGGGTTCCGATCAGCGCCAGCTCATACGAAGAAACCGAGATCGGCAATTTCCAAGCAGCGATGAATCCGTCGACGCCCCTCGACGGAATGTCCGAAGCGCAGAAAAATCAGACCATGGTCAACATCTGCCGGCTTATCAAAGGGTCACTGTAGCTCCGCCCTTCCTCACCCCCCTCCCCTCGCCTCCAGCCCGAGCGCGGTGCGAATCACGTGCACGAGCGCCTGTGGCCGCGCCGGCTTGCTCATGTAGCCCGTCGCTCCGAGTGCGAGCCCTTTCGCCACGTCCGCCGGCTCGCTGAGGCTCGTCAGCATCACGACCGGCGTCTGCGCATACTCGGGATGACGCCGAAGCCGCTCGAGCACCGCGAATCCGTTCGCATCGGGAAGCATCACGTCGAGCAGGATGAGATGCGGAACCGGGCGCATGCTGAGCGCGCGCTTGATCTCGTTCAGGTTGCCGGCAACGCGCGTCGCGTATTCCTTCTTCTTCAGGATCGCCTCGATGACGGCAGCCGTGCCCGCGTCGTCCTCGACGATGAGGACCAGCGGCTGGCCCTCGGGAGCCGCGCGCGCTCCCATTTTCACGATGTTCACGAACTGCCCGCTCTCGCGCAGCTTGGCATTGCCGATCAGTGCCGCGTTCTCGAACGACTTCGCGTCCTCGGCCGCAACTTCCGGCTCGGCGCTCGAAACGCCTTCGAGGTCGATTTCGGTCTCCTCTGACATCACGCGCTCTCCTGCTGCGGCGGTGCATCGACGTAACCCCGAAGCGCCCGCAGCGTCTCTTCCAGGACGACGACGAGATTCTCGACCAGCGGTCCGACTCGTTCCAGCTCTCCGCTCTTCGCTTCCGTCTCGAGGCGGGAAGCGCAATCGGCGAGCACGACCGCACCCAGGTTCGAGGCCGCGCCCTTGAGCTTGTGCGCCGGGCCGCGCAGCCCCGCCGCATCCTTTCCGGCAAGGCTCCGGTGAATCTCGTCCATCCACGCCGGCGCCTGGTCGGCCAGCGACGCGATCGCGCCGCGCACGACGGTATGCTCGGGAGTGTCGTACTCCGCGAGCTCCTCCAGCCTGGACCAGTCGATGGCATCCCCGGCCGGACGCAGCGAAGCGCCGGGGCTTTCCCTGTCCGGCGGCGCCACGCTCGCGATGTCGTGAAGCACGCGCCCGACTTCCTCGAAATTGAGCGGCTTCGTCAGGTAGCCGTCCATCCCCGCCGCAAGACACGTCGCGCGGTCTTCCTGCATCGCGTTCGCGGTCATCGCGACGATGCGCGGCCACTTCTGCGATGGCCTTCCGGCGGCGAGACGGCAGATCGCCCGCGTGGCTTCGAGCCCGTCCATCACCGGCATCTGCACGTCCATGAGGACAAGATCGTAGGCACGGCCGCCCGCCGACCGTTCCACGAGATCCACTGCTTCGCGTCCGTTCGCGACCTCGTCGGCCTCCGCCCCGAAGCGGCGCAGCACCAGGCGCGCGATGTTTCGATTGACGTCGTTGTCGTCGGCCACGAGGATCCGCAGCCCGGCCGCGACGTTCCGGTTCGCGGCCGGCACCGCTTCGTCGGGTTTGCCGGAACCATGTGAACCGAGGGCCACCGAGACGGCATCGAACAGGCTCGACTGCCGTGCAGGCTTCAGCAGACGCGCTGCGAACAGGCCATCGGGGTCGTCCCTGGCCAGCACGAGGGAAGACGACAGCAGGACCAGCGGAAGCGAAGCGCACGCCGAGCCGGAACGGATCGCGCGCGCCAGACCCATGCCGTCCATCTCGGGCATGTGGTAGTCGACGATCGCGAGATCGAAGCGCGCGCCCTGCTTCAGCGCGGCCAGCGCGTCCGCTCCGCTCGCGGCTTCCTCCGTGTCGAACCCCCACAGCCGGAGCTGTCCGGAAAGGGCATGGCGGTTGGTCGCGTTGTCGTCCACGACGAGCACTCTTGTTCCGCGTGCGGACCCCGGAGGCACGACTCGCTGCTGCGACGGCGCGACCCTGCCGGCGATCGTGAAAGAGAACGTGGAACCGCGCCCCGGTTCGCTCTCTACCCGTATGTCCCCGCCCATGAGTCCGACGAGCCGTTTCGAGATCGCCAGTCCGAGCCCGGTGCCGCCGTATCGCCTGGTCGTGGACGTGTCGGCCTGGCTGAACGCCGTAAAGAGCAACGGAATGCGATCGGCCGGGATCCCGATGCCGGTGTCGCGCACCGAAACCGAAATCTCCGCGGGACTGTCGCCGCCACCGGCGCTCGCCTGGCGCACGCTGACCACCACTTCGCCACGCTCGGTGAACTTGACGGCATTGCCCGCGAGATTGGTCACGACCTGTCGCACGCGCGTGGCGTCTCCGAGGATCGTCACCGGCGTTTCGCCGTCGATCTCGCACACCAGCTCGAGGCCCTTGCGTCTGGCCGTGTCGGAGACGATCTCGAGCGAGTCCTCCACGACCGACACCACGTCGAGCGGCTCCTGCTCGAGCTCGAGCCGTCCCGACTCGACGCGCGAGTAGTCGAGGATGTCGTTGATCACCGTGACGAGCGTGTCGCCGGATGCGCGCACGGTGCGGAGCAGGTCCTGCTGCTCGGCCGTAAGCGGTGTTTCCGCCAGGAGCCGTGCCATGCCGAGCACGCCGTTGAGCGGCGTGCGGATTTCGTGGCTCATCGTGGCGAGGAATGCAGACTTCGCCTTGGTGGCTTCGAGCGCGCTCTCGCGCGCCACGACGAGCTCGGCGTTCTGGCGTCGGATCTCCTCGGCCTGGCTCGCGAGCTGGCGGCGGCTGTCCACGAAGGCCCGCGCGGTCCGGAACGTGAAGAGCCCGAGCATCGTCTGGAACGTCACCAGGCCGGCCGCGGCGAGAATCTGGGCCGCAGGAGCCGTGGTTCCGACCGAGAATCCCGTCGCGAAGACGCCCGTCAGCAGCGCCGACGCCACGAGCGCCGAGACGCCCCGGATCATGAACGGCATTCCGCCGATGCTGGCGGAAAATGTCGTAACGGGGATCGACAGGCACAGGGCCGGGATCGGCCGGAATCCTGCGAACGCAATGGCCGCGCCGGTGACCGAGGAATCGACCATCAGGAGGCGCAGCTCGCGCGCCGCATCGCCGGTGCGTCTCGAGAGCGCGTAGGCGATGTGGGGCCAGACCAGCGCATAGAGCGCAAACATGGCCCAGAGCGCCGGCGAGACAGCCTCGCCGGCCGTCAGGCGCGAGGACAGCGTGATGACGGCAACGAGCGGACAGGCGACGAGCCGGGTCTGAAAATTCAGGCGGACGATCGGATGGACGTGATCGCGAGTGCTCATGCGATTCCTGCCGCGCCGGTGTCGCCGGCACACCAGGTTGGCTCGACTGTAGGTCGTTTCGCGATTACCATTCGCGCCCCGTGGAAAGGAAGCGACGCGATACGCTGGCAACGTGCCTGACTCAAGTCTTCGGCAGCGTGGACGACGAGTTCGTGGACAGCGTGATGGCGCTCGTCGACTGGAAGGAGCTCAGCGGCGGCGAGACGCTGTTTCGCGAGGGCGACCCCGAAGACGGCGTCTATTTCGTGATCAGCGGGAGACTGCGCGCGTCGGTTGGCCGGGCCGGCGTCCGGCGCGCCCTCAACGAAGTGGGCCGCGGTGAGACCGTGGGCGAGATGGCCGTGATCACCGGCGAGCCTCGCTCGGCCACCGTCACCGCAATTCGCGACACGGTGCTGGCCCACGCCGACCGCGAGACGTTCAAGCGGCTCTGCCTCAGCCAGCCCGCGCTGTCGCTCAACATGGCCAAGCTCACGATCGAGAGGCTCAAGCGAACGGCCACGCGCGAGAAGATCAACCGGCCAGCGACGATCTGCGTGCTCGCAATCACCGACGGCGTCGACACGCAGGGATTCGCCGAGAAGCTCGGTGCGGCGCTCGACCGCTGGGGCGTCACGACCGTCGAGTCGAGCCGCCACGTCGACGAGCAGTTCGGCGCGGGTGTCGCCCAGTCGACCCCCGACCACCCGGAGGCCTACCAGAAGCTCACGCTCTGGCTCGACGACCTCGAGTTCTGGAACGAATTCGTCGTCTTCGTCGCCGACGATCGCGATTCGGAGTGGACGCGCCGGTGCCTGCGCCATGCCGACGAGGTGCTGCTGCTCGCGGGCAGCGACCAACCGCCGCGGCTGCACGACCTGGAGAACGGACTCTGCAGCGGAGATTCGGCGCTCACGAGCGCGCGGCAGTCGCTCGTGCTCATTCACAAGGAGGACACGTCGCATCCTCGCGGCACGCCGGCATGGCTGGACCGCCGTCCCGTGGATGCGCTCGTTCACGTGCGCCAAGGCTCCACACGAGACGTCTCGCGCCTGGCTCGTATCGTCAGCGGCAACGCCGTCGGGCTCGTGTGCGCCGGTGGAGGCGCGCGCGGCTTCGCGCACCTCGGAGTCTACAAGGCGCTCGAAGAGTTCGGCATCGCGGTCGATCTCGTCGTGGGCACTTCGATGGGTGCGGCGATGGGTGCGGCGATCTCGCTCGACCTGCGCGCCGATGCGCTCATAGAGATCACCCGAAAAACGTTCCAGAAGAGCCCGATCAGCGACTACAACCTCGTGCCGGTGATCTCTCTCTTTCGCGGCAGGAAGCTGCGCGAGTCGATCGAGAGCTACATCCGCGACGCCATCGGCAAGGACGCCGATGTGACCGACAGCTGGCGCACGCTGTGCTGCGTGGCCACCAACTACACGCAAGCCTGCGAGAAGATCATCGCCAGAGGATCGCTGTCGAAGGAGATTCTTGCGAGCGCCTCGATCCCGGTCGCACTGCCGCCGGTGCCGTGGGACGGAGACCTTCTCGTCGACGGCTGCGTGTTCAACAATTTCCCGGCTACCGTCATGATCGGAATGAACGCGCGCCGCATCATCGGCGTCGACCTGTCGAGCCGCAAAGCCCGCGCTTACGAGCACGAGGAGGTCCCGGGCCCGCTCGAGCTCCTGCGCGACGGTCTCCGAGGCCGGCGGCGCAAGTATCACCTGCCTACGCTCGGCACGGTGATGATGACCAGCAACCTGCTCTACAGCGAGTCGCGGCGCGAGCAGGCAAGGCAGTCGGTGGACATCTACATCAACCCCGAGCTCAGCGGCGTGGCGGTGCTCGACTGGAAGAGCTTCGACCGCATCACGACGGCCGGGTACGACAGCGCGAAGAAGGTGCTTTCGGCAATGTCCGAGGAGGAGCTCGCGCGGTACCGGGACGCCTGAGCGGAACGCCGTC
>CAYYVZ010000330.1:0-5926 GCA_964475235.1 uncultured Myxococcales bacterium | reverse complement strand
CAGCTGGACGCCCTGTTGGCGTCCGAGATCAACTCTGGACTGGCATAAAGAGCGGACGGCTTTTAGGGGGAACGTCAAAACAGCCGGAGAGGCTAGCGTCTGGGACTCCGCCCACCGCCAACTAGTCCACGGCCAGGTTCCGACCGTCTCTCTTTGGCCGCAAAACAGGCTGGTTGCGGCGGCAAATGCGGATTTGCCGGGACTGAATCGCTAGCACAGAGAGCCGAATTGCGCCGCGCCGAGGGAGACTTGGCTTAGGTATCTCTGCGCGAAAGAAAGCCAGTTAACGAACAACCGAAGGGAGCCACTCAGAGGCGAAAAGTAGCGGCGTGAAAGTCGGGGCAGACCAGCGAGTGTCTGGCGAATGGGGAAGCTTACGGGCCGCCGAAAGCCTAACTAGCGAGTGTCCACAGAAGGGGGCAGCTTACGGAAGCGACCGAGAATAGCGGCTTCTTCAGCGCAGAGCGCGCGACGCCGCTCGTGACAGCGATGACTTCAGGACAGTATCAGTCTCAACGGGCCTAACTCCCGATCCGCAAACCAGCAGTACGTCACTAGCTCTGGCATTCCAACGCCAGTGGCGAGCGAACACGAGGCACACGGAATGGAACCGACCTTCTTTTACGTGCTCGAGAAAGCCGGCCTGATCAAAGATCGACTTCCGAACACGGACGAAATCGGCCGCCTGTCGACCTCACGCTTACAGGACATTGTCGACGAATCGGTATCCGTTTCTACGATTGAACATATCGCACCAGCCGATTCGCTATTCGCGCATTCAGCATCAATATCCCTCGGAGGCGGCCCGGACCCCTGCGCTGGCATAGATTGTCGTTTGAGACGCGCTCGCCAACTTGCGCAGTTTGCGCTGCTTTACAGCGATCGTGTCTACATTCGGCATCCCTTCTTTATTCGACATGACGACGATGAACGTACGTATCGGCGCCAGCTGACCAACGAATTGCACATTCTCGGCACTTTCCGACCGCTGATCGAACGAGGGCTCATTGTTCCTTTCACGCCATCACTTGAGTATTGCGCGCACTGCCTAGCAGCCTCCGCCCTCGGCGAGGGCGGCGACAAAAGAATCGAAACACTATCCGAATCCCTCCGGGCTGAATTCTTCGAGGAGTTCGAGTTGTGGCTAGAGAGTTCCGGCTCTGACTATCGGGTGGAGATTCGCGGACCAGAAGAGCTGATCGAACACGGCAGTGCATGGAGAAGATACGCGAACCTTCCTCCCGCATTGTCGTCGGCTGCTGAGGAGTGCTCTCAGAAAGGCGTCTCGATAAAGCTTTCGCGCTCAATGCGGTCCGCCCTAGGCGTACACGAACAGTTCGCCAAGAAGTCCGTCGAGAACTTGGCGTTCGAACTTACGGCGGCACAAAGCTTCAAGACCAGCTACTTGACCGACCTCCCCTTCGATTTGCGCATTCTGAATCGCCTGAGAAAGAACGCTGAGCACGCCCAGCGCTCATTTTTTCTACAAAAGCATCTGTCTACAGTTGTACCATTTCTGGAAGATGTCCCCTTCGACGATCTAGTCTCACTTCGAGAACACGAAGGAGATGCATTCATCGCGTTTCGAAAAGCGCTTGGCGATGCCATCGAAGAATTCCGTCGCCAAGGAAAGGCCTTTGACGAGGGCACCGCCAAGGAACTCTACGCAGACGTAGTCCGTCCGGCACTTTCTAAGCTGAATATGCGAGTCGACGCCGCGAAATCGGCAATCCTTCGCCGCGCCGCAAATTCGGCATTGGGTTGGGCTGGAGCGATCTCGATCGGAACATATGCGGGAATCGTCCCACACAATCTCGTAAATGCTGCAGCGACTCTAGGGTTTACAAAGGTTGCCGCAGATCTCTTAGCCACTCTAGCGGAAAGATTCACCCCGGAGACCGAGATCGCGCAAGAATCTATGTACTTCTTGTGGCAAGTGGAGCGTCGACGGGATGATAGCGTGCCGTAGGCGAATTTTGCCGCGGTTTGGTTCAGCCGATTGCGCGCTTAGTTTTGCCGCATCTACAGACGCTCTTAGTCCGGCATCCGCGCATTCCGTGACCAGCGCGTCGTTGACGTCCTGCTGGAACAGAGCGTTCGGCATCATGGCGCCGATCCGAACCGCTCGTGCCTCGCCAGGCTGGGGAGGGCGGAGCTTCTTCCTGCCGAGCAGCAGCGTAAGCTTCCCTGTTCAGTTGCCATTCGTTAGCTAGACTTTCCGCGGCGAAACGCGCCGGCCCCCGAGGGTCGCCGAAACTCTACGCGCGGCAATCACGCAATCGCTGAACGTTTCCAGCGATCCCCCAGTCCCCCACCCCTCTTCTCCAGCTTCAACCGCCTGATTCCATCCCCCCCGCTTCGCTATTCCGCACCCACGGGTGTTACTGGACCCACCTGCCTCGTTCGCATCAGGTGCTCCGCACCCAAGGAAGACAACATGAGAACTACGATCACGCTGGCGGCCCTGGCCGCCACGCTATTGCACGCCAGTATGACGCTGGCTGCTCCGACCACCGCGCAGAAGTGCGAGGCCAGCAAGAACAGCACCCTGGGCAAGTACGCCGCGTGTCTCCACAAGGTCCAGCAGAAGTTCGTAACCGGTGGCGAGGTGGACACGGCCAGCCGCGACGCCTCTCTGCTCACGTGCAACACCAAGTATTCGGACAAGTGGCAGGCTGCCGAAACCAAGGCGACGGACGCAGCAGGCGCCTGCTCCGACTCCGGGGACGACGCATCCTTCAAGGAATTTCTCGACGCGTGCGTCTCCAGCGCGGAGGACGCGCTCGGAGGCGCACCGCTGCCCACCGACGTGAAGACGTGCAACGCGGCGCTGGCGGACTTCGTGAATCCGGCACTGACTCAGCTTCGGTTTCAATCGACGGTCACGGCGGCGTTCGATGCACCGTCCGGTGTTGCTGTGGGCGACAAGGTGACGTTCGCCGTCGCCTTCGACATCGACGAGGCGACGAACGCTTCGCCGATCAACACGCAATGCTCCGGGCCGACATGCCATGAAGGCGCGTGGACGTTCTCGCCGCCGATGCCCTACACCCTCGCCTACTCCAGCGGCTACATTCAGACCGGCCAGATCGATCGCATCGAGATCGTCGACCGTACTTCTCCGGTGAACGAGGACAACCTCCTCTTCTATGACGGGTCCGTGGAACTCTGGCAGGCGACGTCGGACCCGACGTGGTTCACGGGTCCGATTCCCGTCGACCTCGCTACCGCAATCAGCGACGTCGATCAGCCGGCCCGCTTCGACCTCACATTCTTCTGGGGCGACGGGTCGGGTTGGGCCACCTACAACTACGACTACGGCACGCCTCAGATGAACACGCTCGTCACGAAAACTCCGTAGCGCCTCGGTGCCCGGCGGCGCGAACGGCGTCGTCGGGCACGGCTCTCCTTTCGCTGCTTCCTGCGGGGCTACCCGACGCGAGCCCCCCGCGAGATCCCAGCCGATCCGGTCAAAGGCCCCGCGGCTGCGGCGCCCCATGAGCCGCAAACGCCGGCTGCATGACTCGGTCGATCGCCGCAATACCCACCGCCGACAGTATAAAAACGCTGTGGATGACGGTCTGCCACATCACACCGGCCTGCGTCACCTTGCTGCAGCTCGCCGTGTTGCTGCCGGCCGCCGCCAGTTGCTGGGCCAGCGCCTCGGCTTCTCCAGTGCCGCAGAACGGCAGGCCGCCGAGCGTGCCCGCCTCGATGAAGGTCTTGAGCAGGTGAATCGACGAGATGCCGATGATCGCCGTCGCGAGCTTCACCTTCAGGACGGTGGCGTTGACGTGGCTGAGCCATTCCGGCTGGTCGGGGTGACCTTCGAGGCGGAGGCGTGAAACGAAGGTCTCGTAGCCGCCGACGATCACCATCACGAGCAGGTTGGAGATCATGACGACGTCGATCAAACCGAGCACGATCAGCATGATCTGCTGCTCGCTGATCCTCATGATGTCCTGAACGAGGTGCCAGAGCTCCTTCACGAACAGCACCACGTACAGGCCCTGAGCGACGATCAGGCCGAGGTACAGCGGCAGCTGCAGCCAGCGCGAACTGAAAATGAGAGCCGCCAGGGGGCCCATGCGATGCCGTGGTTCGGTTGCGGAGGAGGTGCTCATGAGAGGCGACACGGTAGTGGTGCGCGGCGACCGAGCAAGTACGACCCTGTCCCTTCTGCCCGTGCTGGCCGCGACTGCACGAATCCGCTATCCAGCGGCCGGGTCGGGTGAACCGTTCCCAAAGGTGCCTCGTCCCATGGGATTTCTCGACCGACTCAAGCCCCAACCCCGCTGGAAGCACTCCGACCCCGTCGTTCGGCTGCAGGCGATCCCGGAGCTGGATGACGCCATCGTGCTCGCGGAACTCGCCGAGCACGACCCCGACGTCAACGTTAGGACGGCAGCCGTCGCGAAGATCGTCGATCCCGTCGTTCTGGAACGCGTGGCCACCTCGGATACCGACCGAGGCGTACGGGACGGCGCAGCGGACCGATTGCTCGCTCTGGCCCTCGACGCGTCCAATCCCGACGCCGAGACAGCCGCCGGCCTGTTGACGGACGTCCGGCGCGTGTCGTCGATCGCAAAGAGCACGGCTGCCGATGGCGTGCGCGAAATTGCGCTTGCCAATTTGACGGATGAACGCGGCCTCGGCGCCGTCGCCCGTCAGGCGAAAGTGGAGAGCACCGCGCTCGCCGCTGCGGCCCGACTGAGCTCGGCCGACGAGCTGCTCGCCACTGCGCTGAACAGCGAGCACCGGGACGTTGCGCTCTTCGCGTTCGATCGCGTGGTGCAGGCAGGACTGCCTGGAGCGGACGTGGCGCTCCTCAAAACCATCGAAGCACGCGCGCAGCAGAAAGCCGTAGCCCGGCGCGCGAGGACGATGCTGCAGGCGCTCGAAGACGAGGAGAATGCCCGCCGCACCGCCGAGGAAGAGCAGCGCAATCGGGAGGCGTCGCTGTGTGCCGCCGTCGAACGCCTCACCGATCTTGCCGATCCCGATCGCATCGCCGCGGATCTCGCGCGCCTCAGTGAGGCTTGGGACTCGCTGGCAAGCACGGACGCTGCGGCAACGCAGCGATTCGGCGCGGCCGCGGATGCAGCGCGCCTTCGCATGAGCCAGCGCCGCAACGAGATCGCCGCCGTCCTCGAAGAAGCACGGCGGCGCGGCGAAGCGCTGGCGAGCCGTGAGGACCTGTGCCGGCGCATCGAATCGATCGACAGCGATAGCGCAAGCGCAGGTGAAGGAGAGATCGAACGCGGACTCGAAGCAGCCAATGTTCTGGAACGCCTACGCTCCATCGAAGAAGAGTGGGCTCAGCTCCCTCCGCTCGCCGGCTACGAGCGCGACGCCCGGCAACTCGCGGCGCGATTCGCTGCGACGGCGAAGGCCTGCCGGAAACGTCTCGCGCAGGCCGCCGCGCTCGAGGAAGCACGGTCCGCGCTCGAGGCCATCGTCGCCGAGGCCGAATCGCTCCGGGACCGGGAAGGGAAAGACGCCGCCGAACGCTGGCGGGCGCTGGTGCGCGAAGCGCGTGGCCCGGTGGCCACATTGAGCGATGCATCGCAGCCGGCGACCGATCTGACGGATCGTCTGGTCGAGGTCGGACGGGCGATCGAAGCGCGTGAGGCGGCGGCACGCGAGGCTGCGGCGAAGGCCGCTCGGGATCAGGCCTCCAGGCTCGCGCAATTGGTCTCCCGCGCCAGGCACGTGGCCGACGCGGGCACGCCCACCTTGCGTGAAGGCGAACGACTGCTGCGTGACATCTCGACGGCCCTCGAGAGTGCGGGCACGGGAAAGACGACGAAAGAGATCGGCGACGGCCTCGCGGCGTTGCGAACGTTGCAGGATCCGGTCGCGCGTCGCGTGAAAGAGCTGCGCGACCTGGAAGAGTGGCGCCGGTTCGGCAATGCGCAGCGGCAGG
>CAYYVZ010000329.1:0-5988 GCA_964475235.1 uncultured Myxococcales bacterium | reverse complement strand
GACGCCGCGCACGTGCGTGTGGCGAGGAACTACATCGGCGGCCCGACCATCAAGGCCGACGCCGAGAAGCTCCAGCGCGTCTTCGGCAACATCCTCGACAACGCCATCGACGCGCTCGCGACCGTTCCCGAGAACCGCCGCATCGACGTCTACATCGAGAACGGCTCGCCGCGCGCGGCCTCCGTTCGCCTCGTGGACAACGGCGCCGGCATCGCCCCGGAGAAAGTTGCGAAGATCTTCAACCCCTTCTTCACCACCAAGGACCACGGCACCGGCCTCGGCATGGCGATCGCGAAGAAGATCGTCGATGCACACCAGGGCCAGATCGAGGTCAGCAGCGAGCCGGGCCGCGGCACCGAGTTCCGCGTGACCCTGCCGACGCCGTAACGCCATGACGACGCCGATCACAAGCAGAGGCAGCGTCCTCGTCGTCGACGACGAGAAGGCGATGCAGCTCGCCCTGCGCGGCCTGCTCACGAAGGAAGGCTACCGCGTCGAGACGGCCTCCAGTGGCGAGGAAGCCGTACGCCGCATCGAAGGCGGCGACTTCCACCTCGTCATCACCGACCTCTCGCTCGGCGGCATCAGCGGCCTCGAAGTCCTCGAGCGTGCGCGCGCCTTCGATCCCGACATCGGCGTGCTCGTCATCACCGCGTATGGCTCCGAGAAGATCGCCGTGCAGGCGATGAAGGCCGGCGCGACCGACTACATTCCGAAGCCCTTCGACAACGACGAGATGCGCGCCGTGGTGGCGCGTCTCATGGACACGGCGCGGCTTCGCCGCGAGCACCGGCGCCTGCTCGCCGAGGTGCAGGGCCACTATGGCCTCGGCCAGATCGTCGGGCGCAGCCCCGCGATGCTGAGGCTGTTCGAGGCGATCGAGAAGGTCGCCGACACCGACGTCACCGTGCTCGTGCGCGGCGAGAGCGGTACCGGCAAGGAGCTGGTCGCCAACGCCCTTCACTACCGGAGCCCGCGCCGCACGCATCCGCTGATCAAGGTCAACTGCGCAGCGTTCTCGCGCGAGCTCGTCGAGAGCGAGCTGTTCGGCCACGAGCGCGGCGCGTTCACCGGCGCGACCTCGCAGCGCGAAGGCAAGTTCGAGGCGGCCGACGGCGGCACGCTCTTCCTCGACGAAGTCGGCGACATGCCGCCCGAGACCCAGGCCAAGCTCCTGCGAGCGATCCAGGAGAAGGAGGTCGAGCGCGTCGGCGGCAACCGGCCGATCCGCGTGGACGTGCGCATCCTCGCGGCGACCCACCACGACCTCGAAAAGCTGGTGCGCGAGGGGCGCTTCCGCGAGGACCTCTATTACCGGCTCCACGTCGTCGAGCTCGTGGTGCCATCGCTTGCCGAAAGACGCGAGGACATCCCCCTTCTCATCCAGCGCTTTCTCACCGACACGGTCGAGCGCTTCCAGCGGCCGCTGAAACCGCTTTCGGGCGAGGCGCTGCGCGCGTGCATGAGCCATCCGTGGAAGGGCAACATCCGCGAGCTGAAGAGCGCCGTCGAAAAGGCGCTGCTGCTTGCGGCCGGCGACGAGATCGAAGCCGCCGACCTCTTCGGCCCTGCGGCGACCCCCTCGCCTTTGCGCAGCTTCGAGGCGGCCGCGCTGCCGAAGAGCTTCCGCGACGCCAAGCAGCGCATCGTCGAGGACTTCGAGAAGGAGTTTCTGGCAGCGGCCCTGGCGCGCAACGGCGGCAACATCTCGCGCACCGCCGAGGAGGTGGGCATGTACCGGCAGAACCTGCAGCAGAAGATCCGCGAGCTGGGGCTCGAAGCGTTGTCCGTCATCGATGGTGCGGAGGCGGACGCTGCCAAAGCGCGCCAGGAAAGGCGCCGCAGCGGCGTCTCCGACGACGACGACGCAGCGGAGGACGAGCTGCCGTCCTGACGGCGCTGCACTTCACACAGGGAGGTCACCCATGTTCCTTTCACGCCTGTTCAATCTCGTCCGCGGCCAGCTCTCCGAGTGGATGATCGGCCGCGAGCGCCGCGATCCGGCCGCCGTCTACGAGGCGGCCATCGCCGAGCGCCAGCGCCAGTACGCGAAGCTGCGCGAGGCGGCAGCGAGCATCCTCTACATGCGCAACAAGCTCGGGCGCCAGCTCGGTCAGGCGCGCACCGACCTCGAGGACACGAGCATGCAGCTCAGTCTTGCGGTAGACCGTGACGACGACGAAGCCGCGCTCTTCCTCATCGGCCGCAAGGAACGCCTCGGCGAGGACGTGGAGCGCATTCGCACGGAGCTCGAAGCGCTCACGCGCGAGGCCGACGCCGCCAAGCAGAACCTCACGGCCTTCCAGGCCGAGATCCAGCGCCTGCGCGACGAGAAAGCGCGCAACGTGGCGCGGCTCGCCAACGCCGAGGCTCGCCTGCGGCTGCAGAACGCCATCGCCGGCCTCACGCCGGACGCCGACATCGCCGCGCTCGAAGGCGTGCGCGAGTACGTCGAGCGCACCGTGTCGTCCCTCGCGAACGAGCTGGAAAGCGGCGACGTGAACCTCGACGCGCGTCTCGGCCGCATCCGCGCCGAGCAGGCCAGCCAGGCCGCGCGCGCCCAGCTTGCGGAGCTCAAGAAGAGCCGCCGCGGCCTGCGAATGCCGCTCCTGCTCCCCATCGAACCCGCCATCGTCGTCCAGTAACGAAATCGGGGACGGATCCCGATTTCGCGCCAAGTCAGCATCCATCCGGGGTTTCGACTGGAGCGAAATCGGGATCCGTCCCCGATTTCCACGATCTTCAAGGAGTCACGACATGTTCACTCTGGGATTTGTTTGCGGTGCGGCCGCTGCAACGGCTTTCGTACTTTACGGTAACGGCGAGCTGCTGATCGAGCTGGCCGACAGGATTCGTAGCGTCGCGGCACGCTGGCGCGGGCACGACTGGACTCGGCCGCAAGCATAACCCGCCCGTGCGATGCGGATCAGCGGGTTGCTGACCGTGCGGGTCGCGAGGTGCGCTACACGCGCTTCGCGACCCGGATCAGCAGGAGCAGCAGCGCGGCGCCGATCGTGGCGCGGAAAACGGCGCTGAAGAAGCCGCCCCCGGCGGCAAAACCGAGCTGGCCGAACAGCCAGCTACCGAGGAATGCGCCGACGATGCCGACGGCGATGTTCCCACCGAGTCCGAACCCGCCGCCCCGGATGAACTGACCGGCGAGCCAGCCGGCCACGAGTCCGACCAGTACGATCCACAGAATATCCATTGCCTGCGTCCTCCTTCAGGGAACCTCGACCTTCGCCACCCCGATCATCGCCTCGCGCGTCACGATCGCCGCGAGCTCGTCTTCGCTCCAGCCTTCCGTGCCTTCCGGCCGCAACGGCAGCACCAGGAAGCGCGTCTCGGCCGTCGTGTCGTGCACGCGGATCTCTACGTCTGCCGGGACCTCGAGCCCCATCTCGCGCAGCACCGTGCGCGACTCGCGAACCACCCGGGCCCGGTACTCGAAGCTCTTGTACCAGTCGGGCGGAAGTCCGAGCACCGGCCACGCCGTGCACGAGCACTGCGTGCAGACGATCACGTGGTGAAGCTTCGGCGTGTCTTCTAGCACGACGATGTATTCGCCCTGAGGTCCCGCGTAGCCGAGCTCGGCGCAGGCCGCCGTGCCGTCGGCGAGGAGTCGCTCGCGGAAAGCCCGGTCGAGCCACGCGCGCGCCACGACCCGTGCCCCGTTGCGCGGATGCCACTTTTCGGTGGCGGTCTCGTGGAACTTCTCGAAGAAGCCTTCGGGGACCATGCCGCGATCGCGGAGTGCTTCCTCCACGGCGCGGGCTCGGCGCGAGATCGGCGGCAGCGGCGAGGGATGACGCGGATCGCTCATTTCGTTTCCTCTTTCACGAGGTAGCTCTGCCAGAGGTCCACGACGACCGAGCAATTCTCTTCCGCCGAGTCGCCCCACAGCTCGCGCGCTTCGAAACGTACGTGACAGGTGGGCTCAGGGTCGTGAGAGAGCCCGTGAGCCTCCGCGTCCGGATACTGGAACGGTCTGGTTACGCGCACGACGACGCCGCGCCGGCCGCGCACGTAGCGCGGCGCACGGATGTGCCCGGGAGGATGCTCGTCCTTGACGACGACGCGGTCTCCCGGCGCCAGCGCCGGTGCGGCCGGATCCGGAAGGCGGCCCGAGCCGGGCGCCGCGGGCAGCGCGAGTGGAAACGCGCCGCCGGCCCTCTGCTCGAGCTCCTCGCGCGTGAGGATTCCCTTCTCGACGAAGAGTGTGGCGATGCCGATGACGATACGTTCGTAATAGGAGGCCGCGAGATAGAGCCGCGGCTCGATGCGCTCGATCGCGTGGCGCGCTTCGTCGAACGTGATCGGCCCCAGCATGCCGAGCGAATAGCCGAGCAGTTCCCACGGCTCGTGGAAGACCGGCTCGTTCTTCTCCACCACGACGGGCCCGAATCCGGCCATGCCTCCCAGGTCGTAGACTCCGTTCATAAGAGCTCCTCGCGGCAATCCCGGGGCTGCGGGCAGTTCGGCGACGTGGGCTGGATCGAAACTCCACCCCGTCTGCCGCACGCTTCTACGCAGCCGCCGCAAGCGAAGCCACCGTCGCGCGACAGAAGCAGCGATCCTGCGGGTTCACGACAGCAGCGCACGCAGAAGCAGCACCGAAAGAACGATCGACGTGACGAGGATGGCCACGACGCCGGCCGCCAGCAGCAGAAGGAAAAACTTGCCGCTGCGCGAGACCTCCCGCTTTGCACCGCTGTACTGCTCGATGAGGTCGAGGTTGCGGCGGTTGGCCTTGAAGACGATGTCGAAGAGGTCGCCGAGAATCGGCACCGAACCGACGAGCGCGTCGATCGCGAGGTTGCCCAGCATCCTGCCCATCACCGGATAGGGAAGGTCGCGCTTCCACGCGACCCACAGCAGCGCCACGCTGCTCGCCGTCGTGACGACGTCGCCGAACGGCGGAACGAGGCCGAGAATCGCGTCGAACCCGATGCGGAACTTCGTGCCCGGGACGGTGAAGCCGTCGTCGAGGAAGCGCACGAGGCGCTCGGCCCAGTCGGGGGCACGCGTGGTGTCGCGATCGCGCGGGCTCATCGTTCGAGGCGCCCCGTATGCGAATCGTTCAAGCGGGCTTCGCGGCCGGAAGCAGCCACTTCATCGCTTCGTCCCGGACGGTGAAGACCTCGATGCTGTAACGGGCGCGCTCGCCCATTCGCTTGTACGTGTTCGCCATCTCGAGTCCCGCCGACCCTTCGGCGGCCAGGATGGCAACGCGGGCGCCGTTCAGCCTTTCTTCCATGTGGAGAGGCAGCGCCCGCATGCGCTGGACTCCAGCCGTCGTCAGGTCCATCGACGCCGCCTTCGTCAGGTCGATGAGGGTCGCCCACCCCGTGCCGTACTTCGTGTGCGACAGCATGTGGGAGAGGTAGTCGAACAGGTCCGAATCCACGACCTGGCCTTCGAACGTGGCGACGACCAGACGGTCGCTCTCCATGACGTCGTAGCGGTACATGCCTGCTCCCGCGGGAGATGCAGGTCGCCGCCCGCGGAATCAACATCCGGCCCGTCGATGGTGCGAAAGCGGCCTCGGGGTGACCAACGCGGCGAGACGCGAGCGATCGTAGCGTGTAGTCTCCCACGGATGCAGCCTCTCCTCCTTGCGACGCTCCTCGTCTGCGCCATCCCGACGCTCGCTCTCGCACAAACGGCCCCCTGCGGCGGTCCGTTCGACACGTGGCTCGCCGGGTTTCGCAAGGAAGCTCTCGCCAAGGGCATCACGAGCCAGACGCTCGCCGAGGCGGCGCCGCTCATGAAGGTGGACCGCGCGGTGCTGTCGAAGGACCGCGGACAGGGCGTTTTCGCGCAGACTTTCGTCGAGTTCGCCTCGCGCATGGCCGAGGGCTACCGGCTGCCGCAGGGCAAGGAGCGCATCAAGAAGCACGCTACGACGTTCGCGCGCATCGAGCGCGACTTCGGCGTGCCGGCGCCGGTGATCGTCGCGTTCTGGGGGCTCGAGACGGACTTCGGTGC
>CAYYVZ010000328.1:0-6021 GCA_964475235.1 uncultured Myxococcales bacterium | reverse complement strand
ACGAGGACGACACCGGCAGGAGCAGCAGCAGCGCTCCGGAGCCCCCGAGCCCGTGCAGCGTGCCCATCGCGAGCGCGCGGCCGAGGCCGGTGCCGGCATGCGCGTGGTCGTGAGCGTCGAGGCTTCGACGGTCGTGGGCGTGCAGGTGAAGGTGAGGACGGTCCCCGTCGTGCTCGTGGGCGTGCAGGTGCAGGTGCCGCGTGAGCATGCGACGAAGAACGTCGAGGCCGAGAAGGACGAGCACGGCGCCGACGGCGCGTTCGGCGACGGCTTCGAGGCCGGCCGGCAGGCGCACGCTCGCGAGTACCGCGGCCGCGCCGAGCACGAGGATCGTCAGCATGTGGCCGGCTCCCCAGGTCGCGGCCAGGCGCAGCATGGCGAGCCGTGACGGGCTGTGCGTGGACAGCGCCGCCACCGCTGCAACGTGATCGGCCTCGAGCGCGTGTCGCAGGCCGAGGAGGAATCCGAACATGAGCATCGAGGCCGTCATGACGGACCTCCATCCCGGGCATGCGGCGGGACGCGTCCGGGCGTCGCCACGTCTTCTGCGAACCACCAGGGGCGCGCAGGCTGTGCATCGGCACGGCGACGCATCGGTGCGCCGAGCTCGGCGGCAATCGTCGCGACGAGGGCGGCGGCCTGCGGCGCCGCGACAGAAACCGGCGCGCTCAGGCCGAGACCGACTTCCAGACCGGCCGGCACGACGCCCACCAGCACGACGTGCTCCGGGGCCTCGCCGGCGAGCCGCGCGATCGCGAGCGCTTCGGCGACCGCCGGATCGTGCGGGCTGACGCGCACCTGGATTGCGAGCGCGCCGTCGAGCTCGGCGCCGCGATAGACGAGCAGGTCTCCAGGCTGTCCCTGCGCCGCCACCGCGTCGACGAGGATCAGCGCGCGACGGCCGCCGACGAGCCCTGCAAGGTCGAGGCCCGGCGTGCCGGCGTCGACGAGGTCCACGCCATCGGGAACCTCCCACCCTGCCGCCAGCATCTCGAGCACGGTCGGACCGAACGCGTCGTCGCCGAGCAGCACATTGCCGATCCCCACCACGGCGAGCGAAGCGGACGGTTCGCGCGTGACCGCCGGCGAAACCACCAGGTCCTGCAGGACCGTCGTCACGACGTGTGCACCGTCGCGATCGGTTTGCCGGTGACGTCGAGCGTATGGCACGCGCAGGCCATGCACGGATCGAACGAGTGCACCGTGCGCAGCAGCTCCAGGGGCTTTTCGGCGTCGGCCACGGGGTTGCCGAGGAGCGCGGCTTCGTAGGGACCCCGCGTGCCGGCTTCGTCGCGCGGGCTCGCGTTCCACGTGGTCGGCACCACGGCCTGGTAGTTCGCGATGCGGCCGTCGGTCACGACGACCCAGTGCGAGAGCGTGCCGCGCGGCGCTTCGTGGAAGCCCATGCCTTCGATCGTGCCTTTCGGGAAGGTCGGCGGGTTGCACACCGAGGTATCTCCGCCCGTCACGTTCGCCACGAGCAGTCCCCAGTGTTTCATCGCGAGCTCGCCGAGGATCGCGCACCGCACCGTACGCGCCACGTAGCGGCCCATCGTCGACTGCATGTCGTCGATCGTCACCGTCCTCTGCGCGATGGCGGAAACGCGCGACAGTGCCGCATCGGTCCATTTGCGCGTCAGCTCATGACCTTGCGCGTACCCCACCAGCACCGATGCGAGCGGGCCGACCTGCATCGGGCGGCCCTGGAAGCGCGGCGCCTTCACCCACGTGTACTTGCCGTCGTCCTGGAAGTCGGTGAACTCGGGGATCGTTTCGCCGACGAACGGGGCCTTCGCGCCGCGCCCGCGGTAGTACGCATGCGTGACGTCCTCGACGACACTGTCGCGGAAGTACGCGTCGCGCGAGCCGCCGATCGCCTTCACCGTGGACAGGTCGCCGTCGAAGATGGTGCCGCCGGGAAGGTCGAACACCGACGATTTCGAATCGACCGGCAGGTCGGGCACCGCGAGGTAGTCGTCGACGCCGCGACCGTAGCCGAACCACTCGGGGTAGAAGCCAGCGATCGCGCACGCATCCGGCACGTAGACTTTCTCGACGAAGGCGACCACCTCCGCGAGCAGATCCTTCATCGCGTAGATGCGGTCCATGTTCATCGCCGCCTGCGCGTCAAGGTTGATCGCGTTCATCACGCCGCCGACGGTCAGGTTCTGGATGTGCGGCGTCTTGCCGCCGAGCATCGCAACCACCTGGTTGGCCTTGCGCTGGTACTCGAGGGCCTGCAGGTAGTGGGCGAGCGCGAGCAGGCTCACCTCCGGCGGCAGCTTCATCGCCGGATGGCCCCAGTAGCCGTTCGCGAAGATGCCGAGCTGGCCGCTCTCGACGAGCGCCACCACCTTTTTCTGCACCGCGGCCATTTCCTGGGCCGAGTTGCGCGGCCAGTCGGACAGGCTCTGGGCGATCTTCGCCGCGCCGGCCGGATCGGCTTTCGGGATCGTCGTCACGTCGATCCAGTCGAGTGCCGACAGGTGGTAGAAGTGCACGATGTGGTCGTGCAGCCCGTGCGCGATCAGGATCAGGTTCCGGATGAGCTGCGCGTTCAGCGGCACCTCCAGCTTCAGCGCATCCTCGACGGCGCGCACCGACGCGATCGCGTGGACGGTCGTGCAGACGCCGCAGAAGCGCTGCGTGAAGAACCACGCCTCGCGCGGGTCGCGACCGAGCAGGATGGGCTCGATCCCGCGCCACATGCTGCACGAGGCCCAGGCTTCTCCGACCTGGCCGCCGTCCACGACGGCGTCGATGCGCAGGTGTCCTTCGATGCGGGTGATCGGGTCGATGGTGATGCGAGTCATGGCAGTTCCCCTTGCGCGCTACCGCGCAGCGGCACCGGCCGCTGCAGGGCCGGCCAACGGCGCCGCCGCCGACGGGAGCGCGGGCGCTCCCGCGAGGATCGGGAACGCGCGGACGAAGACGATGTAGAGGCCGATCTCGCCGGCCACGAGCCCCACGGTGATCAGGATCTCGACGACGTTCGGGAAGTAGCTCCAGTGCGGGCCCGGCTGGAAGGCCAGCAGGAATACGTCGAAGCGGTAGAGCGTGCCGGCGGACACGAGCACGATCGCCGCGCGCATCAGATTGCCGAGGTCGCGGCGCCGCCTGTCCGTCGAGAGCAGAAAGCCGGCCATGCCGAACAGCGCGAACTCGACCAGCGACATCGTTCCGTAGACGTCCATCGCGAAGAGCGGCGCGAGCTCACGCCGCAGCGCGAGGTCGATGATGCGAATGCCGAGGTAGACGCCGAGCACCGGCAGCATCGCGCGTGCGAGGCCTGCGAGCAGGTCGCGCTCCGGCCGCCGGCCGAGGTAGCGAGCCGCCAGCACGCCTTCGATCACGACCGCTCCGAAGCCCATCAGCACGCACGACGTCAGGAACAGCAGCGGCAGCACCGGCGTGTTCCAGAGCGCGTGCAGGCGCGGCCCCGACAGCAGCAGGAGCGAGCCGAGCGAGGACTGGTGCATCGTCGGCAGCAGCACGCCGAGCGCGGCCACCCAGATCATGCCGTGGCGGATCTTCGGCAGCAGCCGCCGCCCGATCCTCTGCCACGCCGGCGAAGACGAGTGCGCAGCCTTCTCGACGAAGGCCGGCGACAGCTCGATCCACAGCACCAGCGTGTAGGCCATGATGCAGACCGCGACTTCGAGCAGCACCGAATGCGGGTTCCAGTGGCCGGGATAGAACGGGATCTTCCACGTCAGCCACGGCCGCCCGAGGTCGAGCATCACGGAGAAACCGGCGATCGAGTAGCCGAGCGCGCTCGTCAGCATCGCCGGACGGATCAGCGGGTGATAGCGGCCCTGGTTCAGGATGTAGACGAGCAGCGCGATCGCATAGCCACCACAGCCGAGTGCGGTACCGGTGACGACGTCGAACGCGATCCACAGCCCCCACGGGTAGCCGTCGTTCATCGCGGTGGTGGCGCCGAGGCCCGCGGCCGCGCGCCAGAGAATCAGCACACCGGCGAGCGCGGCCAGTGCGAACATCGAGACGACCAGAGGAGTGAAGACTGGGCCGCCCGCGGCGATCGGACGTGCGTGCGCGTTCATGACCGTTCCTCCTCATCCGACGGGCCCGGGCCGTCGTGCGCAGCAGGATCGTCGGAGACTGCCTCCTCGACCTCGCGGCGATGGCGAAGCATCACCCCGGCCAGGAGCGCGTACAGGACCGCCGGGCCGACCATTCCCTGCAGCGCCGTCTCCTGCACGAAGCGCACCGTGTCCGGCACGGGCTCGTCGCCGTAAGCCGGCAGGCCGAGCTTCTCGAAGTCCACGCCGGAGAGGTACAGCACCTGTGTCCCGCCGGCTTCCTTCTCACCGTAGACGTGGTCCAGGTAGCGGCCCGGCTGCCGTTCGATGCGACGGTGCGCGTCGGCCAGCAACTCACCGCGTTTCCCGAAGATCACCGCGTCCGTAGGGCAGACTTCGCAGCAGGCGGGTTCCTTGCCCTGCGCAATGCGGTGGCTGCAGAGCTCGCACTTGACGATCTTCGGCGCGAGCTTCGACCACTCGAACTTCGGAACGCCGAACGGACAGGCCATCTCGCAATAGCGGCAGCCCACGCAGAGATCTGCGTCGTAAGTCACGATGCCGTGCTCGCGCTTTTTCAGGGCGCCGAGCATGCACGCGGTGGTGCAGGCAGGATCGACGCAGTGCATGCACTGTCGCTTGACGAACGAGAATGAACCGTCGTCGTCGGTGTAGAGCTTGATGATGTTCTTCGTCCTCTCGTTGAGGTCGAGCGGCGACTGCCAGCGATGGTCGGAGGTGCCGGGATCGGGCACGAGGTCGTTGGCCTCGTTGCAGGCCACCATGCAGGCCTTGCAGCCGATGCATCGCGTGGAGTCGTAGAGCATGCCCGCGTAGCCGCTGGCGTCGGCGGCGGCGCCTGCGGCGCAAGCCCGCTTCGCGGGCGTTCCGAACGCGGCGCCGACCAGTGCACCGGCGGTTCCCGCGAGGACTTTCAGTGCCTTGCGTCTGGAGATGCCCATGGCTCACTCCTTGTCCGGCTCGTCCGGGCCGGGCTCCGATCCGCCGACCTTGCGGGACGCCGCGAGTCCGGCCCCGAGCGCAGCGCCGACCACCGCCCCGCCGAGTCCGACTGCGACGGTGCTGATGCTTCCCTGCGGCGTGTACACCGGTGCGTACGTTGCCGGCGGCACCACGTCGTGGGGCCTCACGGTGTCGAACAGCGGAACCTTGAACGCGATCTCCTGCTCGGTGCAGCCGTAGCACGGCGCGCCGATGCCGATCGGCCAGCAGTCGACCACTTCGTTGAAGTGCCGCGTCGAGCACGACGCGTAGGTGACCGGCCCTTTGCAGCCCATCGCGTACAGGCACCAGCCCTTGCGGTGCCCCTCGTCGCCGAACTCGCGCACGAACTCGCCGGCGTCGAAGTGCGCGCGGCGCGGACAGTGCTCGTGAATGACGCGGTCGTACGCGAACAGCGGCCGGTGCAGCGCGTCCAGGGCCGGCAGCGAGCCCGCGACGGCGTACTCGAGGACGGTCGCCAGGAGGATGTACGGATTGGCCGGACAGCCGGGCAGGTTGATGACCGGCTTGTCGTTCACGAGCGAAAGCACGCCGGTAGCGTCGGTCGGGTTCGGTCCGGACGACGGGATTCCGCCCCACGACGCGCACGAGCCGATCGCAATGATCGCCGCCGCGTCCTTCGCCGAGTCCGCCAGGATCTCGAGCCCGGTGCGTCCGGCGATTTTCAGGAAGACGCCGTTGTCCTTGCGCGGGATCGAGCCTTCGCAGACCAGCACGTACTTGCCGGCGTTTTCCTTGATGGCCGCTTCGAGCACCGCCTCGGCCTGGTGGCCGGAGGCAGCCATCAGCGTCTCGTGGTAGTCGAGCGAGATCAGGTCGAGGATCAGCTCGGCGAGATCCGGCGACGACGTGCGCAGCAGCGTTTCGCTGCAGCCCGTGCAGTCCTGTACGTGATGCCTGATCACCGACGGCCTTCGCGCCTTCGCGATCGCGGCGCCGACCTCGGCGGCGTGAC
>CAYYVZ010000327.1:0-6038 GCA_964475235.1 uncultured Myxococcales bacterium | reverse complement strand
CCCACGGAATCGCTCGCGCCGCGGCGCGAAGCGCTTCCGGGGCGCTCGTCCATGCGCGCCACGCCTCGCTGCCCGTCGCCGCTTCGAGCGCTGCGGGGCTTCCCTGCGCGACGATGGTGCCGAGCCGCATGTAGACCAGGTGGTCGCACAGGGCGGCTTCTTCGAGGTAGCTCGTGGAGATCACGATGAGCACGCGGCCCTCGAGGTCGGCGAGGATCTCGAAGATCTCGCGGCGCGCGACAACGTCGATGCCGGCGGTGGGCTCGTCGAGGATCAGAAGATCGGGCTCGGGAAGTAGGGCGTTCGCGATCGCCAGCTTCTGCTTCATGCCGCCCGAAAGCTGGCCCGCCTTCCGATCGGCAAACGGGGCCAGCTGCGTGCGCTCGAGAAGCTCGTTCGAGCGGCTCCGGAAGACGGCCTCGTCGATGCCGTGCAGGCGCGCGGTGAACGAGAGGTTCTCGGCGATGGTCAGCTCTTTGTAGAGGCTGAAGCTCTGCGGGACGTAGCCGATGCTCCGCTTGAGGTCGCGCACGTCGGCGCGAAGATCGAAGCCGAGCACGGTCGCTTCGTCGGCCTCGATCTCGAGGAGGCCGGCAATCGTGCGCAGCAGCGTCGTCTTGCCGGCGCCGTCGGGGCCGACGACGCCGCCCATCTGCGCGCCGGCGATGTCGAGGTCGATGCCGTCGAGGGCCTGGCGCGCGCCGAACGTCTTGCGAATGCGGCGCAAGCGAATCGAAGGCGCGCGGTCCAGTGTCACTCGGCGGCCTCGTCCGTCACGTACACGTCCGCTTCCGCGCCGGGTGTGAAGCGTTCGACGCCGTCGAGGATGCGCACCTTGGCGCGGTAGACCTGGCCGACGCGGTCGCTGCGCGTCTCGATCTTTTCCGGAGTGAAGTTGGCGCGGTCGGCGACGAAGGAGACTTCGCCGGGCCAGCGCCTGCCGGGCTCGGAGTCGAGCTCGATCTCCATCTTCGTGCCGACGCGGATGCGCGAGAGCTCGGGCACGGGCACGTAGACCTGCACGTACTTGTCGCGCGGGTCGAGCACGGAGACGATCGGCGTGCCGGGTTGCGCGAGCTCGCCGGGCCAAAGCAGCTGGGTCTGCACGACGGTATCGACGCCCGGCGCCTTCACCTCGAACTTGGCGCGCGTGACCTCCAGCTCGGCGAGCTGGCTGCCGGCCAGCGCCTTCTGCTCACGCAGCACGTCGACGCGCGCGCGGGCGGCGGCGATGGTCGCTTCTTCCGCTTGGGTCTTCGCGAGTGCGCTGCCGGCGCGCTCGGCCGCGATGCGCGCCGCCGACAGCCGGTTGCGCGTGTCGTCGAGGAGCTGCTTCGTGGTGGCACCGCTCCTGGCGAGGCCTTCCTCGCGCGCGGCGGTTCGCTCGGCGAGACCAACATCGGCACGGGCCTGCTCCGCCTCCGCTTCGCGCGCGCGCAGGTCCTGCCTCCAGCTCGCTTCGCGCAGGTCGGCTTCGATGGCGGCCTGCTCGATCTGGCGCTCGAGTACCTCGACGCTTCGGCGCGCGGATTCGACCTTCGCGGAGATGTCGGCGGCGTCGAGCCTGGCGACGATCGCGTTGGCGGGGACGGCGTCGCCCTCGTGGAAGGCCACGTCGAGAACGCGGCCGCTGACTTCGCTGCGGAGGATGCGCTCTTCGCCTTCGATGAACCCGGTGAAGCGGCCGTCGGAGTCGCCGTCGCTGCGAAGCCACACGATGACGCCGGCGAGCACCAGCAAGGCGAGCAGAATGGGCACGGCGCGCTTCATCGAATGGCTTCTCCGGAGGGGACGGGTGGAGGCGGCGGCACGGTGACACGCGCTCCGGTGGACGGCGAACGCAGGACGGCAAGGTCGCCGAGCGGCGCGCCCATGAGCTGCTGGAGCTCGGCGCGCCTCGTGTGGGCCTGGTAGAGCGCGGAGGCGAGGTGGCCGCGCTGGCGCGCCGCCAGCTCGGCGGCATCGAGCAGGTCTTCGCTCGTCGCGCGACCTTCGCCGAACTGCACCTGGCGGATGCGCAGGTTCTCGTCGGCCTGCCGGACGGCGACGGTGGCCGCGTCGATCGCGGCGAGGCGTTCGCGCACACGGTCATGGCTGTCGCGCACGAGGATCTCCACTTCGCGCACGCTGCGGTCGAGCATCAGGCGCGTCTGGCGGCTGGCGGCGCCGAGGCTCGC
The DNA here is from genome assembly GCA_964475235.1 of uncultured Myxococcales bacterium. Lineage (GTDB taxonomy): Bacteria > Desulfobacterota > Binatia > UBA1149 > CAITLU01 > DATNBU01. Next base: position 3,861 of record CAYYVZ010000327.1, on the reverse strand, counting down.
GATCTCGCCCTCGCGAGCGAAGCTGTAGACGTCGAAGTCCACGTTGACGCCGACCGAAGCGTAGTTGTTGGGATCGAGGATGTCGGTGGTCGTCGCATCGTAGCCGGCCGTTCCCGACACGCGCGGGAAGCGGGAGCGGCGCGCGGCGGTGAGGCGCTCGTCGGAGGCGCGGACCTCCTCGAGCATCGACGCGACGAGGGGATTCGACTCTCGCGCGGCCGCGACGGCGGCCTCGACGTCCGGGAGATCGGGGCGACCTGCGACGTCGCGTGCTTCGGTCGGAGCGTCGACGGGAAGCCCCGTCGTGCGGTTGAGCCGCCGGCGGGCGGAGCGGATCGCGTTCTCGAGCACGAGCACGAGCTGGCGCGTCGTCGTGAGCGCGACGTCGACGACGAGCACCTCGTTGCGCGTGAGGCGTCCCTGGTCGAGCCTGCTCGTCGCGTCGCGGAGCTGCTGCTCGTGCAGCGCGACCGTGTGAACGGCGACCTCTCTCAGCCGCTCGGCTTCGAGCAGTCCGAAGTAGGCGGCGAGCACCGAGGTTTCCTCCTCGAGCCGCGTGGCCCACGCGCGCGCCTCCTCGGCGCGGTAGCGTGCCTGCGCGGCGAGCAGCCCGTGACGCAGCTCACCACTGAAATCCAGGGCCAGGCGCACGGCCGCGCTCACCGTCGCGAAGTCCTGCTCGCGAACCGTGACGACCGGGGGAGTGAAGCCGGGAGGCAGGCTCGCGAAGTCGACGGTGTTGGTCTGTTCGTCGCTGTACCACGAGTAGTTGCCGCGGATCTGGTTGGTCGGCAGCAGCGCGGAGCGCGCCACGGCGACGCCGCCGGCAGCTGCGTCCACGGAGGCCTGGGCGACCTTCATGCTGCGGTTGTGGCGGGAGGCGAGGTCGAGCGCGATGGCGAGATCGAGCGTTCGCGGGGCGGGCTCGGCTGCTGCTGTCGGGTCGGAGCCGGCTGCAGCCGCCGGGCTTTCCGAAAGCGCGCGGGCTCGAGCCAGCTCGGCTTCGCGGCGTTCGCCTTTCCAGCCGCCGCCGCCGGCCGGCCCGAGGGCGGCGCACCCTGCGAGAAGGGCAGCCACGGCGACAGCGGAAGCGAGAGCGATGGCCCTCCCGCCGGCAAATCTCGTGGTCCCCCGCCTCATTGCGCGCGCGGGATTGTCCGCCTTCCCGGTGTCGAGTCGAACGAAACACTCTCTGTGTGCGGCGAGGCTCACTCGTCCGACCGCCGCCGTTCCGTTCGGCTGGGCCGATCCGCTAGACCCCGGTTAATCGACGCCGGCCGGGGAGGGGGTTTCGATGCATTCGTCCGAAGACCATCGCGAAGAGGATGCGTGCCTGGCCGCGCTGCTGTCGCTGGTGCGGTCCGACCTGTCGGTTCGCGAGGACGCGGTGCGTCGCATCGTCGAGACGGCGGCGCGGACCCTGCAGCTCGACCGCGTCGGTCTGTGGTTCTACAACGACGACCACTCGGCCATCGTGGTCGAGGATCTCTACCTTCTCGGCGAGGACGTGCACGAGAAGGGTCACCGCCTGACGGCCGGCGACTACCCGAACTACTTCGCGGCGCTCGCCGAGTCGCGTGCGATCGCGGCCGACGACGCGTGCAGCGACCCGCGTACCAGCGAGTTCAAGCGCACCTATCTCGATCCTCTTCGCGTCTCGTCGATGCTCGACGTGCCGGTTCGCTGCGAAGGAAAACTCGTGGGAGTGCTCTGCCACGAGCGCGTGGGGCTTCGCCGCATCTGGAACCCCGCCGAGCAGGAGTTCTGCGCGTCGCTCGCGGATCTCGTCGGCACGGTGATCGAGGCGTCGCGGCGGCGGCGCGGCGAGGAGGAGCTGCGCGAGCTAGCCGCGACTCTCGAGCGGCGCGTGGCGGATCGTACGCGCGAGCTCGAAGAGTCCAATCGCGCGCTCACCCAGGCCGTGAGCGACCTCGAGGCGTTCTGTTACTCCGTTTCCCACGATCTGCGCGGGCCGCTTCGCGTCATCAACGGCTTCGCGAGCCTGCTCGAGAACTCGGCGCTCGAACGCGGCGACGGCGAGGGCGGACTCAACGCGACGCGCATCAAGGACAACTCGAACCGCATGGCCGAGCTGCTCGACGGGCTGCTCGCGTTCTTCCGCCTGGGACGGCGGCCGCTCGAGTCGCTGCGCGTCGACATGGATTCGCTGCTGCAGGAGACGATCTCCACGCTCGCTCTGGACCTCGATGCGACGGAGCTGGTGACTCGGCCTCTCGCTCCGATCGACGGGGACCCGGTGCTGCTGGCGGACGTGCTGGCGAACCTGCTGGCCAACGCGTTCAAGTTCACGTCGCGCCGCGAATCGCCGCGCGTCGAGGTGGATTGCGAGGTCGGACCGCGCGAGGTCGTCTACCGCGTCGCCGACAACGGCATCGGTTTTCGCGTCGAGCACGCGGCGAAACTTTTCGAGCCGTTCCAGCGCCTGCACGCAACGGAGGGATACGAAGGCACCGGCGTCGGCCTCGCGATCGTCAAGCGCATCGTCGAGCGCCACGGCGGAAGGGTGTGGGCGGAGTCGGTGCCGGGCGAAGGGGCGACGTTCCGGTTCGCGCTGCCGCGGTCCTAGGCCAATCGTGCGAAGCACCGGAGTCTCGGGCTGGCGCGGGACGAACGCGGCGAGACCAATTGCGATCCGTAGGGAGCGCGAAGCGCGACGGACGGCATCGACGACTACGCCGAGCTGACCGAGTGCCTGATCGCCCAGGCTCGCGCGCTGGCCGGCGATTCCGCCGACGCCGCGATGGGAACTCCGACACCTCCGATCAGCGCGGCCTTGTCGAAGTGCCACTCCGCGGTGGGCAAGGCGTGGAGCAAGGTCATCGCGACCACCTTCAAGGTCCGCACCAAGTGCCAGACCGAGTTCGACAAATCCGCCGGGGCCCTCGACTTCTCGTGCGCGACCGCCGATCCGGATGGAAAGATCGTGGCCGCGCTCGACAAGGCGCACGGCATCATCGACAGAGCCTGCGCGTCCCCGCCGCGCCTTCAGAGCCTGCTGTCGGAAGCCGGCACCGGTGAGCGCATCGCGCGGTAGATCGCCGAGTCGGACGCGCTGGTTCGCGAGCACGACGCGACGTTCGGCGCGCCGGCCACGCCCGGCGAGTAGGAATTCGAAAAAAGAGGGCCGGCCCTTCGGCTCGGACGGTTCGCCAATGCGAATGCCCATTCGCATTGGCGCAGGTCGCTACGAACGAAGGATGCGATCCCGAAGTCGCTTCTCGTCATCCCCGGGGAAGCGCGGGCGCCAACACGACGGTCCGGCGTCGCAATGGAAGACTTCACACGCGCACCGAGCGACACCGATTGCGGATAGACAACGCTGTCAGTTGCGATCAGCGAGAAAATCTTCCTTGACGAACCTTCGTTTGTCGCAGATGTTGCGCCCCGCTGACGCCACCGCGTTCGGCTCGACCCACTGCTTCCGATCCTGGAGAGGAGACGACGTTGATGAAGAGATCGCGTGTACGGATTCGTTTGCTGGCTGTGATTTCGCCGCTGGTACTTTCGATTCCCACCCTCGCCGCCGCAACGCCCGTCATTCTTCCACCGGCTCTTGCGATCGTGAACAACCCCGACGATCCAGGCCTTGCGCCGACGTTCGTTCCGGTTTCCATCGTCGGCTCGGGCTTCGGTACGGCCGTCCACAGCTCCAGGCTCAACGTCGGGAATGCGCCGAACTCGAACACTGCGTTCTACTACGCAGACGACACGAGCCGCATTCTCGTCTGGCTGGACGACCGCATCGTCGTGAGTCTGCCGGCGAGCTTCACCACGCCGCGCGTGACGGTCGAAGTGGGCGGCGTGACCAGCAACGCGGTGTCAGGCGCACGATACGAGTAC
>CAYYVZ010000326.1:0-6041 GCA_964475235.1 uncultured Myxococcales bacterium | reverse complement strand
TCGGCCCCACGAACACGCCGTCCTCGAGCGTCACGCCGTCGTAGAGCGCGACTCCGTTCTTGATCGTAACGTCGTCGCCGACAACGACGCCGCCTTCGACGTAGACGCCTTCGCCGAGATTGCAGCGCGCACCGACGCGCGCGCCCGGCATCACGTGCGCGAAGGCCCACACCCGCGTCTCCGCGCCGATCGAATCGCTCTCGCAGATCGCGAGCGTGTGGATGCGCGAACCGTTCGGTCCCTCGCGAAGACTCATCCGACCTCCTGCTCGACCGAGCCCGAGCGCAAGGATCGCTCCACCGCTTCGAGCACCCGTACGACGGCGACGCTCTCGGCAGGGCCCGAGACGGGGACGGCGCTGCCGAGAATGCAGTCCAGGAAATGCTCGCACTCGGCGCGCAGCGGCTCGCTGCGCGCGACGTCCGGCACCACGATCTCGCCCTCCCGAATGGACGAGCGGAAGCCGGCGAAGCTGTCCACGATCGCGCCGTTCTCGCTCTCGGCCGGCAGCACGCCCTTGTCGAAGATGCGGATCGGCTCGTCGAGGTCCATGTCGTCGAAGACGAGCATCTTGCGGTCGCCCACGACGGTGATCTGGCGCAGCTTGCGCGGCGACAACCACGTTGCGTGCAGGCTGGCGAGCACTCCGTTCGGATACTCGAGCGTCGCGAAGATCACGTCCTCGATGCCGCGGTTCACGTAGCTGCCGCCCTTGCCGGTGGCGCGCGACGGCGTTCCGCCGAGCCAGTAGTGGAAGATCGACACGTCGTGCGCGGCGAGGTCCCAGAGCGCCGAGACGTCCGTGCGGATGGGACCGAGGTTGGTGCGAACCGACTGGATGTACTGCACGCGCCCGAGCTCGCCGGCGTCGATCAGGCGCTTCACCGCGCGAATGCCTTCGTGGAACAGGAAGACGTGGCCGACGAGAAGCACGCGCCGCGCTTCGGCGGCGAGAGCCGCGAGCTCCGCGGCTTCTGCGACGGAAGGTGCGAGCGGCTTCTCGACGAGCACGTGCAGGCCGCGCGCGAGAGCCGCCTTCGTGAAGTAGTGATGCGTGGCCGTCGGTGAAGCGACGACGACCGCGTCGAGGTCGTCGCGGGCCAGCAGCTCGTCGCCCTCGGGGTGCCCTTCGACGCCTTCATAGCGCGCGAGCACCTGCTCGCGGCGGCGGCTGTCGCGCTCGGCAATCGCGACGACGCGCGAGCGCGGGCTGCTGAGAAACGCGCGGATGAGGTTCGGCCCCCAGTGACCCGCGCCGATGACGCCGATCCTCACGACGGAAGAAGGCGCCAAGCTTCAGCTCCTCAGTCCGAGGCCGAGCAGCACGATGGGCCTCAGCATCGACCACCAGCCCGTAATGGGCGGCATCTTGGTGTAGCCGAGGGATTTCGGCGGGTAGATCTTCGTGACGGGCACCTCGCGCGTATCGTAGCCGAGACGGATGGCCTGAAAGTAGAGGTAGGGCTCCAGCTCGTACTGGTCGAGCCAGTCCTGGTCGAGGCGGATGCGTGCGTCGTCCAGGAGCCGCGTCCGGAAAGCGCGGAAGCCGTTGGTGGACTCGCTGACGCGCTTTCGCACGGCGAGCGAGAAAAGAAGCGGATGCAGGCGCGTCGCGAAGCGGCGATAGAGCGGCATGCCGCCCGTTTCCCCGCCCGCGAGGTAGCGCGAGCCCTGCACGAAGTCGGCTCCGTCCGCGATCGGATCGAGCAGGCGCGGAATCTCTTCCGGCGCGTCCTTGTTGTTGCCCGCGATCACCACGATGACGTCGCACCCGACCTCGGCCAGCCGGTGAAATCCGGCGCGCAGCGCCGCTCCGACCCCGACCGTGCTGCCCATGAACAGGACTTCGGCGCCACCGGCCCGCGCCACGTCCGGCGAGCCGTCGGTCGAGCCGTCGTCCACGACGAGCAGCACGTCGACGACTTCGCGCGGCACGCGGCGCACCACCTCGCCGATCTTCTTCTCCTCGTCGAGCACGGGCGCGACGAGTCCGACGCGCAGGCCGCGGTACATGTCAGTCGGCGGCCGATCCGGAATGCGCGGAGAAAGATGCGGACGAAGGAATGACCTCCGACGTCTGCGACAGGTGCGACGGCTGCCGCGCGGGGCCCTCGTGCTCGCGGGGCCGGAACGCGAAGACGAACTGCTTCAGGATGTTCTCGTGGGGATAGACGGGAACCTCCACGCCGAAGTCGTCGGGGTCGCCGTCGTGGAGCCGGGCCGTCCCGAACATCCAGTCGAAGATCGACAGGTTGTTGCCGAAGTTGCACTCGCCGAGGCGCGGGTCGCGCGCGTGGTGCCACAGGTGCATCTCGGGGCCGACGAAAACGTAGTGCAGGGGGCCGAGGCGGATGCGCGTGTTCGAATGATTCAGCATCCCGAAGAACACGTCGATGCTCGACCAGATGAGCAACGCCGCATCGTCGCCGCCGAGCACCGTGAGCGGCAGCAGGAAGACGAGGCGGTCGAGCAGCTTCTCGAGCGGGTGGAAGCGTACCGACGCGAGGAAGTCCATGCGCTCCGAGCTGTGGTGGGTCTCGTGCAGCCGCCACCACCAGTGCCAGCGGTGCTTCAGGCGGTGCATCACGTAGAAGAAGAAGTCGAGCACCAGCACGATGACGACCGCCTGCAGCCAGATCGGCCGACCGGACAGGACATCGACTGCGCCGGGGAACGCCGCCCGTCCCGCCTCCGTCATCACGTCGGCCGCCACGAAGCTCACGAAGACGCGCATCAGGTAGTGGACGGGAACGTAGAGCGCGTCGGACACGAAGCCGGCCCGGAACAGTGGCTGCTCCGGAAGCCGCGGCATGAACCGCTCGGCGAGGAAGAAGAAGCCGCCGATGGCGAGGAAAACGGCGAGGGTCATGGCGCGGCCCCGTATAGCGGAAGAAAACCCCTGCGGCCAAGCGTGGTTTTGCTGCCGCGAGGCTGCCGCTCGCGTGAGTTGTCACGCTCGCGGTTCTCGGCCACAACGGCCGCCGGCGCTCGATGATCAACGCTCCCAGCGAAGAACCATCCGGCGCCGATACGACCTCCAGCAGCCGACTCCTCGATCGTCTCCTGTGGGGCGCCCTCGCTCTCGCCCTCTTCGTCCGCGTCGCCTTCCTGTGGTCGAAGCCGTTCTGGCGCGACGAGGCCTGGGTGGCGCTTCTCGTGGACGATCCGATGCGCGCAGCCGCGGACGCTCGCGCGGTCCCGCTCGGCTTTCTCTTCCTCGTGCGGCTGACCTCGGCGATCCCGCTGCTGCCGCCCGAGGTCACCTACCGCATCGTTCCCCTCGTTTGCGGGCTCGCGGCCGTCTGGCTGATCGCCAGGCTCGCAGTCGCGCTCGGCGCCTCGCGGCGAACCGGCGTGATCGCCGCGTGGATCGCCGCGGGTCTTCACCCGTTCGTCTACTACTCGAGGGAGCTCAAGTCCTACGACCTCGACCTGCTGCTCGCGCTTCTGCTGCCTCTCGCGGCGCTGCGCGGCTTCGGCGGAGACGCGCCGAGCGGCCGCGCGCGCGCGGTGCTGGCCGGAAGCGTCGTCGCCGGCCCGTGGGTGAGCTTCGCCGGACTCTTTCCGATCGGCGCCGTGCTGTCGTGGGGCTGGCTCGCGTGGTGGAAGGATCTGTCGCAACCGCTGAGACGAGACTGGGCGCTGACATCGGCGGCCTTCCTCGCCTCGTTCGCCGTCGTCTACGTCGTCGCGCTCGGTGCGCAGTCGACGAGCGAGGTGCAGTACGAGTTCTGGGACAAGTTCCTCGTGAGCAACGGTCCGGCGCCGTTCTTCGTGCAGGCGTGGGAAGCGGCTCGGCGCTACGTGAGCATCTCGTTGTCCTATCCCTTCGGCGAGCTGAAGACGCCTGCCCTGCTGCTCGCGACGATCGGCGCGTGGACGTGGCCGCGTTCGCACCGCGCGTATGTGCTGTGGCTCGCCGCCGCGATGGCCCTTCTCTGCCTCGCGGCGACCTCGATGGACCGCTACCTCGTCGCGCAGGGCCGCCATCTGCTCTTTGCCGTTCCCGTCGTCGTTCTCTGCATCGCGCAGGGCCTCCACGAGCTCGGCCTCCGGCTCGGGCCCCGCGCGGGCACCGTCGTCGCGCTCGCGCTGCCGATCATGGCGTCGCTGTGGTGGACCCACGAGCAGATCGAGTCGCGCACGAAACCCTACCACTCGAGCTGGCCGCGTTACTTCCGCTTCGACGTGCTGCACGACGTGGAGGGCGCGCTCGACAATGTCGCCTCCGACATTCCGGCCGGCGATCCCGTCCTGGTGACGAACAAGAACGCCTATGCGTTCCAGTTCTACCGCAAAGGCCGCCTGCCGCAGGCGACCTACTGCGAGCGCTACTGCTTCGACTTCAAGGACCGCACGATCGAATGGCTCGACGGCGTCGAGGGGCGCGGCTGGATCCTCATGACCGACGAAGAGATCCCGTCGATGGGCAAGCTCCTCGACAAACACGGCTTCACGCGGCGCCAGCGCACCGTCGCCTCCGGCATCCGCCTGCTGCAGATCGACCGCGTCGCCGACCGCCGCAAGGTGAAATCGGGCGAGTGGAAGAGAAAGAAGAACAAACCTCGCGGTAAGTCGACTAGGAAATCGTCCCCCACGCGTCGGGGTGAGTCGTCAGATAGCGGTTCACCTTGAGGTTGGCGACGAGGTAGGCCGCGGTCTCGAGCGGGCGTCGTCCTTTCGGCGGCACGAGCCGCTTGAGGATCGACGGCATCGAGTAGAAGCCGCGATAGACCTGCTGGAAGCCGTCGAGCATTTCCTCGGACGTCATGTTTCGCGGCTGCACGATCGCGCTGCCGTAGTCGTACTTGCCCCAGTCGTGCTCGAGGATGCGGCCCTCGGCGAGCATGTCGCCGTGGTACTTGGTTCCCGGATACGGGCACGGCGTGAACAGCTTGAGGAACGAGATGCGGTTGTCGACGAGGAAGTCGAGCGAGCGCTGGAACGTCGCCGTCGTGTCGCCGTCGAGGCCGATCATCAGAAGCGCGATCACCTGGATGCCGGCGCGGCGGATCTTCGCGAGGTCTTCCACGAAGCGGCCCGGCTTGTTGAACCCCTTCGACACGCTCGCGAGGCTCGCCTCGTCGATGCTTTCGAGCCCGATCGAAAGGCTCACGCAGCCGCTCCTCGCCGCGAGGTCGAGCAGCTCGTCGTCGCGCGCGATGTTGATGGTGGACTGGCTGGCCCACTTCATCTTGAGCGGAATCATCGCGCGGAAGAGCTCCTTGGCCTTCTCGGGATGGGCGATCGGGTTGTCGTCGAGGAAAAGCAGGCGGTCGGCGCCGAGCGCCTTGATGCGTTTCATCTCGTCGATGACCTGCTCGACCGGACGCGTGCGGAAGCTCCGCTTGTAGTACGTCTGCACGGCGCAGTACTCGCACGGATGCGGACAGCCGCGCGAGAACGTGATCGGCCAGTGGAAGTACATCTTGTAGAGCCAGCTCGACTGGAAGGCCTCCCATTTCAGGAGAGGCAGCTCGCGGTGATCGATGACGGGCATCTTCGCGAGGTCGAACCAGGCTTCGGTGCGGTAGAGGCCGCGGCTGCGGCCCGCGGCGAGGTCGGACAGCACCGTCGGCCAGACCAGCTCGGCCTCGCCGGCGACGACGGCGTCGGCGTGTTTCAGCGACTCGTCGGGCGTCAGCGTCACCCAGGTTCCGCCGAGCACCACCTTCGAGCCCTGCTCGCGGTAGTGGTCGGCGAGATCGTACGCACGCTTGATCTGAGGGCCCATCGCCGTGATGCCCACGACGTCGAACGGCTCGCCGCTGGCGTGGGCCGCGCCGTTCGCGGTTCCCGGAACGGGTGCGCCAGGGACGTCGTAGAACAATTCGTCCGCAAGCGTGACGTCCCACTCCGGTGGAGTGAGCGCCTTCAGGTAGGGAAGCGTGGTGCCGCTCGTCCAGTAACGGGTGGTCTTGTGAAGCCCCCCGGCGCGATCGTAGTGGGTCGGAGAAATCAGCAGCAGACGCACGGCGCGCGCAGTATTCGCACCGACATGGAGCGAGTCAATTGGCGCGAAACCCGGGACGGGTACAGGT
>CAYYVZ010000325.1:0-6050 GCA_964475235.1 uncultured Myxococcales bacterium | reverse complement strand
GCCGGCTCGCATAATTCAGATCCGTCCCCGATTTCTCAGCGCAGCTTCGGCATTACCTCTTCCGCGAACAGCTTCATGCTGCGCAGCGCGTAGTCCTGCGGGACGCCGGCGAAGCGGAAGCACGCGTTGAACATGAAGTCGCCGATCTTCTCGCCGCGCTCGCGCAGCTTGTCCACCACCATCTCCGGCGTCCCCCACGCCTGCACGTCCAGATAGGTCTCGACCACGCGCTCGAGACCAATCGCGCGCAGGATGTCCACGGCGTTGCCGTACATGTCGTAGCCCTTCGCCTTCTTGAGGTGATCGCTCATGAGCTCGTAGTGCTCGAACACGGTCACCAGATACCCGCCGATGTGCTTGCTCGCCATCTCTCGCGCGCGGTCGGCGTCGTCGTCCACCACGATCATGTCGGCCGTGACGACGGGCGGGATCGGCTTGCCGGCGTGCTGCGCGCGGAACATCGAGCGGTAGTGCTCGATCGACTCGCTCGCCGCCTCCCACGCGGCCTGCGAGAAGATCGCCATGCCTGCGCCGATGCGCGCCGCCGCTTCGACCGAGTCCGGAGACATCGCGATGCACCAGTTGCGGTCGCGAAATCCCGCGCGAGGCCGCGGCCGGATCTCCGTCGGCTCGCGCGTAAACCACGGCCCGTCGCTCTGGAAAACACCGGTATCGAGTGCCGAAAGCACGGTGTCTGCCGCTTCGTCGAAGCGCCCGCGCGAGGAGTCCATCTCGATTCCAAAACCCTGGTACTCGCAGCGCGCAAGGCCGCGCCCCATGCCGAAGATCGCGCGTCCGCCGCTCAGGTGATCGAGCACCGAAAGCTTCTCCGCGACGCGCAGCGGATCGTTCCACGGCAGGATCACGGCTCCCGTCGCAAGACGGATGCGACTGGTCTTGGCCGCGAGCCACGTCAGGTACTGGAAGTTGTCGGGGCAGGCCGCGTAGTCGCGGAAGTGATGCTCGACGACCCACACCGAGTCGAAGCCGAGCTCTTCGGCGGCGAGCGCCATCGCCGTCTCCTGCTCCCACACGACAGGATCGGGCTCGGCGTTCTTGTAGTTCTGGAAGATCTGAAGGACGCCGAACTGCATGAGGCTACTCGTCCTCCATCAACTTGTTCAGGCGCTCCATCGTCGTGACGAAGTCCTCGATCATCCCCGACACCACGCGCCGCGCCGGCATCGGCGTGTTCATCTGGCCGACGACCTGGCCCACGAAGTAGGTCGCGAGCTTCTGCGCGCCGCTTCCATCCTTGTGAGCGACGCGGTGGATGCGGCGCTGCGCCTCGCCGATCAGCGCGCTCTGCAGCGGCATCGGCAGAGGCTGCGGCGCTTCGGGCTCCTGCCACGCATCGGTCCACGCGCTTTTCAGCATGCGCGCCGGCTTTCCGGTAAGGGACCGCGACCGGATCGTGTCGGCGGACGATGCCGCGAGGAATTTCTCGCGGATGACCGGGTTGGTCTCGGCCTCGTTGGTCGTGAGCCAGACCGAGCCGCACCAGACGCCCTCGGCGCCGAGCGCGAGCGACGCGGCCACCTGGCGGCCGTCGGCGATTCCGCCGGCGGCGAGCACGGGAATCGGCGCGACGGCGTCCACCACCTGCGGGATCAGCACCATCGTCGCGATCTCGCCGGTATGGCCGCCGCCCTCGGTGCCCTGCGCGATGATGATGTCCACGCCTGCGTCGCGGTGTGCGATCGCGTGGTCGAGGCGGCCGGCGAGCGCGGCGACCGGGATCTTCGCGGCACGGCAGCGGTCGATGAGCCACTTCGGCGGCGTGCCGAGCGCGGAGGCGATCAGCGAGACGTTGTTGTCGAACGAGACGTCGATGAGCGGCGCCATGCTCTTCGGATCGACGCGCATGCGTGCCATGCCGCGTTCGCCCGACGCAGGCTCGGGAAGCCCGGGCACGTCGTAGCGCTTGAGGAGCTCTTCCACCCAGTCCTTGTGCTCGTCGGGAAGCATCGAGCGCAGCGAGCTTCCGTCGAAGCCGCCTTCCTCGGAGCCGGCGTACTTGCTCGGGATCAGCAGGTCCACGCCGAACGGGCGGCCCTTCACCTGCTCCCTGATCCACTTGAGGTCGACGTCGAGCTGCTCGGGCGAGAGTGCGACGGCGCCGAGCACGCCGAGGCCGCCGGCATTGCTCACCGCCGCGACGACGTCGCGACAGTGCGTGAAAGCGAAGACGGGGAAGTCGATCCCCAGCATTTTGGTAACTGCGGTCCGCATAGGCCGCCGTCGTGCCGCAAACCCCCGCGAAAGAAAATCGGGGACGGATCCCGATTTCCCGGGACCTGCGAACTACCTGTCGCGCGCTCGCTCCTCCCGCCCTCTGTCACACCGCGAAACGGATGCGCCGCGTGGTGCCGTGGGCTCCGTACCAGTCAGGAGCCGAAAGCGGCGAGTCCGGTCCCGGTTCTCGAGGGGGCGGGAGCGCGACGTAAGGATCGCTGTCTCGAAGTGACTGAGAAATCGGGAGCCGTCCCCATTCTTCCGGGAGCGCGACGTTGAGATGGCTGTCTCGAAGCGCCTGACGAAATCGGGATCCGTCCCCGATTTCCCCGATTTCTCAGTAGACGTAGGGGATGATCTTCCAGGGGACCTGGCGGCAGTACTCGTCCCAGAGGTAGCCGTAGCGTTCGGAGCAGCGGCGGTCGTCGTCGATCTGGCGCGGCACGAGCAGCGCCACGTAGTAGAGCGGATACAGCCACGCCACCGACAGCCAGTAGCCGAGCGACAACGCGAGTCCCGTCGCCATCAGGATCTCGCCGAGGTAGTTGATGTGCCGCGACAGGCCCCAGAAGCCGCCCGCGAGCACGTGCTTGCCGCCGCCGCTGATCGTATTCGGCTCGAGCCATCCGAACGCCTTCGCGTGGGGGTTCTGCTTGAACCAGAACTTCTGCATGTTCGCCCCGCGCGCGAACATCCAGCCGAGGAAAAACACCGCCGCGCTGAACACCAGCCACCCGAGCGAAGAGTGCGGGTTCGGCCATTCGGCCACGCCCCACAACCCGATCGGATAGAAGAACGGATAGAACACGAGGCAGCCCCACCCGAGCTTGAAGCCCACACGCTCGGCCATGAAGTCGTACGTGTAGAGGTGGACCTCCTCGAAGTTGAGGTACTCGACGACGAAGAACGTGAACAGGAACGCGTAGAGGAAGACGCCCGGCGACGGATCCTCGAGGTGCGTCACCACGTGATGCACCGTGAACGACAGCACGTTCAGCTCGAGCATCACCGCGCCGACGAGATAGAGCACCATCTTCACGTCGAGCGCCCCGTCCGCGATCTGCGGGTTCGGAAGCCGCCCTTCGTAGAGCTCCTGCCAAATGGTCTTGCCCCGCTCGGCCGGCGCCGGCAGCACGATGGCCGCCGTGAAGAGGAGGCCGAGCACGAAGGCCCCGGCCAGCATCTGCCAGCGGTAAACGTAGAAGTCCCCCCAGTCGATGAGCCCCACCGAGCAGACGAACATCCACAGGCAGACGCTCGCCCCCAGCACCCACAACCCGTTCAGGCGGTAACGAAGGATCTCCCCGGTCTGGTGGTCGGCGACGTAGCCCGTCACCCATCGGCCGGGGATGGCCATGTGGAGGCCGAGGATCGTCGCGTAGAGGAAGGCCGGCCAGAGGTACGCGGGCATTCCACCTCGATGGCGGGTGGCGCCGGTCAGGTCAATTCCCTGCGTGAAAAAGGGCTTGCGTCATGCATGAGACAGTGTGAGACAGACCTCGGCGAAGGGGGGCCGGCGCGGGGTTCGACCCGCGGCGACCGCCCGTTTCGCCCGAAGGACTTGCCGTTTGGCGATGGGCGCAATGGAACCAGGGCGACGAAGCACGAACCGGCGACCCGCCGGCCGCTCGCGAACGCTCGCTGCAGCGCTGCTGCGAACCCTCGTCGTGGTGGTCTCGCTCCTCTCACTCGCCTGCGGGGTTGAAACGGGCGCGCTCGCCCACGAGCTGCAGTCCAAAGAAACCGAGCTGCGCGACGAGCCGCCGCGCGGCCGGGCGCCCTCTCTCTACGGTAGCGAGCTCGAGGAACCCCGCACGCTCGGCGTCGGCCGCATCGCGCGCGACGTCAGCAAGCACCTTCCTGCCCTCGAGGCCGTAGCCAAATGGCTGGCGCCCGGCGCGCAGGACCTCGGCTTCGACAAAGTCCGCCCCGTCATCGCGCGCGACAACCACGAGATGATCGACTTCCTCGAGCGCGGCATCGTGGATCTCATCTCGGAGACGCCGCTCTCCGCGCTCCACTTCGTCGAGGAAGCCGGGGCATCGATCATCCTGCGCGAGCGGCGCATGAGCCGCGACGAGTACCGCTCCGTCATCCTGGTGCGCGAGGACTCGCCGATTCGCTCGCTCTCCGACCTTGCCGGCCGCCGCATCGCCTTCGAGGACGCGGGCTCGACGACGGCTTTCCTGCTCCCGCTCGCTGCACTCAAGCGCGCAGGTCTTCGAGCGGCCGAGATCGACGACGTCACCCAGCCGCCGGTCGAAGGTGCGGTCGCGTACTTCTTCGCGCGCTCGGAAACGTCGATCCTCACCGCGGTGGCACGCGGCGTCGCCGACGCCGGCGCAATGAGCGACGAGGAGTGGAAGGACTTTCGCCACGACAAGCCCGGTCCGGCCGGGTTGCTGCGCGTGCTGCACCAGTCCGATCCCGTGCCGCGCGCGTTCGTGCTGACCGGCCCCGGCGTCTCGCCGAAACAGCGCGACGGGCTGCGCGAGCTGCTGCTCACGATGTCGAACGATCACCGCGGCCTCGAGGCCCTCGCCCGCTACAACGACATCGACGGTTTCGACCCGATCGGCAGTGCGATCGAGCGCCAGATCGCCGCGCTCGGCGAGACCCACGCGCTCGTCCGCGAGGAGCTGAAGTAGATGCGGCTGCGCGGGCAGTACACGTTCACGATCGGCGGGCTCGTGTGCGCGAGCCTGCTCGTACTCGGAGCGTCCCTGCTCGCCGAGCAGCGGCGCTACTCGTACGAGATCGGTAACGTCGCCGCGATCAACCTCGCGGACTCGCTCGAGCGCCAGATCGAGAAGCACGGCATCGCGATTGCGTCGACGCTCGCCAACCGCCTCGTCACTCCGCTCTACCACCACGACTACCGCCTCGTCGCGCACGAAGCCGAAGAGCAGCGCGCGTATCCCGACATCCTGTCGGCCACCATCGTCGATGCGGCCGGCGTGGTGATCGGAGAGGACGCCGACCACGACACCGACGACAGCCGCATCGAACTGCCGTGGGTGCGCGAGGCGCTCGCGACGGGAAAACCTGTGAGCCTGCGCGAATCGGGCGTCCTTCGCGTCGCCGCGCCGGCGGTCGCAGGCGGACACGTGCTCGGCGCGGCGCTGCTCGAAATCTCGATGAACAGCATCCGCAGCGACATCCAGATCGAGCAGGCCCACCTCGAAGGCCTCGTGCGCCGCCAGTCCGCGTCGTTTTCTCTCACCGGTCTCTCTCTCGGCATCCTGCTCGTCACGGTCTCGATGCTTTCGGCAGTCGGCGTCGCCGGCGGCCTCTCGCGTCCCGTCGTCGCGTTCGCCGCGCACGCGCGGCAGATCGGCCGCGGCGAGGAAGTCCAGTCCGAGGGCATCGGCCGCCGCGACGAGATCGGCGACCTCGCGCGCGCCTTCGACGAAATGGCGGCGACGCTCAAGCAGACGACCGTGTCGAAGGACTACTTCGACAACGTCTTCCGCTCGATGGCCGACATGCTGCTGGTGGCCGACACCGACGGCCGCCTCGTCACCGCCAACCCGAGCGCGCTCGCGGAGCTCGGCTGCAGCGAAGAGCTGCTGCGCGGGATGCCGGTCGAACAGCTGCTGCCCGGCTTTTCGGCAGCGAGTTCCGACAACTCGAAGTCGCCGGGCTGGTTCGAGCTGAGGCGACCGGGCGGCGGAATCGTGCCGGTTCGCATTGCGGCCGCCCCGCTGCGCGACGCCGCAGGCAACCCTTCGGGCTACGTGCTCGTGATGCAGAACGTCGCCGAGCGCCTGGAGTCCGAGCAGCAGATCGAACGCTCCCTCGTCGAGAAGGAGATC
>CAYYVZ010000324.1:4529-6052 GCA_964475235.1 uncultured Myxococcales bacterium | reverse complement strand
ACCGTCGCACCGCCCGTCACGTCGTTCCTGCAGAAATTGTTCGTCTCGGCGCGAGACGTCCACTTCCCCGATCCGGAAGCGAAGGCGATCAAGCTGCGCGCGGTCCTTCCGAAGACTTCCGCTCTCACGATCGAAGGCGACCTCCGGCGCGGCAACAACGGCGACTTCACGATCTCTCTGCAGAAGCTCGACCTTCCCGTCTTCAGTCCGTATGCGGCCGCGGCCGGCGCGTCGCTCGACGCGGGGCAGGCCTCCATCAAGACGAAGCTGAAGATGCGCGGCACGAAGATGCAGGTGGACAACGAGCTCGTGCTCCAGAAGCTCGGCGTCTCGCTTCGCGATCCGTCGTCGTTCGACCGCTCGTTCGGCATGCCGATCGACCTCGCGCTGGCGCTGCTTCGCGATCCGCAGGGAAACATCCGCCTGACGATTCCCGTGACGGTAGACGAGAAGGGAGCGCAGGTGTCGATGGGCGCGATCATCGCGAGCGCTCTCAAGGCGGCGCTGATCGGCGCCGTGACGTCTCCGCTCAAGCTGCTCGGCGGAGTGTTCGGCGGTGGAGGGGAAGGTGAGGGCGCGGCTCCCGGACTTGCGATCTCGCCGATCTCCGCGACGCCGGGGCTCGCCGATCTCGGCAGCGACGCTTCGGCGCGCTGCGACGGGCTGGCGAAGCTTCTCGCCGAACGGCCGACCATGGCGCTCGTGCTGAAAGGACGCACAGGTCCCGAAGACAGGCCCGTGGTCGCCGAGCAGATTCTCGTCGAGAAGCTGAAGGCGGGCGACGGGCTGCCCGACATGGAAGGCGCCGGCTATCTGGCTCGCCGCCGCATCGGGCAGGCGCTGCTCGCCCGCGACCCCTCGGCGAAGAAGAAGAAGGAAGCCGAGCCGCTCTCGAAGGAAGACCAGGCTCTCTGCGACCGTTACATCGCGGCGGTCGAGATTCCCGCTGCGCGTCTCGACGAGCTTGCGCGCCGGCGCGCAGAGAACATGCGCGTCCTGCTCGCGGAACGGAAGGTGGACGTCGCGCGGGTGCAGATCGGCGCCCGCGACCCTGACGGAAGCCCCGGGGTAGTCCTTTCCTTTTCCGCCAGGTAGCGACCCGCCTTCGGGTTAGTTCCGTAAGCTATTGAAATAAAAGAGGTTTCTGCTGGTCCGTCGGGCTCTGCCCGCCGTTCGACCGGCCCGGTCCCGCGCCGCGCCCGCCAAAGAAGGTTCTCTGGTGAAGCAGCACGGACCGGTCCCGGAAGCCGGGCGACCGACGAGGGCGCGCGCCGTCATCCCGAGCGCGAACTGCCCCGGCATCGCCGAGCGTCCGATCATCCGATCGTCCGGCGTGGCCGCAACCATCGAGACGGCGTCGGGGCTCCCGGAAAATGTGCACTCAGCGTTCGACCCAAACATTCGTTGTCTCTATGGAGGCGCGTCGCACGGAGCACGGCTGCCGGCGAGAGAACGACGGCTCGGAGGGACGAGCCGCGACTTCTCGAACATAAGACACGCTTCAAGACTTTCGCAGGCGGATT
>CAYYVZ010000324.1:0-4519 GCA_964475235.1 uncultured Myxococcales bacterium | reverse complement strand
AAGGCAGCGTTTTGCGTTGCCCCTAACGGTCGGTGATTTTGCGGATCCCATGGCCCAGGTCTTCAAACCGAGCAGTAACACCTAGTCCATGCTCATCCTCCGGGCCGGCGGGCTCGTGGCTGGGCTGGCCCTCCTGGGACTCTACGAGTTCAACACGACTCCGATGGTGACGGGCAATTTCGACGCCCCCGCGCAGCCGGTGCAGTTCAGTCACAAGCACCACAACGGCGAGCTCGGGATCGATTGCCGCTACTGTCACACGTCGGTCGAGGACTCCGCCTTCGCCGGCATCCCTCCCACCCAGATCTGCATGAACTGCCACTCGCAGATGTGGAAGGACGCCCCGATCCTCGAGCCCGTGCGCGCGAGCTTTCGCACCGGCGAGTCGCTCGAGTGGATTCGCGTCCACGACCTGGCCGACTTCGCGTACTTCAATCACGCGGCACACATCTCGAAAGGCGTCGGCTGCGCGAGCTGCCACGGCGACGTGACGCAGATGAACCTCACGTACTCGGTGGCGCCGCTGTCGATGGGCTGGTGCCTCGACTGCCATCGCAATCCGGCGAGCGCCGTGCGCCCGAAGGACAAGATCTTCGATACGACCTGGAAGGCCGACGACCAGCTCGCGCTCGGCGCGAAGCTCGTCGCCGAATACCACGTCGAGCCGCGCACGGATTGTTCGACCTGTCATCGCTGATCGCGCGACTTTGATCTTGATGCGCGCGATGGCGCGCGAGCTTCCGGCAACTCACGAGTAAACCGGAAGCCGAAAAGGGAATACGATGGGTTTCGACCCCACAGCACCCGAATACGATCTCTCCGAGCTTCGCGAGAAGCTTTCGAAGCAGACCGGCAAGACGTTCTGGCGTAGCCTCGACGAGGTCGCCGACACGGACGACTTCCGTGGCTTTCTGAACGCCGAGTTCCCGGCCGCCGTGGATTCGCTCACTTCGAGCCTCGATCGCCGCCAGTTCCTCAAGCTCATGGGCGCGTCGCTTGCGATGTCGGGCCTCTCTGCGTGCACCAAGCAGCCGGTCGAGAAGATCCTCCCGTACGTCAAGCAGCCCGAGGAGCTCGTTCCGGGCCAGCCTCTCTACTACGCCACCGCTTTTCCTCTCGGCCGCAGCGCGTTCCCCGTGCTCGTCGAAAGTCACATGGGACGCCCGACCAAGATCGAGGGCAACCCCGAGCACCCGGCGAGCCTCGGCAGCACGTCCCCGTTCACGCAGGCGAGCGTGCTCGACCTCTACGATCCCGACCGCTCGCAGTCGCTCTCGCGCGCTGGCCAGCAGCTGCCCTGGGAGAACTTCTCCGCCGAGGTGACGGCTCTTGTCGCCAAGCAGAAGGACACGCAGGGCGCCGGGCTTCGTTTCCTCAGCGAGCCGAGCGTTTCGCCGACGTTCGCCGCGACCATGAAGAAGGTCCTCGACGCGCTGCCGCAGGCGCGCTGGCACCAGTGGGAGTCCGTCGGTCGCGAGAGCGAGCGTGAAGGTGCCGAGCTCGCCTTCGGCCGCATCGTCGAGCCGCGCTACGACCTCAAGAAGGCCGACGTCATCGTCTCCTTCGAAGGCGACTTCCTCTACGACGGCGCCGGCCAGATCCGCTACACGAAGGATTTCATCTCACGCCGCCGCGTCGACGAATCGGCGTCGCGCATGAACCGCCTCTACGTGGTCGAGAGCACGCCGTCCGTCACGGGCGGCAAGGCCGACCACCGCCTGCCACTCTCGCCGACGCAGGTCGCGGCGGCCATCCGCCTTCTCGCGGCCGAGCTCGGCCTCGAGGTTACGCGGCCGAAGAACCTCGACGCGACGGCTGCGGCCTGGGTCAAGGCTGCTGCCAAGGACCTCACGGCGCACCGCGGAAGCGGTCTCGTACTGGCGGGCCCGAGCCAGGACGCCACCGTCCACGCGCTCTGCCATTCGATCAACGCGACGCTCGGCAACGCCGGCCGCACGGTCCTCTACACCGAGCCCACCGAAGAAGTGCCGCCCGCGCCGACCGACGGCCTGACCAACCTGGTCGCCGACATGAACGCGGGCAAGGTCGAGGCTCTCGTGATTCTCGGCGGCAACCCGGTCTACTCGGCGCCGGCCGACGTGGACCTGGCCGCGGCGCTCACGAAGGTGGCGTTCACGGTTCATCTTTCGTCGCACTTCGACGAGACGTCGCGACTCGTGCTCTGGCACCTGCCGCAGGCGCACTACCTCGAGAGCTGGGGGGACGCGCGCACGTGGGACGGCACCGTCACGATCGTGCAGCCCCTCATCGAGCCGCTCTACGACGGCCGCACCGCTCTCGAAGTGGTCGCGCTCTTCGCCGGCGACGCCGGGCGCAGCGATTACGACCGCGTACGCGAGCACTGGAAGCAGGCCGCGACGAGCTCCGATTTCGACACCTTCTGGAACCGCGCGGTGCACGACGGGTTCATCCCGTCCACGCAGCGGAGCGATCTCGGCCTCGCGCCGCGCGCCGACTTCTCCACCTACCTCTCCCAGCTGCCGGCCGTGGGGGCCGGTAACGAAACCATCGAGGTCGCGTTCCGTCCGGATGCGAGCGCCTACGACGGCCGCTTCGTGAACAACGGCTGGCTGCAGGAGCTGCCGCGTCCGTGGTCACGCCTCGTGTGGGACAACGCGGTCCTCGTTTCGCCGTCGCTCGCCGAGAAGAACGGCTACAGCAACGGCGACGTCGTCTCGATCGCGGTGGGCGACTTCTCGATCGACGGGCCGGTCTGGATCCAGCCGGGCATGGCCGCCAACACCGTCGGCGTGCAGCTCGGTTACGGTCGCGCGCGGGCCGGACACGTGGGCAACGCCGTCGGATTCGACGCGGGGCGCATCCGCACCGCCAAAGGCATGTGGCACGCCGCCGGCGCCACGCTGCGCAAGACCGGGACCTTCGTTTCCCTCGTCAGCACGCAGGCCAATCACAACATGAAGGGCCGCGACCTCGTGCGCCAGACCGACCTCAAGTCGTACCGCGAGAACCCCGAGGGGCATCACCACGAGCACCCCACGTTCTCGATGTACCGGGACTGGAAGTACGAGGGCTATTCGTGGGGCATGGCCATCGACCTCGCCGCGTGCATCGGCTGCAACGCGTGCACGATCGCCTGCGTCGCCGAGAACAACATCGCGGTGGTCGGAAAAGAGCAGTGCGCACGCGGACGCGAGATGCACTGGATCCGCATCGACCGTTACTTCGAGGGCGACCTCGACAACCCCGTCCTCCACACCCAGCCGGTTCCCTGCATGCAGTGCGAGAAGGCCCCCTGCGAAGTGGTCTGCCCGGTCAACGCGACCAACCACAGCAACGAGGGACTCAACGACATGGTCTACAACCGCTGCGTGGGCACGCGGTACTGCGCCAACAACTGTCCGTACAAGGTCCGGCGCTTCAACTTCCTGCTGTACACGGACTGGGACACCGAGAGCATCAAGCTCCAGCGCAACCCCGACGTCACGGTTCGCAGCCGAGGCGTCATGGAGAAGTGCACGTACTGCGTGCAGCGCATCAATCTGACGCGTAACCAGGCCCGCCGCGAGGGCCGCCCGGTCAAGGACGGCGAGATCGTGACGGCCTGCCAGCAGGCGTGCCCGGCCGACGCCATCGTCTTCGGCGACATCAACGACAAGGCGTCCAAGGTCGCGAAGGCGAAGTCGAGCCCCCGCAACTACTCGATCCTCGCCGAGCTCGGCACCAAGCCGCGCACGACCTACCTGTCGGACGTGACCAACCCGAATCCCGAAATCCTGGCGCTCGCACCTGCTGCGGACTCGCACCAGACCCACGAAGGGGGACACAGCTGATGGAGCCTCTAGCCAAACAGCAGGCCAATCAGGTCCCGTGGTCGCCGCCGGCAATCGCGCCGGGCCACACGTTCGAGACCGTCACGCAGCGCATCGGCGAAGTCGTCTACGACCAGAAGCACCCGCAGGGCTGGTGGGTCGGATTCGGCATCGGCTTCATGATCCTGAACGTGCTGATGATGGCCGTGACCGTCCTGTTCGCGTACGGCACCGGCATCTGGGGCGTCAACAACCCGGTCGGCTGGGCCTTCGCGATCATCAACTTCGTCTGGTGGATCGGCATCGGCCACGCCGGAACGCTGATCTCGGCGATTCTGCTGCTGCTCAACCAGGACTGGCGCGCGTCGATCAACCGCTTCGCGGAAGCCATGACGATCTTCGCCGTCATGTGCGCGGGCCTCTTCCCGGTCATTCACACCGGCCGTCCCTGGCTCGCGTTCTGGCTGTTCCCGTACCCGAACTCGATGGAGCTGTGGCCGAACTTCCGCAGCCCGCTCGTCTGGGACGTGTTCGCGGTGTCCACGTACGCCACGGTGTCGATCCTTTTCTTGTACGTCGGCCTGCTGCCCGACTTCGCGTCGCTGCGCGATCGCGCGACCGGCAAGATCATGCCGAAGGTCTACGGCATCCTCTCGCTCGGCTGGCGCGGATCGGCCGTCCACTGGGACCGCTACGAGACGGCGTTCCTGCTGCTCGCAGGGCTTTCG
>CAYYVZ010000323.1:0-6086 GCA_964475235.1 uncultured Myxococcales bacterium | reverse complement strand
CAGCTGGAAGTGAGTGCAACGATGCCTGTAGCGAGTCCGCCGATTCCTGTGCAGATGCGGGCGGTGCGGCCTGCTCGAGCGACGGCAATCCTTGCACGGTCGACGAGTGCGACGGGCTTGGCGGTTGCAGTCATGTAGCCGGTAATGCTGGAGCCGTCTGCCGTCAGGCCACTGGCACCTGCGACGTCGTAGAGCTTTGCAGCGGGACGTCTACGGAGTGTCCGTCGGATGAGGTAGCGGCTTCAACGGAAGTTTGCCGCGCGTCGGCGGGCGTCTGTGATCTCGCCGAGAACTGCGATGGAGTCGCCGTTGCGTGTCCGGCTGACGGCTATTTGGGTTCGACCACCGCGTGTCGAGCAAGCTCCGGTGTCTGCGACATCGCGGAGCTTTGCAGCGGAGAATCTCCGACTTGTCCGTCTGACACGTTCAGCGAGTCGACGACCGAGTGCCGCCCCGCTGCAGGTGTCTGCGACCTGACCGAGCTTTGCACGGGATCGTCCGCAGGATGCCCAGGGGACCAGTTCGGATCATCGAGCACCACCTGTCGAGCCTCCGCGGGAGTCTGCGACGTTTCCGAAAGCTGCACCGGTTCCTCTGCCGAGTGTCCGACAGAGGTCTTTGTCTCGTCCGCTTCACAATGTCGGGCATCCAACGGTATCTGTGACGTAGTCGAGTCGTGCACCGGAACATCGTCGACATGTCCGACGGATGCGTTCGCGGATTCGTCGAATCCGTGTCGCGCGAGTGCCGGCATCTGCGACATCGCCGAGAATTGTTCGGGAACCTCCGCGTCCTGCCCAGCGGACGTCTTCGAGGCTTCGAACGTGAACTGCCGTTCTGTGGCAAGTATTTGCGATGTCAGCGAAAGCTGTACTGGTACGGCTGCGGCTTGCCCGACCGATTTGTTCGCCGCGTCGACTACCGCGTGTCGTGTCTCGGCCGGCATCTGTGACGTTCAGGAAGAGTGCACGGGCACGGGTACGGTCTGTCCCTCGGATGTTTTTGCTTCGACGGACATCAGCTGTCGGGCATCCGCCGGCGTCTGTGATACGGCCGAGAGTTGCTCAGGTAGTAATGCAGCCTGCCCCGCAAATACGTTCAGCGCATCCACAGTCACGTGCCGCGGATCAGCAGGCATCTGCGACATCGCTGAGCAGTGCACCGGAACATCTTCAACCTGTCCGGCGAATGCGTTCGCTGCATCGTCGACACCGTGTCGCTCGAGTTCCGGCATCTGCGACATCGTCGAGAGTTGCTCAGGTACCTCCGCGACCTGTCCCGCAGACGTTTTCCGGGCGACGAGCGTGAGCTGCCGCTCCACCGCAGGTGTTTGCGACCTCAGCGAAAGCTGTACAGGTACGAGTGCCTCGTGCCCCACGGACTCGTTCGCTGCCACCACGGCCGCTTGCCGTTCCTCGGCCGGGGTGTGCGACGTTCAGGAAAACTGTTCCGGTACGGCTGCGGCCTGTCCCTCCAATGCCTTCGCTTCGACCGCTAGCAGCTGCCGCGCTTCCGCCGGTGTCTGTGATACCGCCGAGAGTTGCACTGGCACCAGCGCAGCGTGCCCGGCAAATTCGTTCAGCTCATCCACGGCTACGTGCCGCGCATCTGCGGGAATCTGCGATCCAGCGGAGACATGCAGCGGCACTGCGGCGAGTTGTCCTGGAAACTCTCTGTCCTCCACTGCCACGGCCTGTCGTCCAAGCAGCGGGGTTTGCGATCTCCCCGAGAATTGCTCCGGAACTGCGACGAGTTGTCCGTCCAACGCATTCGTCACAGCGAACACACCCTGCACGGATGACAGCAACCCATGTACGACCGATGTGTGCAGCGGCTCTTCGTCGAGCTGCGGTCACCTCGACTCGTGTGCTTCGTGTGCATCGATCACCATCGGTACAGACGGGTACTATGCTCTGACCCAAAACTACGAGGCGGTAGGACCGACCGACTGGGTGTGCCTCGACCTGTATGGCGAAAACGGAACGCTGGACCTCAACGGGCATTTCATCCGTGGGGTGGTGGGTGGCGGACCGCTCCCGCACACGGCCATCCGGTGTCAATCGCCGGGAATGCGAATCACCGATTCCTCCGGAACCGGCTCTGTCAATGGCTTCTTCTACTGGGCGGGGATCCGGGACTGTTCCGTAATCGACAATGTGACCGTCGACTCCGCCTCGTTCTCCAGTGTCTGGGCAGAGACTCGCGGCCTGCGTTCGCTGGCCGACTCCACACTCTCGAGCGGACTCTATGGACTGCTTGAAAGCAGCGCTTCGCGGATCACCGGCAACTACATCCTGGATGATGGCAATTCTCCGATTCACCTGACCGGAATGGTGAACGAGAACATGCCGGGCAAAGCAAGGGTCTCCGGTAACGTACTGAGCTCGCCGGCTCACAACCACTTGAGTCGCATCATCACCGACGACGATGTGCAGGCGCACGTCGGGCGAAATCTGATTTCCGGCAACAACAGCGATTGTTACGAACTTGGATCGGGTACGACGAGTGACCGACTCTACTGCGACTGTTCATGGTGCACGGGCGATCCAGCCTTCGACTTCCCGTCCGAGGGTACCTTCGGTTCCTGCCCGGGTCAGTTGAGCTCAGGAAATTTCGTCAGCGGCGTCTATACGCTGACGGCCAACCTGGATCTGGCGTCGACCACGGGTGAGTGCATCAAGGTCGTCGATTCGAACAAGACGATCGAACTGAATGGATACACGATCTACAATTCCCTGACTGGCGGCACAGGAATCCGGTTTACCGCAGCCGGCGGAACGGTTCGTGATACGGCCGCGGTTCGCGGCGGAATCAAGGGAGCTTTTGCCGTGGCGGTGCAGGATGCCAGGGTCGTTACCGGAGTGCAGATCGACGGTGCGACGGTGGGGCTCTCTAATGCGAACTCCGACAATTTGGCACTCGACCAGCTCACGAATACCGTCGTCAAGGCCACAGACACAGCGGTTAGCTCCGTCCTGTTGAGGCGGGCCAGCTTCCTGGAGTTCAACGCGTTGAGCGCTGCAAATGTCGGTCTCAACATCACCGGAAATCGCCTGTACGGGGGCGGGACCGGTAAAGTCTCGGTCGAGTCCACCGTCGTGCGCGAATGTAGCGTGGACGGAATCAGGACGGCCTCGGGGAACGCAAGCTATTCGATAATTCGGAACAGTCTCCACTACCGCCGGGAGGATGGAACCGTCGGAGACTGTCTCGATTTCTCCGATGGCACCGTCTTCAGCAAGAACCTGTGCAACTGTGGAAGTGGAGAAGGATGCGAAGGTTACTACGCTCCGATGACTCTCCCGCTCTACTGATGGACCGAAGCAGCAGTCGCGCGATGCGAGAGGGAATCACTATGAGAAATGTTCGAATTGTTGCGCTTTTTGTGGCCGCAATCGGTTTCCTTTCGCATGTCGGCGTCGCCGGCGCCGCGTCGCCCATCACGGCGTGTGGGCAGAACCCGGGGAGCGTGGATCTCTACCTCGATGCAGACATTTCGTACGATTGGAATGATGCGGCCTGCGTGACCGTGCGGGATGGGCATAGTCTCGATATGAAGGGCAAGAAGATCACATGTGTCCCCGGAGCAGGCCAAACGAGTTGCCAGAATCCCGCCGTGCTGTGTACAGGCTCATCACCGACGAACAGTCTCATCAAGGACATCGAGAACGACGACAACGACCCTACGAATATCGAAGGGCCTGCGAGTATCGGAGTGTCGGAGTGCGGGAGTGTCCAGGATCTGAAAATCGACGGAGCCATTACGGGAATCCGTGCAACGGGCTCGAACGGCAAGAGCTACCAGAGCAACGTGATCTGGCCGTCGGACCACGGGACTGCGCTCGACGTCGTACTGACCGATGGAACCGATCGCATCACCAACAACCGCATCGATGGCGGAAATTACGGAATCAAGATCGTGGGTCGCTCCACCGCGACGGGCCCGAAGATAGACCACAATGTTATTCGCGCGTTCAGCGTGAACGGTATCTTCAATGGGGACGCCACGTACGTCCGAATCGAGAACAATGTCGTTGTCGAAGGTGGGCCAAGTTCGGTTCCTTTCCTCGTCCAGAGCGCGAACGCGTCTTACGTGCATAACACGTGTGAAGCCGGCGGCCCGTGCGAGTGCGAGTTGGACTACTTGAGCCCGGAGCCCTCGATCGACATGACCGCTGCTTGCTTCTGAGCTAGAGACCGTCCTGCCGAAGTCCGCGCCGACCGACCGTCGTTTTCAGTGCGATTTCGGCTGATTGATCTCGGCCTTCGCGCGGGACGCCTTCACCACCGGGATCTCGTCTTCGGCCAGCGGCTCGCGCATCTGGCGCCGCGCAAGCGCCCTCTCTATGTACGGCCCCAACTCCTCTTTCTTGCGGGCGTCACGCGCATCCGCACGTGACCGAAACTCGCCCAGCACGTCCGCCGCGAACAGCTCGAGCGAGGCGCAGATGTGCTCGTGCCGGTTGTGCCCCGCCTGCTGGAGAAAGATCACCTGGTCCACTCCGGACTCCTCGAGCCCGGTGAGATGCCGGCGCATGTCGTCGAGATTGCCGATGCCACTGCCCCGGAACGCCGGCTCGAACGACGACGCGATCATCTCGTCGGTGCGCCCCCCGCGCATGGCCGAGAACGTATCCCAGAGTTGCGAGTGTCCGGGAAGCGCATCTTCGGCGACCAGCGCATTGATCGCGTAGAAGAAGAAGTCGAAGCCTTCCTGCCCGCGCCGGATCGCCTCCGCGCGGTCTTCGTGCACGGAGAACGCCGAGACCACCGCGAGGTTTGCGTTCACCGTATGCCCGATTGGCACGCACTCCTCGCTGCGGATCGTGTCGTAGTAGATCGTGCTCCACGTCTTCGCCTCGTCCGGATCGACGAACGCGAACGCGAGCGCGCCGAGGCCGTTTTTCGCCGCCACACGGATCGTGTCGCGGTTGGTGCAGGCCATCCACATGGGAGGATGCGGCTTCTGCAGCGGCTTCGGGATGACGTTGCGGCACGGCATCGACCACGTCGCGCCCTCGAAGCCGGGGTAGGGCTCCATCACCATCATGTCGGCGATCTCGCGGGCGGCCTCCAGCGACAGCGCGCGTTTCTCCTTCGGATTGATGTGGAAGCCGCCGAGCTCGAGGCGCGTCGCGCCTTCGCCGATGCCGAAGTCGAGCCGGCCGTCGGAGACGAGGTCGAGCATGCCGAGCCCCTCCGCCGTGCGCGCCGGGTGGTTGTAGTTCGGAATGACCTGGCGGATGCCGTGGCCGAGCCGGATGCGCTTCGTGCGCGCGGCGGCGGCCGACAGGAAGACCTCCGGCGCCGAGCAGTGCGAGTACTCTTCGAGGAAGTGGTGCTCGACGCACCACGCGTAGTCGTAACCGAGCCGGTCGGCCAGCTCGACCTGGTCGAGGGCTTCGTGGACGACCCTGCGCTCGCTGTCGGGAGTCCAGGGTTTGGGAAGCTGCAGCTCGTAGAAGACGCCGAATCGCATGCGCCTCTGTAGCACTCGCGCCGACGTGGAAAAACGGGGCCGGCTTCGCGTCGGCATGGGCACCGGCCGTCGTCTTCGTGCGACGAGCGCCGGCACCGGTCTGCGTCGCCGCTTGCCGTGGAGCCTTCCGTCCGTTCGCGCTACACGCCCCGGTTCCATGATCCGCCTCGACCAGATCAGCAAGCAGTACGGACGCCAGATTCTCTTCCTCGAAGCGGGCGCGGCCATTCACCGCGGCGAGAAGGTCGGCCTCGTCGGGCCGAACGGCGCCGGAAAGTCCACGATCTTCCGCATGATCACGCGCGAGGAAGCGCCCGACGACGGCCAGGTGTCCATCGACCGCGGCGTGACCATCGGCTACTTCAGCCAGGACGTCGGCGAGATGTCGGGCCGCTCGGTGCTCGCCGAAGTCATGGCCGGCGCCGGCGCTGTCTCCGAAGTCGCCGCCGAGCTGAAGCAGCTTGAGGAAGCCATGTCCGACCCCGACCAGGCAGGCGACATGGACCGCATCATCGCGCGCTACGGCGACGTGCAGTCGCGCTTCGAGGACCTCGGCGGCTACGAGCTCGAAGCGCGCGCGCGCGAAGTGCTGGCCGGCCTCGGCTTT
>CAYYVZ010000322.1:0-6086 GCA_964475235.1 uncultured Myxococcales bacterium | reverse complement strand
CCTACCTCGTGGCCGAAGTCATCGGCGGCTGGCTCACCAATTCGCTCGCGCTGCTAGCCGACGCCGGTCACATGCTCTCGGACGTCGCGGCACTCGGCATCTCGCTGGCGGCGCTGCAGGCGTCCGCTCTTCCGCCGACGTCGTCCCGCACGTACGGGTATCACCGCGCCGAAGCGCTCGCGGCGCTGGTCAACGCGGTCACGCTCTGCGTGGTCGCGGTCGGTATCACGTGGGAGGCCGTGCAGCGGCTTTCGAACCCGCCGGACGTCGCGGCGCCGCTCGCGTTCGTGATCGCCGCGGGCGGACTGGTCGTCAACGTCGCAGGGCTCGCGGTTCTCGGCGGGCACCACGACCACGGCATCGCCGTGCGCAGCGCGTGGCTGCACCTGATGGGCGACGCACTCGGCAGCGCGGGCGCGATGGTGTCGGCGGCCACGATTTTCCTTTTCGGCTGGTACTGGGCCGATCCGGTCGCGTCTCTCCTCATTGCGGTGCTGATCGTGCGTTCGGCCACGGGTCTCCTCATGGAGACGGTGAACGTGCTGATGGAGAGGGCGCCCCAGCACATCGACGTGGATCTCCTCCGGGGCGAGCTTGGCCGCCTTCCCGGAGTCGTCGGTGTGCACGACCTTCACGTGTGGAGCATCGCGACGGGACTGGAGGCGCTGAGCGGCCACGTGGTCATCTCACGCGGCTCGAGCGGCAACGTCCTGCTTGCGCAGGCGCGTGCGATGTTGCACGACCGTTTTGGAATCGACCACATCACGCTCCAGCTCGAGGAAGCGGGCGAGCACGCCGCCGGCGCCGAGGACGGCACCGGCGCTACTTCGCAGTAGGGCTCCGGCCCGTGGCCCACAGGGCGCAAGCCCGCGGCCGACAGGGCGCAAGCCCGCGACGATGAATCCCCGGCGAGGCCGGGAAGGAGGAAGTCATGTTCAAGGAATTCCGGGAATTCGCCATGCGCGGCAACGTCGTCGACATGGCCGTCGGCATCGTGATCGGTGCCGCGTTCGGCAAGATCGTCTCGAGCGTCGTCGCCGACGTCATGATGCCGCCGATCGGCCTTCTCCTCGGCGGCGTGGACTTCTCCAATCTGTTCGCGGTGCTGAAGGACGGCGCCGCGAAGCCCCCGCCTTACCTCTCCCTGGCCGATGCCCAGGCGGCCGGCGCAGTCACGCTCAACTACGGCCTCTTCATCAACCAGATCATCGGCTTCGTGATCGTGGCGTTCGCGCTGTTCATGGTCGTCAAGGGCATGAACTCGATGCGCAGGCAGCCCGAGGCCGCGCCGGCCGCGCCGACGACCAAGAACTGCCCCGAGTGCACGATGGCGATTCCGCTCGCCGCGAGACGCTGTCCGCAGTGTACGGCGGCGATCGCGTAGCCGGCCGCGGAAGAAAGAAGACCTGCTGCCTGGTCACGCGACGCCGAGTCACGCCTCGCCGTGCCACGCCATCTCACGCCATATTCCGCGGGGAATGTGCGCCACGCCACATTCCCCGCGGAATGTGAGACGCGCGAAACGGGACGGGTCGCCGGCTGACGTACTGCGGCGGACTCGAGAAGCCGGGAATCCTCGAATCCCCCACGATGGCCACCCGCAGGAATCCGCGAAGACCCCCAATATCGAGTCAGCGCTTCGGCCGCGGAGC
This sequence comes from uncultured Myxococcales bacterium, assembly GCA_964475235.1. Classification (GTDB taxonomy): domain Bacteria; phylum Desulfobacterota; class Binatia; order UBA1149; family CAITLU01; genus DATNBU01. The sequence continues at coordinate 4,434 of CAYYVZ010000322.1, read as the reverse complement.
TCGCGGCAGCGAATGTTCCCAGTCGGCGAGTACCGCGCGCAGCGCAGCGATGAACGCGAGCGGCTGGTCGAGGATCAGGTGGTGGTGGGCCTGCGGGATCTCGATGACCGGCGCATTGCGGTTCAAGAGCTCGTACATGTAGGCGCCGGTTTCGGGCGGAACGAGGTTGCTGAGCTCGCCGCGCAGGATCGCGATGCGGCAGTGCGTGTCGGCCAGGTAGTCGCTCATCGGTTTCAGCGACACGCGCTCGAAGACACCGGGGTCGAACTTCCACGTCCATCCGTTGTCGATCTTCTTCAGCGAGTTCCTCGCGACGTGCTCGACGATGTAGGGGTTCTCGCAAGGCTGGAACGGAATGAGGTGGAAGTGCGTGACGGCTTCCTCGAGGGTCGGATAGATCTTGGGGTTGCGGAACGCGCGGCCCTGGCGCCCTTCCTGGCTTTCGGGGTCGGGCCGATTGACCGGCGAATCGACGATGACGGCGCCGGCCAGCCGGTCGCCGTAGAGCGACGCGGCGACGATCGTGACGAGGCCGCCGAGCGAGTGGCCGACGACGATGGGCGGGCCGGCCTTGTCGAGCTCGGCGTGCCGGGCGACGGAAATCGCCTCGAGGGCCCAGATCTCTCGCGGGTATAGCTCGCGGCGTCCGCTGTCGCCGTGGCCGCTCATGTCGAAGGCAGCGACGCAGTAGTCGCGCGCGAGAAGAGGCGCGAGAAAGCTCCACCAGCGCGAGTGCGCCGCGCCGCCGTGCACGAGCAGGAGGCCGGGCTTGCCGACCTCACCCCAGCGCAGGTAGCGGACGGTACAGCCGTCCACCTCGACGCTGCGTTCGACGGGCGTGTCTGCCAGCGCATCCAGAAACCATTTCGGGGCTTCGGCCGAATTCGATGATGCGGACGACGCTTCGGTCGATCGCATCGCTTCAGCTGGTCTGACCGCTTCGCTCATGCCTCTCGGACTAGCCGACACGTCCGACCGTGCAAGCGAAGCCGGGGTGGCGGACCGCTGACGGTGTGGCCGCGGCTACTCGGTCGGCTCGAAGTACGTGGTCAGCGCTCGCACCATCGGTTCCACGTCGGCGACGCCGATCATCTCGCGGGCCGAGTGCATCGAGATCAGCGGGATGCCGACGTCCACCGTCGGCAGGCCGACGCGAGCGGCCGTGATGGGGCCGATCGTGGAGCCGCAGCCGAGATCGCTGCGCGTGACGAAGTGCTGGACCGGAACGCCTGCGCGGCGGCAGACCGAGGCGAACATGGCCTGCGTGGTGGCGTCGGTCGCGTAGGAAAGGCCCGAGTTCACCTTGAGAACGGGGCCGCCGCCGAGCACGGGCTTGTGACCGGCCTCGTGGCGGTCGGCATAGCTCGGATGCACGGCGTGCGCGACGTCGGCCGATACCAGCATCGAACGTGCGATCGCACGCGGACGCGCTTCCGGGTCGGCGTCGCCCGTGAGCGACGAGAGACGCTCGAGCACGTCCAGCAGGAACGTGCCGCCTGCGCCCTGGGGGCTGCGGCTTCCGACTTCCTCGTGGTCGTGAAGCGCGACCATGCGCGTGAACGGGGTCTTGGCCGTGCGCTTTCCCGCGCGCAGCAGCGCCGACAGCGCCGCATGCGAGGACGCGAGGTTGTCGAGGCGTCCCGAGAACAGGAAATCGTCCGCCACGCCGCCGATCGCGGCGCCCTGCAGGTCGTAGAACATGAGGTCGAAGCCGAGGATGTCGTCGGCATCGAGCGCTTCCTCGCCGGCGGCTTCGAGCTCGTCCTTGAGAAGGGCGGCGAGCTCGGCGCCGTTTTCCATTCCCGTCACGGGAGGCAGGTGGGTCTGCTCGTTCAGCTTGAGCCCGTCCGTGCGGATCTCGCGATGAAGGTGGATCGCGAGGCTCGGAATGCGTGCGATCGCGCGGCGGAAGTCCACGAGCACGGTGCGCGGCGTTTCGCCGGCGGCGATGCTCACGCGACCCGCGAGGCCGAGGTCACGATCGAGCCATGTGTGCAGCAGGACGCCACCGTACGGCTCGACCGCGATCTGCCGGTAGCCGTGCGAGCGCACGTCGGGGTTCGGCTTCACGCGCAGGTTGGGCGAATCGGTGTGCGCGGCGGCGATGCGCACACCAGCTTCCGCGAGCGGGGCGCTGCCGGTCTCGAACGCGATCACGCTGCCGCCGTTCCTGGTGACGAAGCAGCGGGCGCCGGCCGCGATCTCCCATGCATCCTGCTCGCCGACCTCGCGATAGCCGGCCGCCTCGAGGCGTCGCACGGCCTCCCTCACCGCGTGGTAAGGCGTCGGAGACGCATCGAGAAAGGCGATCAGGTCGTCCACTTCGGGCGCGTTTCGGGGAGAGGACATGGCCGGAACATAGCCGCGGGAGTGCCGGATGGCGAGAGGTCGGTGCGCGCGCTATGGACGCAGAGGGCCGACTCGCCGGTGGAAACGGCGGCGCGCGGCCGAAGCGACTTCGATGGGCAGGATCAACGTACGAGAGTTCCGTCCGGGCGACCTGCACGCGGCAGCCGAGCTGCTCGCGGCGTCGCAGGTCCGCGCGCGGCAGGCGGGCCCGCCGTCGCTCAGGCTCGGTGAGCGCTTTTGCGAAGCGGCCGGATGCCACACCGTGATCGAGCAGCTCGTAACCTCGCCGTGGGCCACCGCCGTCGTCCTCGAGGACGGCGGGCGCGTGCGCGGCTACCTCGCCGGCGAGCGCCAGCTTTTCGCGCCCGAGGACTTCGCGTCGATCTATGCCGAGCCGCGTTCGACCAACGTTCCGCTGCACGGTCACGCCGTTGCCGGAGACGCCGACCCACTGCTCTTCTACGAGACGATGTACGCCGGCATCGCGCGAGGCTGGATCGCCGACGGGTTCTTCGTTCACAACGTCGCGGTGAGCGCGCTCGATCGTGCGGTCGTCGAAGCGTGGAGCGTGCTCGGCTTCGGCCGCAAGTCCATGTGTGCCGTGCGCCCGACGACGCCGCTCGAGCGCGACGTCGAGCGCGCCGTCACGATCACGATCGAGGAGATCCGCGGGCGCGACGACGACGTGCTCGAGACTTTTCATCGCCGGCTCATGACCTACCAGACCGGCGCGCCGATGTTCTGGCCTTACACGGGCGAATCCGATGCGCGCGTGCGAGCCGTGCGGCGCGACGCCCTCGTGAGCGGCCAGGGCTTCGCGTACGTCGCGCGCGACAACTTCGGCCGCCCGCTCGGGTCGCTGCTGTTCGTGCCGTCGGTGTTCCTCTCGCCGCTGCTCGTCTGCGAGAACATGGTCTATCTGTGGGAGGGGTTCGTGGACGAGGACCGGCGCTCGGCGGGAATCGGCTCGACGCTGCTCGACCACGCGCTCGCGTGCCTCGCCGAGCGCGGCATCAAGTGGTGCGCGCTCCACTTCGTGTCCGGCAATCCGCGCGGCGGCCGCTTCTGGCCGTCCAAGGGTTTCCTGCCGGTCGAAGCGGTCATGCATCGCCACGTGGACGAGCGCATCGCCTGGGCGACGGGGTTCCACTCCTGAGCGTGGCCGGGTCATCGACAACGGCGGCTGGCGCCACCTTGGCCATGCCCGCGGGGCGGGCTGCGGAGCGGCCGCTGCTTGCGAAGGCGCTTTCGTCGGCGACGCTCGGGCCTGTGCGGCTTCGCAACCGCATCATCAAGACCGCGACGTACGAGGGGATGACTCCGCACAGCGTGCCGGCGCCGGCTCTCACGCGGCATCACGTCGAGCTCGGGCGCGGCGGAGTCGGCATGACCACCGTCGCGTACTGCGCGGTCTCGCCGAACGGACGCACGTTCGCCGAACAGATGTGGATGCGCGAGGAGATCGTCCCTGCGCTCGGTGCACTCACCGACGCCGTTCATGCGGAAGGCGCGGCGGTGTCGCTGCAACTCGGGCACTGCGGCTACTTCAGCCGCAACACGGAGTTGCCGGGCCGGCGCTCGCTCGGGCCCTCGAAGCTCCTCAACGAGTACGGGCTGCTTTCCGGAATCCCGTTCTCGCGTGCGATGACTTCAGGCGACATTGCCGCAACCGTGGAAGACTTCGCGGCGGCCGCCGAACGCGCGCGCCGCGCCGGGTTCGATGCCGTCGAGCTTCACCTCGGGCACGGCTACCTGCTGAGCCAGTTCCTTTCGCCGGCGACGAACAAGCGCACGGACGAGTACGGCGGCAGGCTCGAGAACCGGCTGCGCTTTCCGCTCGCCGTGCTGGAGGCCGTGCAGGCGCGTGTCGGCGGAAAGCTCGCCGTCGTCGTGAAGACGAATCTCTCCGACGGCTTCCGCGGGGGGCTCGAGATCGAGGAGGCCGTGCTCGTTTGCGAGGTGCTGGAGGCGGCCGGCGTCGATGCGATCGAGCTGACCGGCGGCTTCACGAGCCGCACGCCGTTCTACCTGTTCCGCGGCCGCGCGCCGCTCAAGGAAATGATCGAGGTCGAGAAGAACCGGCTG
>CAYYVZ010000321.1:0-6095 GCA_964475235.1 uncultured Myxococcales bacterium | reverse complement strand
CGTCTTCGTCCGATGCCGCGGCGGTGCTGCGTCGCCAGCCCACGTGCCCGTCGGGCCGGACGAGAAGCGCACCGGAGTCCCCGGTTCCCGAGAGCTTCGACCACGTTCCCTCGACGTCCGCGAACTCTCCGGGCTGTGCTGCACCGGTGCGGATCGCTGCGACATCGAGCTCGAACGCACGCTCGCGCACGATCTCCCGCGCGGCACGCAGCCACCGTGAGCCTTCGCTGCCGACGATCAGCGTCCATCGCCCCGGCGTTGCCGCCTCGTGCGTCGATACGCGGCGGCCGCGGCGCTCGAGCCAGACGTGAGGAAGCCGCGAGCCGGGGCGCGCCGTCGGCGTGTAGATGCGTACGTCGTCGGCCGGAGCCTCGCTGCCGTCCGCGACGAGAGCGCCGTGCTCGTAGCGCACGCCGAGGTCGAGTCCGCCGAAATCGAAGTGCTCGGCCTGGGACTGGATGACGGCGTCCACCTCGCGCCGCTTGCCCGCCGCAGCTTCGCTGCTGCCGTCGAGCCCGAAGTCCACCAGAGGCGAGGGGCCCGTCATCGGCGCGGCAGGATCGACCGGCGCGAGCGTCGAGTAGCCGAGCGCCGCGTCCACCTCGAACATGCGCATCGCGTTGCGCAGGCTCTGGTCGCTGTTGGTCGTAGCCACCGGACGTCGCTCGATCTCGTACGTGTCGAGCAGTGCCTCGCCCGCCTTGCCGCCCGCAACCGCGGCAAGCTTCCATGCGAGGTTGTGTGCGTCCTGGATGCCGGTGTTCATGCCGAAGCCGCCCGAAGGCGGGAAGCGGTGCGCCGCGTCGCCCGCGAGGAAGACGCGACCGTCACGGTAGCGATCGGCAAGTTGCGCGCTCATGTTCCAGTTCCCGACCGACGTGATCCGGAACTCGGCCGACTCGTCGCCGATCGCGTCGCGTACCATCCGTTCGACGACGGAGGGCGTGAAGTCGGCGGGAGTATGCGGCTCGCTGTACGGCACCATGAGAGCCCACGTCTTCACGAGGTCGAAACCGATCACGACGCCGCGCGTGCGCGCACCGCAGATCCAGAACAGCGGTCCGGTGCGCCCTGAGATGAAACGCTCGAGGTTGGCTTCGAAGTAGACCGACACGAACGTCTGGATCGACGCCGGCCCGGCCATCCCGATTCCGAGATCGCTGCGCACGCGGCTCGACGCGCCGTCGCATGCGACGGCCCATGCCGCCCGCACTTCCTTCTCGCCGGAGCCGCTCTCGCGTACTCGCAGCACCACGTGATCGTCGCAGCTTCGTACGGAGGTGACCTCGCTCGAGAAGCTCACGCCGGTACGCGAGGATCCCTCGACGAGATCGAGCAGCAGAGGCTCCAGGCGATTCTGCGCGAGGTTGGCGATCGAAGTCGTGCTCGAAGCGAGCCGCGCGGCCACCGCTGCCGGGTCACCCTGCAACGGGATGCGGCCGAGCTCACGTCCGGCGATGCTCTCGCACCATGTGATCCACTGCATGAGAAGGGGCGGGGCGGCCATCGCCTGGACGGTGCGCTCGATGCCGAGACCCTGCAGGATCTCCATCGTGCGCGTATTGATGACGTGGGCCTGGGGGCTCGGGTGGAGCCCGGCGCGGCGCTCGAAGACCCGGCTCGTGAGGCCCTGGCGGTCGAGGAGGGCAGCCAGCACGAGGCCGACCGGGCCGGCCCCGACGATGGCGACGTCGATGTCCCTTCCGGCCTCTGGTTTCATACGGACGGGCTATCGGCGGGATTGCCGGGCCAGTCAAGAACACGGGACGCCGCGGCCGGCCTCGCAGCTAAGACCGGGAACTCCCTGCACAAAGGGCGCCGGCGGCACGCCGCTCAAGCGACGTTCGCCTTGACTCGGGCTCTGCCGGGGTGCATCACCAAAGGGTCGGGAGTTGCCGGGCGCGAGGCGCGCCCAGGCCGGATTCGTGCCGGCCCCGCCCATGGCGGATTGACGCGCTTCGTCATCGAGTGTCCGCGCGACTCGTTTCATCGAGCGCATTGATGAGTGAGCCAGCGGCGGGTCCGAGGACCTCGGCCGATGTGTTTCTTTGCTTTGACTAAGGGAATCGTAACGGCACATATGCTCAGGATGAGTGTCATCAAGGGGTGGATACGGTGAGCTCTCAGGAAAGCTTCATCGACTTCTACGAGGTGCTGGAGATCAGCCCCGGCGCCCATCCCGATACGGTCGCGCGCGTCTACCGACTGCTCGCGCAACGCTTTCATCCCGATAATCAGGAAACCGGAGACGCCGAGCGATTCACGCTCATCCTCCAGGCCTACAAGGTCCTCTCCGATCCCGAGCTGCGCGCCCAGTACGACGTCCACCACAGCCAGCAGAAGCAGGTGAAGTGGCGCCTGTACGACGCGAAGGAAGCAGCCGGAGGGGTGTCCTCCGACAAGGAAATCCGCTTCGGGGTACTCAGCCTTCTCTACAACAAGAGACGCCGCGACCCCGAGCATCCGACGATTCCCATGTTTGAAATCGAGGGCTTGCTCGGAATTCCTCGCGAGCATCTCGAATTTACTTTCTGGTACCTCCGCGAGAAGGGCTTCCTGCTACGCAGCGACGGAGGGGGGTGTATGATCACGGCCCTTGGCGTCGAGTACCTCGACGCCAACGGACTTCAGGAGCGCGCCAATATCGTCGCCGGCCTGCCGGCGGGCGGTCGCGGCGCCAGATGAGACGGCCGAGCAAGGAGCCCGCAAGGGCGTAGTCAACAAGCGCCGGGAAGGCGCGAAGGACGCGGCGGCGCTAGCCGCGTGGGGTAGGGGAACAGCCGGCTTCCTGTTGTGGGTAACGGGATGCGGGTGCAGGTCATGGCAAAGATTCTCGGCATCGATCTGGGCACGACGAACTCGGTCATGGCCGTCTGGGACGGTCGCGAGCCGCGTCTCATCGCGAGCCAGCAGGGCAGCCGCCTCACGCCTTCGGTCGTCGGCTTCGGCGCCAACGGCGACGTGTTCGTGGGCGAGGTCGCGCGCCGCCAGGCCGTGACCAACGCACGCTGCACGATCTCCTCCGCCAAGCGTTTCATCGGGCAGCTCTTCGACGCCGTCGCCGCCGACCGCGCGGCCGTAACCTACGAAGTCATCTCCGGCGACCACGGCGAAGCCCAGATCCAGGTCGGCGACAGGCGCCTCAGCCCGGAGCAGGTCTCGGCCCACGTGCTTCGCGAGCTCAAGCGCTCGGCCGAAGCTTTCCTCGGCGAGCCCGTCGACGGCGCCGTCATCACGGTGCCCGCCTACTTCAACGACGCCCAGCGCACGGCCACCAAGGAGGCCGGGCGCCTCGCGGGCCTCGAAGTCCGACGAATCATCAACGAGCCGACCGCCGCGGCGCTCGCCTACGGTCTCGACAAGAACCACGAGAAGGTCGTCGCCGTCTACGATTTCGGCGGCGGAACGTTCGATGTCTCCGTGCTCAGCGTGGGCGACGAGGTCGTCGAAGTCATCGCGACCCACGGCGACACGCATCTCGGCGGCGACGACATCGACGCGCGCATCGTCACCTGGCTCATGGACGTGTTCCAGAGCCGCACCGGCGTCCATCTGAACGGAGACGCAGCCGCGCATCAGCGCCTGCGCGAGGCGGCCGAGAAGGCCAAGATCGATCTCTCCACGCGCACCGCCACGGAGATCAACCTCCCCTTCCTCGCGGCCAACGATGCCGGTCCCGTCCATCTCGAGGCGTCGCTCACGCGCGACCAGCTCGAGGGCATGATCTCGGATCTCGTCGATCGCACGCTGTCGTCGTGCGTCCAGGTTCTCTCCGATGCCGGCAAGGACCCGTCGGAGATCGACGACATCGTGCTCGTCGGCGGATCGTCGCGCATTCCGCTCGTGCAGCAGCGCGTCGCCGCCTACTTCCGCAAGGAACCGCGCCGTACCGTCAATCCCGACGAAGTCGTCGCGCTCGGCGCCGCGGTACAGGCGGGCGTGATCAGCGGCGAGGTCAAGGGCCTCGTGCTGCTCGATGTCACGTCGCTGTCGCTCGGCGTGGAGACCCACGACGGCCAGACGGCGGTCGTCATTCCGCGCAACACGACGATCCCGACCGAGGCCATGCGCACGTTCACGACGGCGACCGACGGCCAGACCAGCGTCGAGGTTCACGTGGTGCAGGGCGAGAACGAACGCGGCAGCCAGAACGATTCGCTCGGACGATTCGATCTCGACGGTATCCGCTCGGCCCCGGCCGGCACGCCGCAGATCGACGTGACGTTCGCGATCGACATCAACGGCATCGTCAAGGTGAGCGCGCGCGACCGGAACACGGGGCGCACGCAGACCGTGTCGGTCAACGCCCGCACGGCGCAGGCCCACGAACCCGCGCTCGGCGAGTCGTCGCAGACTTTCGAGAGAAGCGGCGGCAGCGACGGCGGGCTTCCGACGGCTGCCCAGGCCGTGCTCCAGGAAGCCGACCAGATCATCGGCCAGCACGGCTCCGACATCGCCGGCATCGAGCGTACCAGCATCGAGCAGACCGCGCGGCAACTGCGCGAGCTGCTGTCGAGCGACGCGTCGCTCAACGATGTCGAGCTTTCACGCTCGGCCCTGCGCGAGATGATCGCGCGCGCCAAGGAATCGTTGAACGTAAAAAGCCGGCACTAGTCTCCCGCTCCAGTCTCTCGTACTTGTCCGTTCCCTCTGGTCCGTCGCGGTCGCGTGTGCGACACTCACCGTGCCGCACGGGGTCGGCTACGTGACGCCCGTCGCCGGGGCCTTCCCCCGCCCATCGCCGTGCGCCACGTAGCCGACCCCGTGCGGCGCGTAACGTCGATCCTGCCGAGGGGAGGGCACCGTGAAACTTCGAACGTTCGCCGCTTCGACCGCCGCCGCGTGCATCGGTGCGGCGTTTGCCGCCACGGCGCAGGCTGCGCCCCAGTCGATCGCGGTTCCCGCCTACTTCTATCCTTCGTTTCCGGATCCGCTGTGGACGCAGATGGAGGACGCCGTTCCTGCCCTCTCGTTCGCCGTCATGAATCCGGCCAACGGCGCGGGCGCAATGCCCGATCCGAACTACGTGAGCCAGATCGCCGCCACGCGCGCAGCCGGCGTCAAGATTCTCGGTTACGTGTACTCGAGCTACGCGGCGCGCGACCCGAACCTCCTCAAGGCCGACATCGACAACTACTACACGTGGTACGACGTCGACGGGATCTTCATCGACGAAGCGGCGAACGACTGCATGGACCAGCCGTACTACGCCGACCTCGACACCTACGTGAAGACCAAGGGCGGCCTCGAGATGACCGTGATCAACCCGGGCACCGTCACGCCCGAGTGTTTCGCGACGGCCGCCGACGTGATCCTCAACTTCGAGGGTTCCTACATGCAGTACCTCGCGTGGGCGCCGTCGGGCTGGGAAGACGGATACGACGCGAGCAAGTTCTGGCACCTCGTCCATGCGACCGAACAGGTCGACATGCCGAACGCCGTGTTGCTCAGCCAGGCGCGAAACGCCGGTTACGTCTATGTGACGCCCGACATGCTGCTGCCGAACCCGTGGGACTCGCTTCCCGGCGAGCCTTACTGGTCCACCGAGATCGCCTATGTACAGCCGACGGCCGGCGGCTGCCCCGCGCCCGTCACCAAGCCGAAGCTGAAGATCCGCGGACTCGAGACGCCGGCGGCCGACGACTCGATGAAGTTCTCGGGCCGCTTCACCGTGACGGGCCTGCCGGCGATCGATCCGGTCGCCGACGGGGTGCGCCTGGTGATCGGCGACACGGGCGGCGTGGTGGTCGACCTGACGATTCCGCCGGGAGCTTACGCAGGCGAATCGGGCTGGAGCGGCGGCGACGGCAAGTGGCGTTACCGCGACGACAGCGAAGTTCCTGCGCTCGGCATCGTGAAGCTGGGCCTGCAGGCGAAACAGGAAGAAGTCTCGACCACCGTCAAGTTCACCGTGAAGGGTCTTGACGGAAACTTCCCGGTCACACCCGCCGAGCTCCCCCTCGACGGCGCGTTCCTTCTCGACCCGTCCGACCCCGAGGCAGAGTGCGGCGAAGCCGAGTTCCCCGGCCCCAAGCCGACGTGCACCGCCGCCACCGATGGCAGCGGTGAGCGCGGTGACCGCGCGCAGCACGTTC
>CAYYVZ010000320.1:0-6110 GCA_964475235.1 uncultured Myxococcales bacterium | reverse complement strand
TCTCGGCCTCGAAACCCATGGCCAGCAGGGAGAGCAGCGCGCGGCGGGCCTCGTCGGGCGTGAGGTCGTCGTGCAACACCACCATCGTCTTGATCACGACGGAAGCGTGCCACATGGTGGCGCCGATGCACACCGGCGAAATCCTGCGCGACAAGCTCACGAGGGCACTGGCTCCCCTGGAGCTCGACATCACGGACGACAGCGAGCAGCACCGCGGCCACAAGGGCGCCGGTGGCGGCGGCCACTACAGCGTGCGCATCGTCTCGGCTGCGTTCGAGGGAAAGACGCTGGTCGCGCGTCACCGCCTCGTCTACGCCGCGGTGGCCGAAGAGATGCGGGGCGCCGTCCATGCGCTCGCGCTCGACACGCTCTCGCCGGCCGAAGCCGAGGCGCAGGCCGCGGCCGCCGCGAACGAAGCCGAAGCACGCATCCTCACCAACGCCTGAGAGGGCCTGCATGAAACAGTGGCAGCACCCGCGCGGCGACGCGCTCTACGAACGAGCGAAGCGCGTCATTCCGGGCGGCATTTACGGACACCAGAATCCCGCGTTCCTCGTCGAGGGTGCCTTCCCGCGCTTCCTCAGCGAAGCCGAAGGCTGCCGCGTGCGCGACGTGGACGGGCACGAGTACATCGACTTCCTTTGCTCGTACGGGCCGATGGTCCTCGGATACCGCGATCCGGTCGTCGAGGCGGCCGCCGAAGAGCAGCGGCGCCATTGCGACAGCGGCAACCTGCCGGCGCCGATCATGGTGGACCTCGCCGAGAAGCTCGTCTCGATGACGCCCGGCATGGACTGGGCGATGTTCGCGAAGAACGGCTCGGACGTGTGTACGTGGGCTCTCGCCGTGGCGCGCAGCGCGACGGGGCGCGACCTGGTGGCGATGGTGGACGGCACGTACCACGGCGTGCACGGCTGGTGTAACCACTTCGGCCGCGGCTTTCCGGACTCCGAGCGGCAGAGCATCGCGAGCTTTCCGTGGAACGACGCCGATGCGCTCGAGGCGCTGTTCCGCACGCACGACGGGAAGATCGCCGCGGTGATCATGACGCCGTTCCGGCACGAGGCGCGCTACGACAGCGTGATGCCGGCTGCCGGTTTCGTGGAGGCGGTGCGCTCACTCTGCACGGCGCACGGCGCGGTGATGATCGTGGACGACGTGCGCGCGGGCTTTCGCATGCATCCCGGCGGTTCGCTGCAGGTCTACGGCGTCACGCCCGACATGGCGGTTTACTCGAAGGCGGTGGCCACCGGTTATCCGCTCGCGGCAATGCTCGGTGCGGATGCGCTGCGCCGCGCGGCGCGCGACGTGTTCGTGACGGGGACGTTCTTCACGCAGGCGGTGCCGATCGCGGCTTCGCTGGCGACGCTCACTGAGATCGTGCGGCGCGATGCGATCGGGCACATGGACCGCGTCGGGCGCAGGCTCTGCGACGGGCTCGAGGCGCGCGCTTCGGCCGCGGGGCTCGGCGTCACGATCAGCGGTCCGCCGTCGATTCCGTTCATGAGCTTTCGCGGCGACGAAGGCGGGCTTGCGCGGAGCCGTGCGTTCGCGGGCGAAGCGGCGCGCCACGGCGCGTTCTTCCATCCGGCCCACAACTGGTTCGTGTCGGCCGCGCACTCCGAGGCCGACATCGACGAAGCACTGGATGCGGCCGAGGCAGGCATGGCCGCGGTGGCCGCCGAATTCGGCAAGGACGCAGGATGAGGATCCCCGAGTCCCAGGGAACGCTGAAGCTGACGCACTTCGGCAGGAAGAGCGCGAAGGCGTTCTACGTGACGATCTGGTTCGTGGATATCGACGGCGAGCTGTGGATCGGCAGCCTCGACGGCGACAAGAACTGGGTAAAGAACCTGCGCGGAACCGGCAAGGGCGCGATCGATTTCGGCCAGGGCGAGATCGCCGTGACGGCCGAGTTCACCGACGACGACTCGATGACGTCGCGTCACAAGGAAGCCGTCACGAAGAAGTATCCCGTGATGAGCCGCCTCATCGGCCTCTTCAGTCGCAACAAAAAGCGAGTCGCCTTCCGCCTGACCCCCGCCTGAAATCGGGGACGGGTCCCGATTGTTGCACGTAGACGGGGAGGCGTGAACGGGGACGGATCCCCATTGCTGAAAAGAGAAGGGCCGCTCTTCTTCGAGAAGAGCGGCCCTCTTTCGTTCCGGAACGGAGATCGGCGTTCGCGCTCCGAGCCTTAGCGTCCGTTGGAATCGGGATCCGTCCCCGATGTCGCTCCGCCTACTTCGGAAATCGGGATCCGTCCCCGATTTCTACTTGCCGGTGGCGACGGCGTCGGCGACGAGGTCGCCGACCTGGGACGTCGAGTAGCCCATCTTTCCGGCGTTCATCGACTTGAGCTTCTCGGCCGCCACGAACGCGATCGCGCGCTCGATGCGGTCGGCGGCGTCCTGCTCGCCGAGCTCACTCAGCATCATCTGCGCGGCGGCGATCGCCGCCATCGGGTTGATGACGCCCTGGCCCGTGTACTTCGGCGCCGAGCCGCCGATCGGCTCGAACATCGAAACCTTGCCCGGGTGGATGTTGCCGCCCGCCGCAATGCCCATGCCGCCCTGAATCATCGCGCCGAGGTCGGTGATGATGTCGCCGAACATGTTGTCGGTGACGATCACGTCGAACCACTCGGGGTTCTTCACCATCCACATGCACGTGGCGTCCACGTGCGCGTAGTCGCGCTTGATGTCCTTGTAGTCGGACTCGCCGACCTCGTGAAAGGTGCGCTCCCACAGGTCGAACGCGTACGTGAGCACGTTGGTCTTGCCGCAGAGCGTGAGCGTCTTGCGCGCGTTGCGCTTGCGCGTGTACTCGAAGGCGTAGCGCAGGCACCGCTCGACGCCCATGCGCGTGTTCACCGACTCCTGAACGGCGACTTCGTGAGGCGTGCCCTTGCGCAGGATTCCGCCGGCGCCCGCGTAGAGGCCCTCGGTGTTCTCGCGCACGACGACGAAGTCGATTTCCTTCGGGCCCTTGTTCGCGAGCGGCGTCTCGACGCCGGGGTAGAGCTTGACGGGCCGCAGGTTGATGTAGAGGTCGAGCTCGAACCGCAGGCGCAGCAGGATGCCCTTCTCGAGGATGCCGGGCTTGACGTCCGGGTGCCCGATGGCGCCGAGCAGGATCGCGTCGAACTTGCGCAGGTCGTCGGCCGCCGAGTCGGGCAGGACCTCGTTGGTGCGCAGGTAACGGTCGCCGCCGAAGTCGAAGGGCGTCGTCTCGTACTTGAATCCGCAGGCTTTGGAGGCCGCATTGAGGACTTTGAGGGCTTCGTCGACGACTTCAGGGCCGGTGCCGTCACCGCCCAGGACCGCAATCTTGTGCAACGCTGTTCTCCTGGTGTCCGTCGGGCGCCGTAAGGGCGCCCGGGAGCGAAAAATCGCGCGGAGCATAGCCGAACGACGCACCGCCTCAAGTGGCGCTCAGTTGCAGCGGCGCCTCAGATACGGGCCTGCAACGCTGCGGAAATGCGCGGTGGGAGGCGCTTCACGATTTGAGACGGATCGCGCGTGCTGGCATAGTTCGCGCCTTCCTCGAGGCGGCGTACCCAAGTGGTTAAGGGAACGGTCTGCAAAACCGTGACGCGGCGGTTCGAATCCGCCCGCCGCCTCCATTCTTCCCTCCGATAGCGAAAAGGCTCTAGTCCGCGAGCCAGATCGACGGCACCTGGACTCGGCCCGCAGCCATCCGGCCGAGCCACTCCATCCAGCCCTGCTCGTGGTGAGCGCGCGACGCGACGTACGCCTTGATCGCCTCGGAATCGTCCGGCGAGACCACGTCGGCGAACGAGGCCATGCCGCGGCCCGAGAACGCGCCGCCGAGCACGATCGCCTGCCAGTTCGTGAACACATCCTTCGAGGCGAATCGCAGGTCCGGGTAGAGGCCGCTCGATTCGACGCCGACGCCGTGGCAGCGCGCGCAGACGTGCGAGTACACGTGGCGGCCGCGTGCGAGCGTCTCAGCGGACGATTCGAGCACCGGAGCTTCGATCGGGCGGCCGGAGCTGCCGGGCTTCGACGGCGACGGTTTCATCGGCGGGAGCGGCGCGCGTGCATCGAGCTTGAACGCGAGGATGCGGCCCGGGTTCGCATTCGCGAATCGAAGGTAGTGACCGCCGGCCGAGCCGCCGAGCCCCGCGACGACGGCCACGTACTGCTCGCCGTCGATCTCGTACGTGACGGGCGGCGCCATCACGCCGGTCCCTGTCTCGCTCTCCCACAGGATTACGCCGCTCGTGGCCGAGTACGCGCGCATCTTTCCCCACGTCGTTCCCTGGAAGACGAGGTTCCCCGCCGTCGCGAGCACACCCGCCGGAATTCCCTGGCCGAGCTCCACTCGCCACGCCTGCTTCGCGGCCGCCGGATCCCACGCCGTCAGGTGCGTGCGGACGTTTTCCTTCGCGACGGCCTCGAAGCCCTCGAGGCGTGACGAGATCTCGTCCCAGCTCTCGGCCGTGTTGAGCATGCCGGGCTGCCACTTGAAGTCCGGCTTCGGGATGTACTCGTAGACCGACTCGAAGGTCGGAATGTAGACGAGGCCCGTCTTCGGGCTGAAGGCCATCGGGTGCCAGTTGTGGCCGCCCGGAATTCCCGGCGTGACGCGCGCGCTCTTTTTGGACCAGGACGCTTCGACGCGTTCGACGGGCCGGCCGGTCTGCATGTCCACGTGCGTGGCCCACGACAGGTCGATGTACTTCTCCGCCGACAGCAGCTCGCCCGTCTTGCGGTCGAGCACGTAGAAGAAGCCGTTCTTCGGCGCCTGGAGCAGGACCTTCCGAAGCGAAGGCGCACCGCCGCCTTTTGGCGCAAGAGTCAGATCCGCAAGGATCATGTTCTGCGTGGCGGTGTAGTCCCACTGCTCGCCGGGCGTCGTCTGGTAGAACCACGCCATGCGTCCGTCGTCGGGATCGACGGCGAGGATCGACGAAACGAAAAGGTTGTCGCCGCCGCCGGGGCTGCGCTGCTCCTTGTTGTAGATGGACGCGTTGCCGACGCCGACGTAGAGCAGGTCGAGCTCGGGATCGTAGGCCATCGAGTCCCACACCGTGCCGCCGAGGCCCGAGTCCCACGCCGAGTCTTTCGACCAGGTCTTCGCGGCGATCTCGAGCTCCGGGTTTTCGAACGGGCCGTCGTGGTTCGCGGGGACGGTGTAGAAGCGCCAGAGCATGTCGCCCGTGTTCGCGTCGTACGCGCTGAAGTATCCGCGCACCCCGAACTCGCCGCCACCGTTGCCGATGATGACCTTGCCCTTCACGATGCGCGGCGCGCCGGTGATCGTGTAAGGCTTCGTCGTGTCGGTGGTCTGCCTCTCCCAGATCTTCTTGCCGGTCAGGGCGTCGATGCAGATGAGGCGCCCGTCGAGGGCGCCGAGATAGAGCCTGCCTTCCCACGCGGCGACGCCGCGGTTGACGACGTCGCAGCACGCGTCGCGTCCCTTCATGCCGGGAACGTAGGGGTCGAAGGTCCACAGCGACTTGCCCGTCTTCGCGTCGAGGGCGTAGACGCGGCTCCATTCGCCGGTCGCATACAGGACGCCGTCGATGACGAGCGGGGTCGCCTCCATGCCGCGCGTCGTGCCCGGCTCGTACGCCCACGCAAGGCCGAGGCGCGTCACGTTCGAGTCGTCGATCTTCGAGAGGGGGCTATAGCGTTGCTCGCCTAACGTGCGTCCGTGCGCGAGCCACTGTCCCGGCTCCTCGTCCGCGCGGCGAATGCGCTCGTCGTTGACGTAGGCAGGGGCGAGTCGCGAACCGGCAGCAGAGGGCGGGACGAAATCCTGCGCGCGCGCCGCGAGCGGCAGCACCAGCGCGAGCGCGAGCAAAAAAAACCGGGACGGGTACAGGTTTCCCGAAGGAAACCTGTACCCGTCCCGGGTTTTTCTGAAGCTGCCCCCCTTCGTCACTGCGGGATCAGGCGAACTTGCGGACCAGCCACTCCTTGATCTTCGTGTAGGGAGGGTAGGTGATCTTCGGATCCATCGACGTCGGCTTCTCGCAGACGGCCTTGCGGTGGCTCAGCACGTCGAAGCCCCACTTGCCGTGATAGGCGCCCATGCCGCTCGGGCCGACGCCACCGAACGGCAGGTTCGGGTTCGCGCAG
>CAYYVZ010000319.1:0-6196 GCA_964475235.1 uncultured Myxococcales bacterium | reverse complement strand
GGTCGCGGCCTGCCGCGCGCACGGCCTCGCCAACATCTTCCTGCTCGCTCCGACCAGCAACGAGGAGCGCATGCGCGCGGTGGCCGAGGTCGCCAGCGGCTTCGTCTACATGGTCTCCGTGACCGGCGTGACGGGCGCGCGCTCGCAGGCTCCGGCCGCCGGCATCGAGGACCTCGTCGCGAAGGCGCGCGAGATCACGAAGCTGCCGATCGGCGTCGGGTTCGGCATCTCGACTCCCGGGCAGGCGGCCGACGTCGCACGCTACGCCGAGCTCGTCGTCGTCGGCTCCGCGCTGGTGCGCTGCATGTTCGACGCGGGCCCGTCCGGGGCAGTGGAAGCGGCGCGCTCGTTCGTCGCTGCACTTCGCGGCGGCATCGATCGCGTGCGCCGGGCCTGATCCGCGGCATCTTCGGTGCGCCGCACCTACAAACAGACTCTCGCCGAGCTTTACGCCCTCGAGGCGAAGAAGGGCATGGACTTCCGCCTTTCGCGCCTCGACCCTGTGCTCGAGGCGCTGGGGCATCCCGAGCGCGCCTTCCCCTGCGTGCACCTGGCAGGCACCAACGGCAAGGGATCGACGGCCGCGATGATCGACGGCGCGCTCCGCGCCGGCGGACATCGCACGGGTCTCTACACGTCTCCGCACCTCGTTTCGTTTCGCGAGCGCATTCGCGTGGGCGGCGTGCCGATTTCACGAGAAGCCGTCGTCAGGCAGGTGGCCGCCGTGCACGACGCGACCGCGCGCACGAATTCCAGCCTCACGTTCTTCGAGATCGCGACGATTGCGGCTTTCCTCGAGATGCGCGAACGCGAGGTCGAGGTGGCCGTCGTCGAAGCGGGTCTCGGTGGCCGGCTCGACGTGACCAACGTCGTGCACGGCGACGTCGCCGTCCTCACGTCGGTGGGCATCGACCACGCCGAGTATCTCGGCAACACCGTCCCCGAGGTCGCGCGCGAGAAGGCGGCCATCGTCAAGCGCGGAGCGACGGCGATCACCGGTGCGCTCTGCCGCGACGCGGAGGCCGTCGTCTCCGAGCGCGTTGCCGAGGTGGGCGCGAAGTGGCTCGCCTACGGACGCGACTTCGGCGATTTCGAGCCCCTCGTCGCCGCGCAGGCGAGGAAGGGGAGCGGCGCGCTCGCGGGAGCCCACCAGCTTCGCAACGCCGGCGTCGCGGCCGCGTCCGTCGAGGCGCTCTCCTCGCGCTTCCCGGTCGCGCGCGAAGCTCTCGAGCGCGGCATCCTGACGGCGCGCTGGCCGGGACGGCTCGAGGTGCTGCGCCGACGCCGCGGGGACGGCCCCCTCGTGCTCGATGCGGCGCACAACCCGGAGGGGGCCGCCGCGCTCGCGGCTTCCCTCGACGAGGTCGCACCGGCGCGTCCCCGCGTGCTCGTCTTTGCCGCCATGGCCGACAAGGACTGGCGCTCGATGCTCGCGGCGCTGGCTCCGCACTTCGAGCACGTCCTGTTCGCACCCCTTCCGATGCAGCGTGCCGAGGCGCCGTCCCGCTTTCTTGAAGCGGTGCCCTCCGGCCGCCTCGCCTCCAGCGGGGCCGAGGCGCTCGAGATGGCCGAAGAAGCTGCGTCTGCGCACGGAAGCATCGTCGTGGCCGGTTCCATCTTCCTGCTTGGAAACCTATACAGGTCGGCCGGTGGGACCCTCCTCGAAACCGACCTCGCCGACTGAGAGCTGCCGTCCATTGCTCGCGCGGCGCCGTGCGTTCGTGCGGAGCCTCGCGCTGGTCGCAGTCGCTCTCGTCGCGCCCTTGTCGTGGCAGGAGGCGGCGGCCCAGACGCCCACGGCGGGAGTCGGGGCCAGCGGGGTGACCTCGTCGCCGACCGGGCCGTCGGCGAGCGGTGGGGCCACGGCTGCGTCCGGATCGTCGTCCGACCGGCGCAGCGACAGGGCCGACGACCGCCGCTGGCACGAGGATACCTCGCCCTGCAACGTCGAACCGCCGGAGCCGGTAGCCGGCGAGGCGGCCAAGCCGCCGATCGAGCAGGACGACGATGCGTCCCCCGCGCCGGAAGCCGGCTCGCCCAGCCCGATCACCGTCGAAGCCGACTCGCTCGAAGTCGAGCAGGAAGGCGCCAGAGCCGTCGCCAAAGGCAACGTCATCGTCGAGTGGAACACGACGAAGCTGACCGCCGAAGCGCTCAGCGTCGATCAGCGCGAGCGCCGCGTGGACGCGACCGGAGGCGTCTCGTACGAGTCCGACGAGCTGCGCGCGACGGCCGACAGTGCCGTTCTGGACGTCGATGCCGAGACCGGCGTGCTCGTCGCCCCGAGCATGCATCTGGCGGGCGAGGAAGGCCGCTTCGGCGGCTCGCGGCTCGAGAAAACCGAGGGCCGCCGCGTGGTGCTCGACGACGGCTACTTCACGACGTGCCCCGTCGACCAGGGGCATCCGCCCGACTGGGAGCTCAAGGGCAAGACGCTCGACGTGCGCTACGACGACTACGCGCGCATGAAGAACGCGCGCCTCGAGATTCGCGGCGTGCCCGTGTTCTACCTCCCGTACGTGCTGTTCCCGACCAAGCAGACGAGGCAGTCGGGCCTGCTGCCGTTCTCGCTCGGCACGTCCACCAATCGGGGCTTTCTGTTCTCGCTGCCCGGCTACTGGGCGATCGACAAGCACCAGGACCTGACGATGACGGCCGTCGTCGAGACTTCGGCGCGCCTCGGCATCGACGGCGTCTACCGCTACGCGCCGTCGCGTTCGCGCTGGGGGGAGCTGCACGCGTCGTTCTACAACGAAGAGATTCGCGGCGAGCCGAAGCCGGGGACACCCGCCGTCGGCGTTCCCGACAACCGCGGCTCGGTCGAGCTGCTTCATCGCGAGTACGGCAAGGGCTGGACCGGCTATGCCGACATCCAGTGGGTGGGCGACGAACGCTACCTGCGCGAGATCAGCGCGCTGCAGGGGGACGCGCCCGAGCGGGACTACCGCCGCTCGCAGCGCTACACGGTCTCGCGTCTCGGAGTGCTGGCGTCGAGAGGATTCACGAGCGGCGGCGTCGAAGCGGCCGCCTATCAGAACCTGATCGGCCAGGTCGTGGACGACGGAAACGACCTGACATCCGATCCCGTCATCCGCGACACGCTTCAGAAGCCCGTCGCCGGGTGGCTGCGAACGGACGGCAACCTCGGCCCCGTGGCGTACGCCGTAGATTCGAGCCTCGCTTCGTTCATCCGCGAGAAAGGCGCGAGCGGCGAGAGGATCGACGTTGCTTCGACGATGGCGCTGCCGATTCTCACGCACGGCCCCGTACTGTCGAGGGCCTGGGCGAGCGGCCGCGGCAGCGCGTACGCAATGCAGGAGCGCAACGTCCTCGACGAAGAGGAGCAGTTCGTCCAGAGGCTCGACACCTTCCCGACCCGCGGCATCTTCGACGCCGGCATCGATACGCGCAGCAAGTTCGCGCGCGACTACGAGTTCTCGGACTCCGACCAGTGGAAGGGCCTCTATCACACGCTCGAGCCGTTCGCGGCGATCCACTACACCAACCGCAGCACCTACGACGACATCCCGCTGTTCGACCGTCTCGACGCCATCGACGGTCGCGACGTCGCGACGTACGGGGTGGATTCGCGCTTCGTGCTGCGGCGCCAGCCGGGAGCGGCCGACGCGAACCGCAACACGCCGTCGGGGCCGTTCGAGCTCGCGCGCCTGTCGGTCGGCCAGAGCTACAACCTGTCGCGCGCCGTGATCGACGACCACTTCTCCGACATCGACATCGCCGCGTTCGTGCAGCCGGTGGAGGGCTTCGCCGTGCGCACGCTGACGTCGTGGAACGTGGGCGCCAACAAGGTGAGCGGCGCCAACGCTTCGATCTCGTGGGAAACGGGCCCCGTCGGCCCCATCCTGCAGGGGCCGAACTCGCAGATCGCGGCCGCCTATCGCTACGTGCGCAACACCGCCGACACCGACGACGTGCTGCAATCGACGGAGATGCTCGCGCGGCTCGACTTCACGAAGAACTTTGCCGTCGGGCTGAAGGCCCTCTACGACATCGTCGGAAACACGTTCGTCGAGAAGGCCGTCGGAGTGACGTTCACCTCGTCGTGCGACTGCTGGTCGGTGGGGCTCGGCGTCGTCGAGCGCGTCAATCCGTCGATCAACTACGGGCTCGGCGACGAGGGCGCGAGCGACGAGCTGCAGGTGCGTCTCGCGTTCGAGCTGCGCGGGCTCGGCGGCTTCGGCAGCGGCGTCACGCAGAGGAGCTCGCCGGCTCTCGACAGCGTCGAGTACGAAGACATCGGCTTCTGGAGGGCGGGTTGGTAAAGCGGCTGCTGGTGGCGAACCGCGGCGAGATCGCGGTGCGCATCCTGCGAGCTGCTGCCGCGCACGGATGCGAGGCCGTCGCGGTGCACTCGAGCGACGACGCGCGCTGCCTTCACGTCGCACGCGCGGACCGCGCCATCGATCTGGGCGTCGCGGGACCGCGGGCCTACCTCGACATCGATCGCCTCGTCACCGTTGCGTGCGAGGCCGGCTGCGACGCCGTCCATCCGGGATACGGGTTCCTCAGCGAGAACTCCGCCTTCGCGATGAAGCTCGCGGACGCCGACGTGACCTTCGTCGGCCCGACTCCGGCCCAGCTCGCGCTGTTCGGCGACAAGACGCGCGCCCGGCAGATGGCCGAGGAGCACGGCGTGCCGGTGCTCGCGGGCCTCTCGCGAGCGGTCTCGCTCGAGGAAGCGAAGCAGTTCTTCGCTGGACTGCGCCGCGGCCAGGCGATGCTCGTCAAGGCCCTGGCCGGAGGCGGCGGCCGCGGCATGCGCATCGTGCGGGAGGAAAGGGAGATCGACGAGGCCCTCGCACGCTGCCGCTCGGAAGCGGAGGCCGCGTTCGGTTGCGGCGACGTCTACGTGGAGCGTCTTCTCGCCCACGCGCGCCACATCGAGGTGCAGGTGGTCGGCGACGGCCGCGGCGTCGTGGCTCTCGGCGATCGCGAGTGCAGCCTGCAGCGCCGCCACCAGAAGCTCGTCGAGGCCGCACCGAGCCCGCGCCTCGACCGTCGTCTGCGCGACCGGCTCTTCGACGCGGCGGTGCGCATGGCCGAAGCCTGCCACTATCGCAGCCTCGCGACGTTCGAGTTCCTCGTGGACGCCGAAGGTGCGGGGGATTCGGAGTTTTTCTTCATCGAGGCGAACGCGCGCCTGCAGGTCGAGCACACGGTGACCGAAGCCGTGACCGGACTCGACCTCGTGCGCATGCAGCTCGCCATCGCGGGCGGCGACTCGCTCGAAGACCTCGGCCTCGTTCGCGGCGAAGTGCCCGAGCCGCGCGGCAGCGCCGTGCAGCTTCGCGTGAACATGGAGACCATGGAGCGCGACGGCACGGTGAAGCCTGCCGGCGGGACGCTGGCCGTCTTCGAGCCGCCGGCCGGGCCGGGCGTGCGCGTCGATACGTTCGGCTACGCGGGCTACACGACGTCGCCCGCGTTCGACTCGCTGCTCGCCAAGGTGATCGTGCATGCCGACACGACAGATTTCCGGGCGCTGGTCGCGACGGCGAGGCGCCGCCTCGGCGAGTTCCGAATCGAAGGCGTGGCGACCAACCTCGCGTTCCTCGAAGCCCTGCTCGCCGAGGACGAGGTAGGCGCGGCGCGGACGACGACGCGATTCCTCGACGAGAATGCCGCGCGCATCGTGGATGCTGCGGGCCGTCTGGAGGCCGCGGCGCGCGCGACGCGCGGATCCTTCTTTGCGGGTGCGCCGGTTGCCGCTTCGCCGCGGCCCGCGACCGTCGGCGCGCGCGTGGATTCGGTCGATCCGCTCGCCGTCGTGCGGCACGGAAAGGCATCTGCGGGAGATCCCGCGGCGCCGGCGCCCACGCCTTCCGCTCCGGCGCCGGCTTCCACGGAGATGGACGGTCCCGCGGGCAGCTTCGCTGTGCGTGCGCCGATCCAGGGCACCGTCGTTTCGCTTTCGGTCGGCGAGGGCGATGCCGTTGCCGAAGGCGCGCCCCTGCTCGTGATGGAAGCGATGAAGATGGAGCACGTCGTCGCGGCCCCATGCGCGGGCACCTGCTCGGCCCTCGCCGTCGCGGTCGGCGACACGGTGGCCGAGGGCGACCTGCTCGTCGTCGTCGAGGAAGGGGAGGCTGCAGCGCCGGACGTCGAGGTCGAGGGCGAGGAAGACCTCGACCGAGTCCGTCCCGACCTGGCCGAATCGCTCGAGCGGCACCGCTTC
>CAYYVZ010000318.1:0-6205 GCA_964475235.1 uncultured Myxococcales bacterium | reverse complement strand
TAGACGGCGGCCGGACCCGAGACATGCTCGGGCCCGGCCGCTTGTCGTGTCAGGTCGTGTGATCGCGCCGTCGGGCGAGGTGGTGATCGGTCGCCCGATGACGTACGGTCCGTATTCCACAATTCTTTGGAGTACTGGATGAACGATCGCGATCGCGAACCTCTCCTGGCCGAGCTGGCCGTCGTCGGCAAGGCCTTCGCCAGCCCCAAGCGGCTGGCGCTCATCGAGCTGCTCGCCCAATGCGAGCACTCCGTCGACGAGCTGACGCGCGCCACGGGCCTGGGGACCACCACCGTCTCGGCCCACCTGCAGATCCTGCGCGCCGCCGCTCTGGTCCGAACCCGCCGCGAGGGCACGCGGATCGTCTACCGACTCGCCGGCCCCGACGTGGCCGCCCTGCACGCCACCCTCGGCGCCGTGGCACGACGACACTCCGCAGACGTGGGCGCCGCTCTCGAGGGATTCTTCGGCCGCGACGACGTCGACGTGATCAGCCGCGAGGAGTACGACGACCTCCTCCGCGACGGCACCGTCGCTCTCCTCGACGTCCGCCCCGCGGAGGAGTACGCCGCCGCGCACATCCCCGGAGCCGTCTCGATGCCTCTGGAGGAGATCGACTCCCGGGTCGGCGAGATCCCCGCCTGCGAGGAGATCGTCGCCTACTGCCGAGGGGCCTACTGCGTGCTGGCACACGACGCGGTGACTCTCCTCGGCACGCACGGCCGCCTCCACAAGCTCGAGGTCTGGCGCGTCGCGCCGTCGCCGGCAAGCGAGCCGTTCTCCATCTGGGCGCAGATCATCTCGGCGTACATCGCGCGCTACGACGTGCGTTCGGTCCGCCGCGTGATGCGCGAGCACCTCGACGATCTCGCGCACATCGTTCCGGCCCTCCGGCGATGGTGCGCGCCGCTCGACCCTGCGCTCGAGGCGAACGCGGTCGGGCTTCGCGCGCGGCTGCTCGAAGCGATTCCGCTTTCCGTCCAGGCTGCGACCGCGCGAAGGCCGGGACTTCTGCTATTCGACGACATCGATCGCTCGGACGCCGACTCGATGACGGCGATGGCGAGCGTGCTGAAGGCCTGCGCGCGCGTGCCGGTCGTCATCGGCGTGGCCTACACGAGGGAGACGACGGTGCTTCGCGACCTGCTGCGGCAGATGCGCGCGCTGCCGGGCCACCGCCGGATCCTGCTCGGCGGTCTCGAGGAAACGGCCGTGCGCGCGATGCTCGAGGCGATGTCGGGCGCGCCGGTGACCGATGCGACGCTGGAGCAGGCGATGCGTGCGAGCGGCGGGAGGCCGTCGGCGGTCGAGACGTGGTGGAGAGCAGAGCTATCCACTCGCAACGCTCGTACCCGGTCGCCTGCGCCGCCTTCCGCTCGAGCGGCAGCGCGCTCGTAAGCATCGCGACGTCGCCTTCCCAAGCGACGCGGCGGTGCGCCCGTAAGCATTCGTAAGGACATCCGGCGTCGAGCCGTGTTAGTCGGGCCCATTCCGCTCGAGCGAGGGCCTTCTCCCATGACGACACGTCGCCGTTCTTCGACCGCGCTGCTTCTCTCCGCCGGGCTCGTCCTGGCCGCCACGGGCGCCGCCTCGGCGCGCCAGATCGAGGTGAACATCCTCTACGTCCACGGCGTGAAGAACTGCCAGCCCCAGCGCCAGAACGCGGCCGGCTCGCTCACCTCGTTGGGCTCGGCGATGGCCTCGGCGCTGCCCGCTCGCATCACCACGTGGCAGAACGCGCATCCCGGCGACACCGTCGTCGTGAACCAGGCCTACGCGAACCTCTACACCGCGGCGGCATCGCCGTATCACCCTTCCGATTCGACCGATCCTCTGCTGATGGACGACTGGGAGGTCGGCGATCCCGGCTGCTCGACCACGACGCAGGGCGATCCGTGCACGACCGGCTACGAGTGGCGCTATCGCCTGGTGCAGGAGATCAACCGTCTCTACCCGTCACCGAAGAAGAACATCGTCATCGTCGGCCACAGCACCGGCGGGCGCGTCGCGGCCGAAGTCGCGTCGAACACCGGGCCCGGCGGCGTCGGCACCTACAACTGGGGCGTGCAGAGCCGCATCGCCGGCATCGTGACGCTGCACGGCATGATCGACTCGCTGGGAACGAGCAAGTACGACGTCACGGGTCCGCTCAGTTTCGAGACGACGTGCAAGAACGGGGACGTGGCGGCGGGGTGGGGCGACTCGTGCTCGCAGGGCAACGGCTGGTGCGAGTACGCGGGCCGCATCAGCGGCTTCGCCGGCAACGACTGGGTGGCCAGGAACAAGCGCGCGCTCAACCTGACGTCGTGGGCTTCGTGCTCGCCGTCGCTGTTCGCGGGGCGCACCGACGGGCCGCTGCCGTTCGATGCGCAGGGTAGCCCCTGGTCGGTCGGCCTCGACGTGACGCCGGCGACCAGCGGGGCTTACCGGGCGGCGCACGGGATCAAGTACGGATCGTACTGCCACAGCGACATCACGAATACGGGCAGCGGGAACCATGCGTCGGCGCGCGACAATGCGCGCAATCGCATTCTCGACTGGCTGTTCACGGCGGCGCCGCGCGTCGCGGCGACCGGCTCGAACACCACCGCGACGCTCGCCTACAACGCGACGAGCGCGACCTACACGATGGGCGCCGCGTGCGGCACCGGCGAGAAGGACGACAACCTGACGGCGGGGAACAAGGGCACGGGCATCGACGTCGCCGGCAACTGCAAGCACGGCGGTTATTTCGACGGCGACGACCATGCGGTCGCGATGAGCGAGATCACGGTCGTGTCGAACGGCACGACGTGCAACGGCAGCTACAAGTGGAAGCAGGCCCACGACTCGAGCAACAGCCACGCGGCCACGCTCACATGGAAGACACGCTCGCTCCCCGTCGCCGGCCCCGACCTGGTCGCCACGCTGCCGTAAGGAAGAAAAACCCGGGACGGGTACAGGTTTTTGAGGGAGGCCTCGCCGAGTCGCGACGCTTCTCAAAAACCTGTACCCGTCCCGGGTTTTTCTCTTACGCGGGCGGGTCTTCGTGGGGGCGGGCCTTGTTCAGGAAGAGCCAGTAGAAGCCGATGATGCGCGCGGCTTCGTGGAACTGCTCGAAGTCCACGGGCTTGACGATGTAGCTGTTGACGCCGAGGTTGTAACACTCGATCGCGTCCTTATCGAGGCTCGACGACGTCAGCATCACCACCGGCAGCTCGTGCGTGCGCGTGTCCGAGCGGATGCGGCGCAGCACTTCGATGCCGTCGACGAAAGGCATCTTCACATCCAGCAGAACGACCTTCGGCAGATCCGCGATGGTGCGGTGCGCGTAACGACCGTTGCAGAAGAGGTACTCGAGCGCCTCCTTGCCGTCGCGCACCACCTGGATGCTGTTGACGATGCGGTGCTTCTTGAACGCCCGAATCGTCAGCTCGATGTCGTTCTCGTTGTCGTCCGCGAGGAGGATGTCCACCGCGCTGGTGCCGTCGACGATCATTGCGGGACCTCTTTTGGCTCGATGATGAAGAAGAATCTAGCGCCCTTTCCCGGCTCGGCCTCGGCCCAGACCCGTCCGCCATGGGCGGCCACGATCCGGGCCACGCTGGCCAGCCCGAGGCCGGTCCCCTCGAACTCCTGCGGGTTGTGCAGGCGCTGGAAAATACCGAACAGGCGCCGGGTGTTGGACATGTCGAACCCGACCCCGTTGTCGCGCACGAAGTAGGCGGTGGACCCGCTCGGCTCGGTCCACGAGCCGATCTCGATGTGGGTCTTGTCCACCTGGCGCGTGAACTTGATGGCGTTGGCCAGCAGGTTGATGAAGACCTGCTTGAGCGAGGCCCGGTCCGCCCGCGCCGGCGGCAGGTGCCCCACGTGGAACGCGATGTCGCGGTCGGCGCACTCCTGCCCGAGCGAGTCGAGGCACTCGCGAACGAGCGCATCGACGTCCACGTGCTCCTTGTTGGGCGGCTGCCGGTCCACGGCCGAGAACGCGAGCAGCGCGTCGATGAACGCCCCCATGTCCTGCGCGTTCTTGCGAATGATGGCGATGACGCGCCCGCCGTCGTCTCCGACCGCCTCCGCGTAGTCCTCCTCGAGCACGCGCGCGAAACCCGCGATCGCGCGCAGCGGCGTGCGAAGGTCGTGCGCCACCGAGAACGCATAGTTCTCGAGGTCGTGGTTGGCCGCGATGAGCGCCGCGGTGCGGTCGCGCACGCGCTCCTCGAGCTCGTCGTTGAGCGCCTGGATGCGGCGCTCGGCGGCCTTCATGTCGCTCACGTCGTGGTGAACCACCGACAGGCCCGACACCGTCCCGTTGTCGTCGTGAATCGGCGACATCGACGACGCGACGTCGAGCATCGATCCGTCGCGGCGCCGCACGGAGAGGTCGCGGCGGATCGATCCGGTGCGGTCGCGCTGGCGGGCCAGCAGCCGCTCGATCCCGTTCTTGTCGAGCGAAGGATCGAGGCGGACGAAGGGCACGCCGATCGCCTCGTCGGCCATGTAGCCGTACATCAGCTCGGCGCCGCGGTTCCACGTGAGGATACGGCCTTCGAGCGAGATCGACATGATGGCGTCGCCCGACGCTTCGACCACCGAAGCGAGACGGCGGCTCGCCTCGACGCCGCGCTCGATCTCGGTCACGTCGCGTCCGACCACGATCGAGCCGATGATGCTGCCGCCCCGGTCTCTCAGCGGCCGCCCCGTCATGCTGACGAGCAGGCCGTCGGGCTCGCCGTGGTGCTTGGCCACCATGATCAGGTTGTCGGACGCTTCGCCGCCGAGCGCCTTGATCATCGGCAGCTCCTCGGTCGGGAACGGGGTCGTGCCGTCGGGAAGGAAGAAGCCGTAGCGCGTGTCGCGCGCGTTGTCGTCGGTCGCCGAAGATCCGAAGAGATGCACCGCGGCGTCGTTCGAGAGCAGGATCTCGCCGTCGAGCGAGACGGCGAGCACCGCGTCGCCCATGCTCTTGACGATCGATTCGAGCAGCGCCGTCTGTCGAGCCAGCTCTTCCTTGGACGCGCTGAGCGCCGAAGTGCGCTCGCCGACGCGCGCCTCGAGCTCGGACGCGAAACGCTGCAGCGCATACTCTGCGTCCTTGCGGTCGGTCACGTCGATCCACGATCCCGTGTAGCCGAGCACCTCGTTGGTGGCCGTGTAGCGAGGCATGCCGGTCGAAAGCACCCAGCGCCACGACCCGTCGGCATGGCGCACGCGGAATTCGGCCGAGAAGGCGCGCTTCTCTTCGAGCGCGGCGGAGCCCTCCAGGTCCACCATCTCCGAATCGTCGGGATGGATGTACGAGCGGTGACCGCTGCGAATGGCTTCCTCTCCGGAAACGCCGAGGAAGTCGCGGACGGCCTGGTTCACGTGCTGGCCGACTCCGCCTGCGTCGGCCATCCACATCATGAGAGGCGAGGAGTCGATGCTTTCGCGAATGGCCGCTTCGCTGCGGCGCTGCAGGATTTCGAGGCGCGCGTCGGCGCGCGCCACCCACAGCACGGCGCCGCCGAGCGTGGCCGCGAGCGCGCACACGAAGACCGGGACGGCCGCGTCGATGTCGAGCGAACCGAGCTGGCGCGTGTAGATGAAGACCCCGCCCATCAGCATCGGGATCAGCAGGGCCGGAACGAGCAGGCGCCGGGCCGCGCGGCTGCCGGCCGTGTCGCTCGCGAGCAGTCCGATCGTGCCGCGCTCTGGATTCGTACAGAGGATGCCGACCGACAGCAGCACGATGCCGAGGGACGCGAGCAGGGACGGGCTCGACGACATGAGCGGCGAGCTGAGCGAGGCGATGCCGTAGGCGTAGCCGAGGATCGGCACCAGCGCCGTGAAGAGGACGGTAATCGCGAGGCTCTGCGCTGCCGTGACGAGGGAGGGGCTGCGCGCCGTCAGCAGCGATGCTGCGAGGCTCAGGTAGCCGGCGGCGGCAAGAATGTTGACGGGCTGGAGTCTCTCGCTGACCTCCGGCGTGGTGACCGCCAGCAGGCGATGGTGCACGAGCACCCTTCGAACGAAGCCCTCCACGCCGGCGAGCGGCTCGGCGATGGACAGGCTCGCGACGAACGCGGCCAGCAGCGCCAGGGTGCCCGAAAGAGCCGGCCGCTTCTCGCAGAACCAGAGCGCGCCGCCGAGCAGCGCGATGCAGAGTGCGCTGAGAGGGCGGATGGCCGGCAGCCCGTTCGCGATGTGACGCATCGCCGGGATGTCGAAGAGCCAGCCGACG
>CAYYVZ010000317.1:0-6208 GCA_964475235.1 uncultured Myxococcales bacterium | reverse complement strand
CGATCTTCAAGTCGAAGCCAAGGGTTGATGTTCGCTTCGTGCCCCGATTCGTCGATGACGACCTCGTCGCCCGGTTTTAGGACGTCGGCATAACATTGCGCGAGCATCGAAAGCAGTTGCGAACTGCTGGCGCCGAGGATCGTCGTTGCGCGCAAGCCCTCCGCTCCGGGTGCGTCGATCGGAACGCTACTGAAGGAAGCAGCGGGAAAACCCTGCAGACAGACCTGCGGCAGCGGCTCGGGCCTGAGCTCTCTCGTGTGCATCGACGATTTTTTTGCGATGTCGACCGACAAGCAGGGACAAAAGGTTTTCACTGACGATCCCGTGCCCTGCCGTGTTGGACTGGCAGTCGGACCGGCCCTCGACGTTTCCACTGCGTGTGAGAGCGATGAACCCCCGGGGCCGCAGCACCCGAATTGCCCGACGACCGGAACCGATCTGCCCGACATTTCCATGTGGCTGGACAAGTGCGGCGGCGTGCACGTGCCGCTCGTGTGGAAAGACATTCGCCCGAACGGCATCAATCCGCGCGTCCTGGGCCGGACGGCGATCGGTCGAGGCAAGAAGCCGCACAGCGATCCACCGGTACGACTTCCTGGCCGCGAATTTGTCGGCACGACTCCTGTCGCCGATCCCGGCGGTAACCTGCCGACGACCAAATGGCGCCGGCCCGACATCGACTTGTGGGTTCGGTCGGCCAAAGACCAGGACTTCGGCCTTAAAGGTGTCGTCGACGAGGATGACTCGATCGTTCACATCTTCCCGCAACTGCCCGTGAGTCTGGTCTGTGAGGATACTCCCGGCCGCGAGAATGCGTGTCTCGGAGTCGAGCGCCAGAGCGACGGAAAATTCGGCGTCGAGTGTGCCTGCACGGACAGCCAGGAGCCGGGTTGTTCGTGCACGACGCTTTCGTCGCCTGCTCGTTACTTCGTCTGCACGGCCAATGGGGGCAAAACGGAAGGCATGCCATGCACCCGTGATCGCCACTGCAATCCGAGAGGAAGCTGCGACGGGGTGCCGCATTGCCAGTTGCCGGGTGCAGTGTGGGATGGAAGGAACGACGGTCAGTTCGAATGTCGCCGCGACACCGATTGTCCTCCTGCCGGACATCCGGAACTTTCTCAATGCGGCTATCGCCTGTTCGACCTTCGCGAAGCGCTCGAAGGTTCGAGCGGCGGCGACAATCCGACCGGCGAGATCAAGCTCGAATTCAAGGTGAAGCCGGGCGGACGCAAGCGCCGAGGCGTTTGCGACGACGGCACGCCGTGCGGAAACGGCGGTGGCCACGGCGAGCCGGGCACGTGCGCCACTGGCGAATGTCGTGGGCGAAAGCTGATCGTGGTGCTGCCGACGGGGCCGTAACGACCCGCAAGAGGATTCGAGAGCGCGATCGACGCGAAGGAACCTCGAGGTCCAGGTCGATCGCGCGTCGTGCATGCATCGCACGCCCGTCGAGATGCCCGAACAGTGGTCGATCACGTTCGCCGTAGCCGTCGTCGTCCGCTTCCGTGTTCCACCCTGGATTTCCGCCGACGCCGGACTCCACATCGTCGGCCAGGCCGTCGCAGCCCTGGTCGGTATCGAGATCATCGCAGGCTCCAGGCGTAGCGGAATCGATCGCTGCGCGCCTGTCGCCGTACAGCCAAAAACGCCGAAGAAAGTGCCGAAAAAATCCCGCTCGGCCCCTTGCCAAGTTCGTCGTTTTCGGTTTATGTTCGCCCGATGTTCGAGATTGCTTCCGCTGCTCGATCTTTCGTATCGCAACCCGGTCAGCGGCTTCCGCTGGCCAGAACGAGGCTCACTGCCGATCGCGGCGGCAGCCGGGATCGACCGGCGGCGAGCGCGGAGTATCCGCGCATCGCGTCGACCGATTCCCTTCACCGCGAAGCGTTCCGTCTCGCGGCTCGCGAGGCCCAGTGCCGCCTCGTGCAGGCTCAGCTCATCGCGGCGTTCATGAAGCGGCGCCTCTGGCGACCGCTGGGTTTCGTGCGCTTGCCGGACTACGCCGCGGAACGCCTCGGCTTGCGTGCGCGTTCCCTGCAGGAAGATGCGCGCGTCGCGACCGCGCTGGATCTCCTTCCGACCATTCGCCGGGCTCTCGAGACCGGCGCCATTCGTTGGACGCACGCTCGGCTTCTCGCGGGCGTTGCGACGCCGGCATTCGAGGACCGGTGGTTGCGGCTCGCGCTCGCGTCGACGACCCGGCAGCTCGGAGCCCTCGTCAAAGC
Organism: uncultured Myxococcales bacterium; assembly: GCA_964475235.1. Classification (GTDB taxonomy): domain Bacteria; phylum Desulfobacterota; class Binatia; order UBA1149; family CAITLU01; genus DATNBU01. The sequence continues at coordinate 3,980 of CAYYVZ010000317.1, read as the reverse complement.
CGCACGCAATGGAGAGGCGCGGGCAGACGAAGAGCAGGTTGCATCGCTGCCGGGACACGCCGGCGAAACCTCTCGGACGGATGCGGGTCCAGATGCGTGCGCCTCCCGCAAAGCTTTTGCGGGTCCAGATGCGTGCGCGTCCCGCGGAGCTGCCGCGGGTCCAGAGGCGTGCACCACCTGCGCATCTGCCGCGGATCCAGATGCGTGCGCATCACCGGGTTTTGCTGCGGGCGCTGTGCCCGACGACAGCGAGACTGCCGATCCGCCGCTCGTCTGGAGCATCGTCGTCACACGCGCAGGTCGCCGGCTCTGGCGCGTGGTCGGCGACCTCGCCTCGCGCATGTGCGGCGCCGACGTACCAGCCTCTCGCGTCGCCGAAGCCGTCGCAGCCGAAGCCATGAGCTGGAACGTCTGGGAACCACCCGTCGCCGGGCCCATAACCGAGCGCCCCCGGCAGGAACGAGCACGCGACCCGGAAGACGTCGCCGGAGCCGATGCACCTCCTCATCGTCTCGAGCGCAACCCCGACCTCGACCGCCTTCTTCTCCATCTCGACCACGCCGATGCGCACGAGATCGACCGCCGGCTTCGAGGTGTTCGCTCCACGATGCAGCAGATCGATGCCGAGCTTGGCGCCGTCTTGCGGAAAGCGTTCGAGCAGAACGTCCCGAGGCGGCTCGGCTTTGCCGACCTCAGGCACTACGCGGAGTCACGTCTCGGCATCTGCGGAAGCAAGGCAATGTCCCTGGTCCGGCTCGACCGGCAGTGCGCGATGCGGTCCCCCGCACTGCTGCGGGCCTACCGCGAAGGACGCGTCACCTGGCTCGCAGCCACCGCGCTCCTGCCGGTGATCTCGCTCCACCATGAGGATGCGTGGGTGAGGCGAGCCGGCCAGGTCACGCTTCGCCGTCTAGAAGCCGAGGTGAGCTGGGCCCTGGATCGAGCCGACGACATCGGCGGAAACCCGAAGCAGGCGCCGCCTCCTCTCGACCTCGATGTGACTGCAGATGCGTTCGCTCGCTTCAGTCCGGCCGACATCCAGATGCGTGCGCATCCGCAAACCGACCTCGGGAGCTTCAGTCGCCGAGTCGATGCCCGGATTGGCATCGCCATGCCCGCCAGCATCGCCGCGCTGCTCGACGACGCCATCGAAGGCTGCCGCCATGCGATCGAGCCGCGCTGGCGCGGGTTCGAACGCATCCTCGCGCACGCCTGGCTCACGTGGACGGCCCTGCCGCAGCACGAAAACGCCGTCTACGCGCGCGACAGTCACCGCTGCCAGGTGCCGGGCTGCCGAAGCCGCGCCCCTTTGCACGCGCACCACGTCTGGTTCCGCTCGAAGGGCGGCCCCGACGCCAGCTGGAACCTCACCTCCGTCTGCGACGAGCACCACCGCGCCATCCACCGCGGCGAGATCCGCGTCCACGGGCGCGCGCCGGACCGTCTCGTCTGGGAGCTCGGCTGCCGTCCCGGCCTCCGGCCACTGCTGCGTCTGCGCGGCGAGGTCTATTGGGCGGGTGATACGCCTGACCTCGCAGAGTCTATCGGCACGGGTGACACCGCTCGTCAGCGCGCCAGGCGTCGGAAGGCCGATAGTCGCGACGGTGCCTGCACCGCGACGTGTCCCCGCTCTCTGGACAGCGCCCACCCCGTCGCTGAAACTACGCGACCATCGGAGGAGAGAACATGATCACCATCCATCATCTCGGAGTTTCCCAGTCCGACCGTGTCGTCTGGCTGATGGAAGAACTGGGCTTGCCCTACAAGCTCGTCTGGCACGATCGCGGGCCGGACAACCTGATGCCGGCGTCGTACCTGGCGCTGCACCCTGCCGCGACCGCACCGGTGATTCAGGACGGGGACAAGACACTCGCCGAATCCGCCGCAATCCTCGAATACATCTGCCACAGGTACGGCGGCGGACGACTGACGGTAAAGCCGGAAGCGCCGAACTACGCCGACTACGTCTACTGGATGCACTTCAACAACAACGCGCTCGGCCTGTTCTTCGCGCGCCTGGCTCTCGGTGCCAATCCGCCGAACGAGTTCTCGCAACGCATGTCCGGTCTGATCCAGCGGCGCGAGGACGGCTACGCCCGCTTCATGGAGCAGACTCTCGCCAATTCCCCGTTTCTGGCAGGCAACGAGCTCACCTGCGCGGACATCATGACGATCTTCAACCTGGTGTCGTTGCCGTCCTTCGTCACCCGCACGGACATGCCGAACGCAAAGGCTTACGTCGCGCGGATCTCTGAACGCCCGGCCTATATCAAGGCGATGAAGATCGCCGGACCTTCCGCCACGCGGCCGGAAGGCTCCTGAGCGAGGCTCGTCGTCCAGCACGCGCGACACCTGAGGCCGGCGGCTCAGCCTCCGGCGCTCCTATCGAGTCGGCGCGTCGCCGGGACGATCAGGGGATCCTGGATTTCCCGCGAAAGCGCGGCCGGCCGCTGCTGATGCCGTCGTTCTTCGTCACGAGCGGGTTCACGCCCGGGTCGTTCGCGCCGACGTTGATCTGCCAGCAGTCGGCGCTGTGCTCGTTGATGACCTGCAGGATCACGTCGCTGCCGGCGCCGTCCATCACGTCGAGGTCGGGGCCAGCGCCCCATGGGTTGTGTGTCTCGACGACGGAGAGTCCTCCGGTTGCGACCCTGGACGAGATCGTGAAGTCGATCCGGGAGCCCGCGTTGCCGTCGCCGGGTGTCGTGTCGGCGATCATGTTCACCCGGGACTGGCCGGACGGGTGCTCGCCGCGGAACTCGCAGGAGCGATCCCGATTGCAGCTCCAGCCGGCGAACGCTGGATCGAGCTGGATCTCGAGGGCCTTCTCCCCCGCATCGTAAAGGCACACGCGCAGGGGATCGGTCATCGTGGCGTCGGTGGCGCCGCTTCCACCCGGCGCGCCGAGCTCGGCGAGGGAGTATTCGCCGATTCCCTTCATCTTCACTTTGAGCCGACCGCGGTGCGTGACCCAGTCGATGCCGTCGTGCCGCGAGCTCAAATCGACATAACCGTTCCCGCCCGGAGCAAGACCCGTGCAGTCGTTGCGCGGTGCAATCGGACAGTAGCGGATCACCCGCGTCGCTGCAGCCGTCGGCCCGTCGGCGGCGCCGTCGGTGGGCGTCACCCGACACTCGACGACATCACCGAACGTTGCGCGCGGAATGGCGTCCATCTGCCCGGCGTGCGTGACCGTACGGACCGGAGCCCCGTTGATCGTCCACTCGTACCGGTAGCTGACCAGGTCGTAGTCGGGATCGTCGACGACCAGCGACGTCTCGACGTGACATCGGAGAACGTCGATATGCATCGGGGCGTCGGGCTCGAGCGAGACTTCGATGGGCAGGGGAGGACGGTTCACCATGTCGCCGGCGTTGGCCACCACTTCGAACGGTGCGACCAGCATCGACTCGCCGTCGATCAGCACCTCGAGCGACCAGGTGCCCGTGACGTTGAAATTGAGTGTCCTGCCGTACCACCACCACGACGTACGGAAAAAGCCGGCGTTGCCGAACGAACCGGATGTCTGCGAGGCGACGGAGGAGTCGGGCCGACGGATCACGAACTCCCATGCTGCGTTCGCGGGCAGGTTCCGCTGGTACCAGCCGAAATAGATCGTGTGGTTGCCGGAGAGCGTGTAGCCGGACCGGCTCGGAAAGCCGTCGGGCCAGACCCATCCGGCGTACGTGGTATCCGACAATGCGAAGTCGGCGACGTACATGTCGCGATCCACCGGCAGCTGGTACGTCCATCCGCTCGCGCCGGGGTTGCACATGCCCACACTCGGCTCGTACGGCACTCCGCCCCAGCGCGATTCGAAATGGAGGTGGGGATTGGTGCTGCAGCCACTGCTGCCGGTGTCGCCGAGATAGGTCCCTGCCGTGACCAGCTGGTTCAGCGATACGTCGATCGAGCCGGTCGCGAAGTGGTAGTAGTACGAGACCTGCGAGTTGCCGTGGTCGATGAAGACGTGCTGGACG
>CAYYVZ010000316.1:0-6213 GCA_964475235.1 uncultured Myxococcales bacterium | reverse complement strand
TCGATCGCGTAAGGAAAGCCGATGTTTCTACCGGTGATTGCCGCCACATCGACGTTCCGATGAAGCTTCGCGGATCGGAGGATACCGAGGCAACACCGCCCCATCGAACCGTGCAATTCTTGCTGTCCATCGATAGTCGCAGCTGTCGCTGACTCGAGAAGTTAGACGGAATGCGACGGGATCGGAACCGTCACCCTCTCGTCCTCCGCCCCGCCAGATCCCGATGCGCCACCTCCGCCAGCGGCTACGGCTGGTGGATCTCCACCTTTTCGGGAGAATCGAATCGGTTCAGCAACGTGACAAGACCATAGAGATTGTTGTCGCCGCCTCCCGACTCGCTCGACGGCCAGAGAATCATGGCGTATCGATCGTTCCACCCTTTCGCTCGCTGCGTCGGTTGGACCCCCTCGCCTCACCAGAACGTGGAGTTTGTGCTATCCAGCGCAGTCTGTCTCCGTCGACCATCGCGCCAACGGGCAGGAATGCGAGTGCGGCGCGATCCGAGGACCTGTTTCGAATGAGACTAGATCTGACTTTTAGGCAGACTATGGTCCTCTTGGTCTTCGCATTGCTCCTTCCGGATATCGTCAGGCAGCAGTACGACGTCTCGACCCGAGCGTACCTGACGACCGAGGTGCAAGACTATCAATCCGGAAAGGATGGCAGACCATTTAGGAATCCCGCCGAGACCCACGTCAGATTCTTCGATCGGCGGAAGCAGTTCCTCGCGAAGGCCGAATCTGTCTCGAGTTGGCGATCGATCCAGATCCGACTGTCGGGACTTGTCACCAGTCCAACTCGAATGCTTCGAGCTACGCATCCTGCCTGAGGAAACAAATGCGATGGAGTGGGCGCTGGGTATCGTCAGTCGCAACTGCGGACGTCAGCCTGCCAGGTTGCGAGATCGAGAAGGTACCGGTGAACAAGGCTGTCCGCGGGATGGACGCCAGCTTTGGGGACTGGTTGTTGTCGTGAGCGGGGACGTTGTTGCGTCCGCACGGTGGATATCTTCCCAGGACCGATTTCGATCTCTCCATCCGCGTCAACGGATGCGCGATCGCTCGGTGGTCCCGGCAGCATCCGTACCGAGTTAGGGGATCAACACTGTCGCCCCCGTCGTCCTCCGCCCCTCCAGATCGCGATGCGCCGCCTCCGCCTCCGCCAGCGGAAACCGCTGATGGATCTCCACCTTGATCGCCCCCGCCGCGACGAGCTCGAACACCTCCGCCGCACCCGCCGCAAGCTCCGCCGGATCCGCCGTGTAGTGCATCAGCGTCGGCCGCGTGATGAACAGCGACCCGCCGAGCGAGAGTCGTAACAGATCCACCGGCGGCACCGGCCCCGACGCGTTGCCGAAGCTCACCATCAGCCCGAGCGGCGCAAGGCAGTCGAGCGATCCGTCGAACGTGTCCTTGCCGACGCCGTCGTAGACAACCGGTACGCCCTTCCCTTCCGTGATCTCGCGCACGCGCCGCGGAAAGCTCTCCGAAGAGTAGTCGATGACGTGCGTGCAACCGTTCTGCCTGGCGAGCTCGGCCTTGGCAGCGCCACCAACCGTTCCGATCACCGTCGCACCGAGATGCGACGCCCACTGGCACGTGAGCAGCCCGACGCCACCCGCGGCGGCATGAAAGAGGATCGTGTCGCCGGCTTTCACCCGGTACGTGCGGCGCAGCAGGTACCAGGCCGTGAGCCCCTTCAGCATCAGCGCCGCGGCCTGCTCGTCGCTCACGCCCGCAGGCACCGCAACGACGCGATCGGCCGGAACGTTCGCCGCCTGCGAGTATGCACCGAGCGGCCCCGTTCCGTATGCCACGCGATCCCCAATGCTCCAGCGCGTAACGCCATCGCCGACCGCTTCGATCACGCCGGCCGCTTCGAGGCCGATGCCCGACGGCAGCGCGAGCGGATAGAGCCCGCTGCGGTGATACGTATCGATGTAGTTCACGCCGACTGCCGTGTGGCGCACGCGCACCCAGCCCGGCCCGGGCGTTCCCGGATCGGCTTCTTCGTAGCGAAGGACTTCGGGACCGCCGGTCTCGTGAATGCGGATCGCGTGGGTCACTCGCTTACCCCTTCGACCGCGCGTTGTGCTTGTCGATGAAGGCCTGCTTGGCCGCTCGTCCCTGGTACTGAAGGATGGGACGAAGCAGCCGGGGAAGCTGAGGCATGAGGTAACCGGCCGTTGCGAGATACCCGGAGAGCTGGGGGCACACTCGCTCGAGCTCGCCATCGGCCGCGCAGTCGAGCACGAGCTTGGCAACGTCTTCCGCCGAGCTCATCGGTTGCGAGAACACGAGATCGGGGACCTCCTCGATTTCTTTCAGGATGAATCCCGTCTCGACCGGCCCGGGAGAGACGGCCGATACGGTGATGCCCGTCGACTCCAGCTCTTCCGCGAGTGCGAAGGTGAACGCGCGAAGCCCGAACTTGGTCGCCGAATACGTCGCTTCGTAAGGAAGCGGAATGCGGCCTGCGATCGAGGCGACGTTGACGATGGCAGCCTTGCCCGCCCGGCGCAGGTAGGACAGCGCGAGCCGCGTGAGAACGATGGGCGCACGCAGGTTCACTTCGACGATGCGCGCTAGTTCTGCGCTCGGCGCTTCCTCCACCGGCCCGCGAAAATTGTAGCCCGCGTTGTTCACGAGCACGTGGACGGCGCCGAAGCGCGACTGCGCCGCATCGAGCAGGTTCGCGCACGCGGCAGCGTCGGCAACGTCGGTCGGAACGGCCAGCGCCACGCCGCCTTCAGCCGCGATCGCCGAGACCACCTTGTCGAGGTCGCCCGCGGTGCGCGCCGCGACGACGACATTCGCACCCTCGGCCGCGAACATGTGCGCCGCCGACTCGCCGATGCCGCTCGATGCACCGGTGATGATGACGGTCTTGCCCTCGAATCTGCTCGCCATGCTGCCCTCCCGCTTGCGTCGCCTCACCCGGAGGCGGCGCGCCGGCAGAACAAACGAGACGCGGCGGCCGGAATCAAGCTCCGGCCGCCGCGAGTGGTGTCCGCGTTGCGCGGACTCAGATGACCTTCACCCGCCGGCGTCATGCCGGCGGGTGAAGAACGTCGTTATGGAATCGACGGAACGTTGACGATCGCGACGCCCTGGCGCCGCACGCGCGACGGTCCGCCGAAGCCGGAGGCATCGTTGACCGTCGGATTCGAGTTCGGCGGCGTGCAGAAGGCGGCGTTGATGTTCACGTCCGTCGGGTCGCCGTCGCCGTTGATCGTATCGCCGCCCTCGGCCCGACCGTTGTCGTAGAAACAACGCTGAGCGCTCGGCTCGCACTCTCCCGCCCCGGGGATGTCGTCTTCGGTGCCCGGCATCGAATCGTTGCCCGTCTCGCAACCTGCCGAAACCGGCACGTTCACGATGTCGACGCAGTCCGTGCTGACGACGCACGGGCCACCACGTTTCGAGGGGCTTCCCGAGGTGCAGATCAAAGCCTGGCAGGTTCCGTAGTCGAGCGAGCACGGGACCGTCGTAAATCCGGGTCCATTGCAGAAGAAGTCCGTGGGGCCGGCCGCACAGAGGCCGTCTTCCGGATCGAAGAGGTCGCAGGTGACGCCGACGATTGCCTCGCAGACACCGTCGCCGCTCAGCGACGTCGTGTTGCAGCGCGCGTTGGTGTCGCAGGGGGTGCCGATCAGGGCGGGATTGCCGGCCGTGCACTGCTTGCACTGCTCGGTCGTCGCGCAGGGGTCGCCGTCGCGGACTCCGTTGTTGCAGCGGCCTTCCTGCATGCACAGCGGAACGCAGCGACCACCGGGACACGGCTCCTCGCACAGACCACCGCCTCCGCAATCGCCGTTCGTCGTACAAGCCGTGAACAACAAGGACGTCGTGCCGGCCGTGCAGTGCTTGGACTGACCGCTGCAGTTCAGGCTGTCGCAGTCCGAATCGGCATCGCACGGCTTTCCGCCGTCACCGCCGCCAACACAAGTCGTGTACACGCCGAGGCTGCCGCCGCCGGTGACGCAGCCCTGGCCTGCGTTCACGCCGCCGTCACACGCTGCCGAACAGGAGTTGGGTTGAGTCGGGACGCCCGTGGCCCCGGGGCCGTCCGCCGGGCAGGGACACGTGTAGTTGGACCACGAGGAATTGGTGCACGCGGCTCCCGCCGGGAATTCCACTTCCTCGGTCGTCACCGTGCCGAACGGCTGGTGCACGCCGATACCCGAGATCGGAGGATCCGGTGGGCAGTCGTGCGACACGAGGCCGAGCACGGTCTGGCTGTCGGGACGGCAGGGCTGGTCCTCGTTCGGACCGGCCGAGCAGCGGAGATCCAGCGAACAGAATCCGCTCGGACACTCGGCGTTGGACTCGAGGCAGACCGTGTCGCCCATGCCCGTGCAGTCCGAATTGAAGAGGCACGGAGCCGCGCTCGCATCGCAGCGTCCGAAACACGCATCGCCGTTGGACGGGCCACTGATGCACGTACCGGCGCAAACCGGGCAGGGCTCGGCGAACGTGATGCCGAGGGTGATATTCGAGCGAGTCGTGTAGTGCACCTCCGTCTCGCCGGTCACCATGTTCTTGGTTCCGGTGATGTCGGTCTGGTACTCGAGCATGACGCAGACGGAGTTGTCGGCCGAGATGAGCGGCAGGGGAGACCCTTCCGTCATGACGTTGCAGGTCGGCGTGTTGTCGCAGCGTCCGCGGCACGTCGATCCGGCGGGACAGCCCGTCTGGTTGTTGCACGGGGTCACGGGCATCGTCGGATCGCCCGTCGCGTCGACGATGCACTGCGACTGGCAGAGGGTTTCGTTCCGGTTGACGCCGTTCGCACACCAGGTCCCGGCGTTCAGGCTGTCGTCGTCGCACTTGTAGCAGTCCGAGTCCGAAGCGGTTCCGTCACCGTTGCCACGATCGTCGCACGTGTCGGTGCCGTCGATGTCGTCGCTGCAGCGCGGCGCCATATTGCTGTGGATGTCGCACTCGTCGTCGCCGCTCGGCGTGATGCACGTCGCACCCGCGAATGCGTCGCACGAGCAGTTGGTCAGATCGTTGACGTAGCCGAAGCCGTCGTTGTGCGTGGCCTCGTGTGAAGTTCCCTTCCATCCGGCGTCGCTGTCGGTGGCCGCTTCGTCGCCGTTCACGATGAAGCGCTCGCGCGGCGTCGTGTCGCAGGTGCACTCGAAGAAGGCATCGCCCGGAGGAATGCAGCTGCCGGCGCCGCACGGCGTGTCGTCGCCGTCGCACTCTTCGCCGACGCCCGTGTGCTCTTCACGCTCGGCAGTCACGAGGCCGTCGCCGCAGTAGCCCTTGGCCGAGCCGGGATGGGTCGCGTTGATCATGCTGATCGGCGAGTAGACGTGCCGGTTGTAGCCGCGCTCCTGGGCGGCGACTTCCTTGACCATGTCGGCAAGGCAGTCCTGGGCTTCGGCCACGGTGGTCGGTGTGGCTCCCGGTGCGCAGAGGCCGGTCAGCGCCGCGATGTCGGCATCGTCGCAGGCCTTGTCGATGGCGGCGTCGAGCGAGGTGTTCGCCGTTGCGATCGCCGTAAGCGAAGCGGGATCCTCTGCCGAACATGCGTACGCCGGCTGCGAGGGAGCGTTCGCCGAGCGGCGGTTGTCGCGGCATGCCGCAACCGTCGGGTAAACGCTCGAGAGCGCCTTGGAGACGGCTTTGGAAATCGAGGAGACGCACTTGGCCGCGTCGGGGGTGGCCAGTGGCGGGCTTTCGTCCAGATCGGCGTAGACGACCTGGTCAACCGCGTTCGCGGTCGAGTCTGCGAGCTCGGCGATGCAGGTCGACAGATCGTCGATCGAACGCATCGGATGTCCGAGGATGCCTTCGCAGTACGGACCCGGCCAGTCGAGATGGAAAAGCTCGAACCCGCTGCAGGACTCGGCGACCGAGTTGTTGGCGGGAGTGTTGGTGTGGAATGCCGGACAACGAAGCTGGGTCACGCAAGGAATGGTGTCCGTGACGCTGCAGGTGCTCTGGCACGCCTTGGCGATTTTCTTCGCAAACTTCGCCTTGGCCTTGGCGATCTTGTCCGTCGCTTTCACGTCGAGCGTGTCGCATGCGTCCGGACTGTCGGCTTTTCCGGAGATGTCGGCGTTGTGGCACTTCGACTTCGTTCTCAGGATCGATGCCTGCAGCTTGGGAAAGGCCTTGGCGATCGACGCGGAGCACGCGAACTCCTTCGTCAACAAGATCGCGTGGGCAGGTGCGACTTCGAACACCCCGAGCGCAGCGATCA
>CAYYVZ010000315.1:0-6231 GCA_964475235.1 uncultured Myxococcales bacterium | reverse complement strand
GCCCTTGCGAAGATCGCCGCCCATCGGAACTCCCTTCGCGTAGCCGACACCGGCCGGCATGCGCGACTGCGAGTCTTCCGCCGTGAAGTCCCATCCGCCGAAGAAGCGCACCGTCATGCGCGGGCCGGTGGTCGAGTACGTCTCCTTGCGCTTGATCGCATCGAAGATCGCCTCGCGGGTATTCTCCGTCGCCCAGACGCCCGCGTATCCGGCGGCAGCCTGCTGCCAGCCCCTGATGGTGAATTTCGGATCGGGGGCCGCGATCACCACGTGTTCCCAGCGGTGAGGCTCGGGCTCGACGCCCGAATGCTTGCCGAAGAAATTGTCTTCCTCGACGGCCGTCAGGGCGGTGTGCGCATCGGTGCTGGCGATCATTCCGAACTTGAACGGATTGACGCCGAGCTTGCGCTCGAGCAGCAGGCCGTTCTTGAGGGCCTCGCGGGCGTACTCCCACTGCAGCATCTCGGGCTTCTTCGCCTCGGTGCCGTTGAGGTTGGACTTGTCCCACTTCTCGTAGTCGGCGAACTCGTCGTTGGGCGACAGGAACGGATGCGACTCGCTGTCACCCTTGATCTGCGTGGCTTCGATGACGGTCTCGAAGCGCGCCCGCATCGCCGCAAGTTCCTTGGTAAGAGGATTTCCGTCGAAGGATTCCACGCGGAACATGCGGCCGTTGCTCAGGTTGCCGTTGTGCGGAATGGCCAGCACTTCCGAGCCGGTCTCCTTCTCGAACCCGGCGAGGTACTCCCAGAGCTTCTCCGGATTCTTGCTGTCGTACTGCGAGAAGGGGAGCGTGCGATTGGCGACGCTGGAGTTGCCGCGGAAGAGCACGTTGCGGTGCAGATTGTCGCCGCCGATGGCGGTCCATTCGAACCCGATGATCGCGGTGAAACGACCGGGGTCGTTATATTTGTCGGCCAGGGCTGTGTAGGCCTGCCATGCGTTGCGCACGGCCTTCTCGCTTCGGATCGGCGCGACGTCCCCTGAAAGCGACGCGACGATCTCCATGGCCGTCGCGAAGATCTTGTCCTTGTCGCCGGACTTGAGCGAGTCGTGCCATTTCTTGCCGATCGGCGTCGCGAGGACTTCCGGATCGCCGCCCAGAAGCTGCGGCATGAGCCCGTACATCTCGGCGTGATCCGCGATCACCACGAAGTCGAGAGGCCGCGAAAGCTTGACCCTCAGGCCGTAGGTGCTCGCGACTTCCTCGCCGCGCGCGAGCCGAAAGGCGTCTTCCTGCCCGACCCGGCACATCGTGCCGGCGTCCACCGAGATGGCGGTGTGCAGGTGGGTGTCGCCAAAGTAGACCTTCGTCGGATAGTCGCGTCCGGCGTATGGCGAGAACTGCGGACGGGTCGCGTTCGCGACTCCTTCCCTGGTGGCGCCCTCGTTGTGGCCGCCCTCGGCGGCCTGGGCGACGGACGAGAGGGCGACGGCGGCCAGCGCGACGAGGACTGGAACGATATTCTTCATGTTGGACGAGTCCTTGGGATCGGGATGGGATCGATCGGTTCGTTTACACCAAATCGGCGAACCTGCGAGCGCCGCGACGAGGTGCCGCGACTTCCCGTTTTCCAGGGGCGTGATGCGCCCGTCGAGATCGCCAACCGGGAGGCCCTCTCTCCGTCGATGGACGAACGATCTGCGGCCCTTGCGAGGTCTACCGCGCCCGCGCTTCCTCGAGCAGGGCCTGGAAGCGTTCGGCGTCCACGGAGATGAAGAGCGCTTCGGCCTCGGCGGTGACTGTCTCTCCGGCCAGCATGCGCCCGGACGCATGGATCTTGCGTCCTTCGACCTTGTCCACCCCGGCTTCGAATCGCAGCCTTACATTCAGCGGACTGGGCCGGCGGTAGCGGACCGTGAGGCTCGCCGTCATTCCCGGATTGCCGGTGAGCGACTGGGTGAATCCGAGCACTTCGTCGAACGCGGCGGCTACGAAGCCGCCGTGGACATGCCCCGGCGGTCCCTCGTACGCCGAACCGAAGCTGACTTCGCCGTGCACGCGACCGTCCCGGGCTTCGAGCGTCATCGGCGGCGACAGCGGATTCGACAGCCCGATCAGCGGGCTCTGGTCGAAGAACGCGCCGATGTCTCCGGCGTTCGCGGTTTCGGCGTATCCCCAGAGGCGCTGGCGGCGTGGATGCCCGGCCAGCGATTCGGCGAAACGTTCGGCGGCATCGGCCGCACGCGCGAGCTGCTCCTCGGGTGCTTCGCTCGTCACGAGACGCTCGATCATCACCCGCAGCGCGGCAGCGAGGCGGCGTTTCTCGGCCCACGCTCCAGTCGCGGTCATCGTGGCCGATTCGAAGTAGAGCGACTTTTTCGGTTCTTCCACGCCGTGGACTCTAGGACGCCGGCGTGACCGAGGCCAAGGATACGCCCATGGGCTGGCGTGAGCGGGAGATCCCCCGGCATTGCCGGGGGATCGTCAGTCGATGCGCCGAGGCATGGCACGAGGCGCGCGAAGGGGAGAAGCCAAGGAGAGGGCGCCGCAATCGGCGCCCGCCCGGCTCAAGGCCAGCACGGCCCGACTAGATGCAGAACCCCGCGCAACAGCACTGTTCCCCCGGCGAGAACGGGCAGTCGGTCTGCTGCGAACAGGCCGTGCGCGAAAGCGAGCAGACGCCGTCCGAGCACGGGTCGTTGAAAGAACACTGCGGAGGATCCGGAGCCTCGCAGGTGGGAAACGTGGTCAGCTCGGGTGCATTGCGGACCGCGCGCGCCAGTGCGGTGTTGGTCTTGCTCAATCCACCCACACCCGAATCCTGGAAAGACAGGATCCATGCGAATGACGGCTCGGACTGCACAGCGGACGACGTCCAGTAGAGCAGCGATGAGGTGCAGCTGCAGTTCGAGATGGAACAGCCGGGCTGGCAGAACTTGTTGAACGCGAAATGCGTAGACGGAAAGGACGTACCGAGATTGAACAGGGTCTCGAACTCGAAGCGATTGGGAATCCGCCAGTCGGTGTGGCCGGCGAACCCGCTGCCGGCATTCATGTTGGCGAGGAAGTTGGTGACCAGCGTGCCGTTCATGTTCCCGTCGCCCGTTGACCACGTGAACGCCGTGTCCTTGTCGTGGAGGCCTCCGAGGTCGTCCTTCTTCTCCCACATCAGCCCTGTCGCGTAGTCGGTGATCGTACCGTCGCCGTTGTCGGTGAACGTACGCGGGGAACCGTTGCGCAGATCTCCGTCCGAGCCGGTGCCGGTACCCGCGAACTGGCCGGTCTTCACGGGAATGCCCGGGGGGCCGCAGGTCAGCCCGACGGGTTGTTCGACGGCTCGTTTCAAAACCGCGAGCGCATCGCTCGTGTTGACGGCGCCGCTGTTGTTGACGTCTCCGCAGAGGTCGGCGGCGCTCGCAGTCGCGACGCCGAGCAGCAGCAGACCTGAGCATGCCGCGAGGACGAGGTCTTTCCGCATGTCGATCCCTCCCGTTCGGGGCAACCTATCCCAGCTGCGCACGCTCTGACCAGTTCGGCGGCCACCCGGATGGCGGGGCAGAGCGTCGCCCGCCCGGCGTTCGTGCCTTTTTTCGGCTACCCGTCGAAAGCGGCCGGTCCCGGTCGACCAGGATGCAGAACCTGAGAGGAGAGCTGCCATGTCCACCAACACCATTCGCCTTCATCGAGTCCTCCGCACCACCCCCGACAAGGTCTACAAGGCCTTCCTCGACCCCGCCGCCATGTGCAAGTGGCTGCCGCCGAACGGATTCACGGCGACGATGCACCAGCACGACGCGAGGGTCGGCGGGTCGTACCGGATGTCGTTTACCAACTTCACGACCGGCAACGGCCATTCGTTCGGCGGGACGTATCTCGAGCTGAAGCCTGGGGAGCTGATCCGCTATTCGGACAAGTTCGACGATCCGAACCTGCCCGGGGAGATGACGTTGACCGCGACGATGAAAGCCGTGTCGTGCGGCACCGAGCTCGGCATCGTGCAGGAAGGAGTTCCCGCCGCGATTCCGGCGGAGGCGTGCTACCTCGGCTGGCAGGAGTCGCTGGATCAGCTCATGCGGCTCGTCGAGCCGAACATTCCGGACTGAGCGCCGAGCGCCCGTGGACTTCGCGGGCCGCGAGACGACGCGGCCCGCGAAGTGTTCCACGTCGTCTCATTCGACCACGGTGGTGGACGTCGTCGATCCCGGCAGCAGCAGCGGTTCCTCGTCGGGACAGTTCGGCTCGACGAAGATTCCGACCGCAACCTTGAGGATCGCCAGCGCGTCTGCAGCCGTTACTCCGCCCGAGCCGTTGTAGTCGCAGAGCACAAGCGGACAGCTTGCCGAGCCTACGCCCGTCTTGAGCGCGGCCAGTGCATCGCCCGACTTGACCTCGCCGTCGTCGTTCGCGTCTCCGCAGAGAGCTTCCGGCGGAAGTGTCGTCGTGGTGGTCTCCGGCGCGAGCGTCGTGGTCGTGGGCGGCAGCGTCGTCGTGCACGAACCCGGCGGATCGCCGGTGCAATTCCCGCCTTCGCAGGTGTCGTTGCCGGTACACGCTTCGCCGTCGTCGCAGGGAGAGCCGTTCGTGTTGATCTGCCCCGGGCAGGTTGCCGAGGCGCCGGTGCAGGCCTCGGCGGCGTCGCACTGACCGGTCGATGCACGACAGAGAGTTTCCGCCGCGACGAAACCGTCAGCAGGACAGGTCGTCGTCGAACCCGTGCAGGCTTCGGCGACGTCGCAGACGCCTGCCGACGAACGGCAGACCGCAGTCGACGATGCCATCGAATCGACCGGGCAGGTTTTGGTGCTGCCCGTGCAGCGCTCGGCCAGATCGCAAACGCCAAGCGAAGCCCGGCAAGTGGTCGACGACGCCGCGGCCGAGTCCGCAGGGCACGACTTGGTGCTGCCCGTGCAGCGCTCCGTTTCATCGCACACGCCGTTCGACGGCCTGCACACCGTGGTCGATCCCGCGCCAACGTCGGTGGGGCACGAGGCGCTCGTACCGCTGCATTCCTCTGCTGCGTCGCAGATGCCGGCCGAAGGGCGACAGAGCGTATCGGCGGCGACGAAGACGTTCTCGGGGCACACGGCGCTCGTTCCGGTACACGTTTCGATCTGGTCGCAGGAACCCGCGGCGTCGCGGCACGGAGTCTCGGCCTCCTTGAGGAACGGCAACGGACACGCAGGCGTGTCGCCCGTGCACTTCTCTTCGATGTCGCAAGGCCCGGCGGATGGACGGCAAGTCACCGTGGAGGCAACGAACGAGTTCGACGGACACGCGGCCGTGAACCCCGGGCAGCGCTCTTCAGTGTCGCAGACGCCTGCCGCGGGACGACACACGAACCCGCTGCCGAGGATGACGTCGCCCGGACACTCGGGCGATTCGCCGTTGCAGGCGTCGGACGGATCGCAGGGACCGGTCGACGGCCGGCATTCGGTCTCAGCAGGAAGATACGCGTCGGGCGGGCACTCGGGGCTTTTGCCATCGCAGGTCTCGGTGGCGTCGCAGTCGCCCTGGACTTTGCGGCAGATCGTCTCCGCCTCGACGTACACGTCTCCGGGGCAGTCGGCCGAGGCGCCGCTGCAATACTCGTCGGCGTCGCAGTCACCGATGGCCCCACGGCAGAGGACCGTGCTCGGGTGGAAGGATCCGCCGTTGCAGCAGGGGCCGCTGACACAGGCGACGGCGCCCGCTTCGCGCACCTCGAGGGGGACGGTGAAGACCGAAGCGGCGAGCGCAAGAACCACAACGCGCCGCACGCGGGCGCCGGCTGCGAAGAAAGATGTCATGAATGCCTCCGGCCACGATCATACGGGAAAGGACGCGGGAGGATCCAGACCCGAGCCTGTTCCCAGGCGGAGGCCGTTCCGTCAGGGAGCGACGCCGCCGGCAATCGTGAAGTTGTCTCCGAACATCTGCCCTGCGGGAATCGGCATCGCCTCGGTGTAGCCGTAGACGGCCAGCGCGAAGCGGTCGTCGGATCCCAGACCCCAATTCGTGTTGCCGTCGATGCCGCCGGTCCCGTCCACGCTGAAGGAGCCGAGCACGGTCCAGTCGTAGCCGTCCGTTCGGTCCTCGTCGTAGTAGAGCGTCAGCACCTTGGTGGACGCGCTGAAGGTCACGCGGACGGCGCCGTCGGTCGCGCTGTTGTCCCCCGGAAGGTTGTCCACCTCGCCGACGAAGTCGCCGTCGTTCGAGGCCGCACCGTAGAAACCGCTGCGCGCCGGCGGGCCGTCGTAGTGCGAAGCGTACATCTCGACGAACACTTCGCTGCCGAAGTTGGCCCAGTC
>CAYYVZ010000314.1:3268-6243 GCA_964475235.1 uncultured Myxococcales bacterium | reverse complement strand
CATCTGGTAGATCGCGAAGACGTTCTCCGAGACCCAGTACGAGTAGTTCGTGTTCACGTTCGAATCGACGCCCTGGAAGAACATCATGTCGAGACTGCCGAGGAAGGGGCTGCCCGGCGAGAACACCATGCTGTAGCCGAAGCCCCACCACATCAGCGTCACGACGCCGGCGATGCCGAAGCACTGCGCGAGCACCGAAAGGATGTTCTTGGATCGGACGAGGCCGCCGTAGAAGAGGGCAAGGCCGGGGAAGGTCATGAAGAGAACCAGCGCCGCGCAGGTCATCATCCAGCCGTTGTGGCCGGGGCCCGCGCCGGAGACTTTCGACGCGACCGTCGCGTCCGCCGCGTCCGCCCCGCGGGCCGTGTTGTTGATGTAGCCCTCGAGGTCCGCGACGCGCTGCTCGAGAGTGGGCTCACTCTTCTCCTCGGCGTGGACGATGGCCGGCGTTACCGCCGACACCGTCAGCCCGAAAGCCATGCAAGCCGCCAGAGCGGCCAAAGTACGTGACGCCTTGCGAGTGGCGGTCAACGGATGCCTCGTAGTCATGGAATGATCCCCTTGCTCTGCGCCGCGGCGGGCCGCGCTGCGCGTTTGGTATTTTCGGCAGGGCCTTCCCCGGCGTCCGATGCCCGGATGCTCGAGTGCCCGGGCCCGTAAGGGCAAGTTCCGTACCAGCCGCGAAAGGCCGAAAGTCCTTGCGAACCACGCATCTGGAAGCGACTCACAGGCGGCTTGCCGCTGAATTTCCCGGCACTGATTAGGAATCGGGCACTGCGAGGTGCCGGCGGCCTCCGGGCGCCCCACCGGCTGATCAATAGATGGGCGGGAGCCTCGCACTGCGCGCGTCGCGCGCCTGAATTCCGCGGAGCCGAAGCCCGGGCTCGCCACCTCGCCGCTTCACCGCTACCTTCCGCGAATCATCGGAAGGAAGGACGCGGTCGCAGCCCGCTTCCGCGCCCGGCGCGGAACGGGTGCGGGACGGAGTACGGCCGCGCTCGGGAGGGGAATCATGCGATCGAACCGGCGCGCGCTGTTGCGCTCGACCATGCTGCTGGCGGTGCTGCTGGCGTGGCAGCCGACTTCTGCACAGGCCCAGACCTGCGGCTTCGTCGGCACATGCGGCGACGTGGACCAGAACGGCACTCTCGCCACCACGGACGCGCTCCGGGTCCTGCGCGGTGCCGTCGGTCAGCCTGTGACGCTGACCTGTTCCTGCGAAGGCGAAGGCTCGCCGACTTGCGCCGCCGACCTCGAGGCGTGCCAGGCAAGCCTCGGCGAATGCGAGGCCCGCCCCGTGTGCGGCAACGGCATCGTCGAAGAAGGCGAGGACTGCGACAAAGACGTGCCCATCGAGGCGACCTGCGTGACGCTGGGCTTCGAGGGCGGCGACGTCGGCTGCGCCTTCTGCGCCTACGACACCGTCGGGTGCTACGAAACCCGATTCGACGGCAGCGGTCCGACCGTGATCGACCTCCAGACCGGCCTCGAGTGGGAGAAAAAGGACGCCTCCGACGACGTGAAGAACTACTCGAACCCGCACGACGTCGACAACGACTACACGTGGTGCACCGGCACCTCGACCACGTGCAACGACGAAAACAGTCCGCTCGACGGCACCATCGCGACCGAATTCCTGGCCGCCCTCAACGGCACCTCGAGCGGCATGTGCTACCAGAACCACTGCGACTGGCGTCTGCCGACCCTCGCCGAGCTGCAGGCCATCGGCCTCGACCAGGAAACCTGCGAGTCCGCTCCCTGTGTCGCCGCCGCGGCGCTGCTGCCGATGCGCCCGAACTACTACTGGTCGTCCACCTCCTACGTCTTCGACGCCGCGATCGCGTGGCTCGTGAACTTCGGCGACGGATCGTCGACGGCGAGCTACAAGCCCGCCAAGTCCTATGTGCGCGCGGTCCGCACCGCGTCGCCGTAGGAGAGCGCGAAGCGCAGCCGACTCGAGGTTGACGGCCACGCCGAAGCAGGTTCGAAGCCCGGCGACCCCCGACCCGGGTAGGAGAACGCACGAAGTCCGCGCGACCCCTCTCGATTCGCGGGAGCATCGGCACCATCATCGGTCGCACTCGCGAGAGCTCGCCGCGCGATCCGGGGAGGCCGCGCGGGCGCGGTCACGCGAGAAGGAGGGGACCGTGGTTCATCCGGCGTCGATTGCTTTGCGGCGCGCCGCAGCCGTGCTGACCGTGCTTGCCGCGCTCGCCGCGCCCGCCCGCGGCGAGGAAGTGCCCGTCGTCATCGCGGCCTCTCCCCTCGACTGCATCCGGAGCGCCAATCCGGACGCATTCCTGCCGCCGGGTGCCGTGCTCGGCGACGCGAGCGCCGACCTCGCGTCGTGCAAGCCGGCAAAGCGCGGCCTCGCTTGCGCCGCCGCGGGCGGCATCGCCGAGACCGCCGCAGAAGGACGCCTGCTCGATTTCGACCGCGTCTGCGAGAGCGCAAAGTGCGTCGAGGGGAGCGGCCCTGCCGCGAGCCTCGTGCGCATCCATGGACGAAGCGGATTCGAGCTTCGCGAGCTTTCGCTGTCGTGCCGAATGATCGACGAGACCGACGACAGCGTCGGCCCCGGGGACGACCGTGCGCCGCGCTCGCACACGGGCGAAGGCACCTGCGGCGACTACAGCGGCGACGGAAGCTTCGCCGCCAGCGACGCGCTCGGCGCGCTGCGAGCCGCCGTCGGCTCGGCGTCGTGCATCGTCTGCGTGTGCGACGTCAACAAGAGCTACACGGTCACTTCGTCCGACGCGCTGCTCATCCTCAGGAAGGCGGTGGGCCAGGAAGTCACGCTCAACTGCCAGGCCGACGGCGAAGCGATCGCGTGGGACGGCGGAGGCGACGGCGACAACTGGACCGATCCCCTCAACTGGTCCGCCGACCGCGTTCCGAATTCCTGCGACGACGCGACGATCGACCTCGGATCGGTGGAGATCAACGGCGGGAGCAATGCCGTGCGCAGCGTGGTC
>CAYYVZ010000314.1:0-3258 GCA_964475235.1 uncultured Myxococcales bacterium | reverse complement strand
GCAGCTCGGCGGGCGGCACCGCAGACGTGCGAGCCAGCGTCACGTCCTCCGCACAGACGCGCCTCCGGGGCGGAACCGTCTCGCGCGCGCACTGGCTGGAGCCCGGCAACGACGCCGCCCTGCTCGCGACGACGAGCAGCGGCACGCTCGACGGCGTGAACATGGTGGGCAACCTCGACATGACCGCTTCGTCGTCGACCTTGACGGTGGTGAACGGCCTCGTGCTCGACGGCAAGGCGACGATCTCGAACAGCTCGTCGATGTACTTCCCGGCTTCGGGCAAGGTCGCGCTCGAAGGGAGCGGCGAGGTGCTGATCCAGCACCCGAGCTCGTACCTTTACAACTACGGCGGGACGAACTTCATCCTCGGTTCCGGCCTGCTCATCCACGGCAGCGCGGGGAACATCGGCGGCAACCAGGGCGGCGCGAACATGACGAGCGCCGCGACGATCGACTCGGACGGCGGCGGCACACTCACCGTCGGTCCGCCGTCGGGAACGTGGACGACGAGCGGAATCCTGCGCGCGAGCAACGGAACGATGACGCTGGCCGGCGCCTGGACGAACACAGGCACGATCGAGGTCGAGACGACGGGAGTGCTCAACCTGGGCGGAGCGTTCACGTCTTCCGGCTTCGGAACGTTCGAGCGCACGGGCGGCACCGTCAACGTCACGGGCGTCATGACCCTGAATTCGCCGTTCACGCTGAGCTCGGGAACCGGCGACTGGCGGCTCGTGAACGGAACGCTGAAAGACGGGACGTTCAACTCGTCCGATGGGGCCAAGCTGCTCTTCACCTCGAGCGGCGGAACGATCAACAACGTCGTGATGAACGCCGACATGGAGATGACGGCGGCCTCGTCGAGCGCCACGATCGTGAACGGCCTCACGCTGAACGGCCTGCTCACGCTTTCGAACAGTTCGTCGATCTACCTTCCGGCTTCGTCGGAAGTCGCGATCGACGGCACCGGCGACATCCTCCTGCAGGCCTCGAACTCCTACGTCTACAACTACGGCGGCACGAGCCTGAGCCTCGGCCCGGACCTTCTCATTCACGGCAGCGCCGGCAACATCGGCGGCAATCAGGGCAATACGATGATGGCCACGGCGGCCACGATCGACTCCGACGGCGGCGGCCTGCTCACGGTCGGCCCGCCCGCGGGAACGTGGTCGAACAGCGGCACGCTGCGCGTGAGCAACGGGACCATGACGCTGCAGGGCGCGTGGACCAATACCGGAACGATCGCCGTAGAGCAGGGAACGACACTGAACTTCGGCGGCGCGTTCAGCTCCGGCAGCTTCGGCACGTTCGATCGCGACGGCGGGACCGTGAATCTCACCGGCGTCTTCACGCTTTCTTCCCCCTTCACGCTGAACACGGGCACCGGCGACTGGCGGCTCGTGGGCGGCACGATCAAGAACGGCACGCTGAACTCGATGGACGGCGCCAGGGTCGTCTACACGTCCAGCGGCGGAACGCTCGACAACGTCGTGATGAACGCGGACATGGCGATGACGAATCCGTCTTCGACGGTGACCGTGCTGAACGGCCTCACGCTGAACAGCGTGCTGACGCTCGCGGGCAGCTCGTCGATCTACTTCCCCGCCTCGTCAGAAGTCGTTCTCGACGGCACCGGCGACGTGCTGATGCAGACCGCCAACTCGTACATCTACAACTACGGCGGGACGAACCTGAGCATCGGGTCCGGCATCTTCATCCACGGCAGCGGGGGCAACGTCGGCGGCAACCAGGGCAACACGATGCTGACCAATGCCGCCACGATCGACTCCGACGGCGGCGGCACGATCGTTGCGGGACCGCCGTCGGGCACGTGGTCGAACAGCGGCACGCTGCGCGCCAGCAACGGCACGCTCACGCTGGCCGGAGCGTGGACGAGCACCGGAACGATCGACGTCGAGACGACAGGCGTGCTGAACCTCGGCGGCGCATTCACGACGACGGGGCTCGGCACCTTCGAGCGCACCGGCGGCACCGTGAACCTCACCGGCACGATGACGCTAAACTCCCCGTTCACGCTGAGTTCGACGACCGGCGACTGGCGGCTCGTGAACGGGGTCCTGAAGGACGGGACTCTCAACTCGGCGAACGGTGCGAAGCTCCTCTTCACGTCGAGCGGGGGCACGCTCAACAACGTCGTGATGAACGCCGACATGGAGATGACCGCACCCTCTTCGACCGCCACCGTTCTGAACGGCATCACGCTCAACGGCGTGCTCACGCTGGCGAGCGCCTCGTCGATCTATTTTCCGGCGTCGTCGGAGGTAGCGATCGACGGGACGGGCGACATTCTCCTGCAGACCGCAAACTCCTACGTCTACAACTACGGCGGCACGCACCTCAGCATCGGAGCCGACATCCTGATCCACGGAAGCGCGGGGAACGTCGGCGGCAACCAGGGCAACACGCAGCTGTCGACGGCCGCCACGATCACTTCCGACGCTGCCGGTTCCCTCACAGTCGGGCCACCGTCGGGCACGTGGACGAATACCGGTACGATCAGCGCGAGCGGCGGCAACATCGCGCTCGTCGGCGCCGCGACCAACAGCGGCGACCTCTACGTCGCCAAGGGGCGAACGATGTCGGCCGTCACGTTCACGCAGTCGGCGGGCGGCGAGCTCTCGATCGACATCGCGGGTACCGCCGCGAATCTCTTCGGCAAGCTCGCGGGGACGGGCGTGGCGACGCTCGACGGCACTCTGAAGGTGACGCTCACGGACGGATTCGTGCCCGCGCTCGGCAACACCTTCCAGATCATGACGTTCTCGTCCTCGTCGGGAACCTTCGCGACGTTCACGGGCAGCGACATCCCGGGTCCGAACAGGTTCGCGATCACGACGAACCCGACCAACGTCACGCTGACGGTGGTGGCAGACTAGCGCTGCGTAGAACGGAGAAAGGGATCAGGCCGCTCGGCGTCGGGCGATCTGCGGATGGCGCAGGGCGGCCCAGAACGCGTAGCCAATCCACCAGAGCAGGAAAAGCCCGGCCCCGAGCTCCATGTTCATCGCACCGCCGGGCTCGAGAAAGCCCCTCTCGCCGAATACCGTCACTGTCTCGACCGCCTGCTCGACGAACGTGATCGCACCCAGGGCCGCGAGCCAGCGCGGCATGCCCGACTCCCCCTGAAGCGCCAGCAGCGTGACCGGTCCGATCATCATCATCGTGAACGCCGTCAGTACGGGCCCCCAGAACAGCGCCACGTCGAGCAGGGTGCGCGCGAGCGACGCCTCGAGCTGG
>CAYYVZ010000313.1:0-6261 GCA_964475235.1 uncultured Myxococcales bacterium | reverse complement strand
AAAAGCGCGCGACGCCGCCCTGCCTCAGCCCCCGTAAGGCGTGCAGTCGCACGACAGTCCTACCCGTCGTAGATGCGAATTAGCAAGGGTGCTTCGGCATTTACGCAGGCAATTCCGGCCCTTAACGACCGTTCGGGGATGGCGTTGCGAGCCACGGAACGAGACGGAGGCGGGGGTGCGCGTCCGGCGAGCGCGAATGGCGAACCGATCGAGCGGGCGTTTCCAATGCTGGGCGGCAGCACCGCGCCGCGTGTCATCCGGACGAACCCCGCGCTAGATGGGCGGAATGAGGCCTTCTCCCGCGGACACGCCGCTGCTGGTGGTCGTTGACGCTCGCGGCCTTCGTTGCCCCGTCAACTGGGCAAAGGCGAAGGCGACATTGGAGCAGGTCGCACCCGGCACCGTAGTGGCGGTCCTCGTCGATGACCCCCGGTCGGAGCGCGATCTACCCGTGGCTGCCGAGGCCGAGGGCTACGCCGTCCTCGAGATCGAAGCGGCTGCCACCCATCTGCGCATCCTCATCGAGAAATAAGAAGAGCCTGTCGCCGGGTCAGTTCTGCCCGGTTGCGGGGGTCCAGAGCAGCTGGACCTGGACGACGTTGACGATGTCGTCCTGACCGAAGGGACCGGCCACGTCGAGGCCCGAATCGTCGTCGTCGAACACCGGGTCGCTGGAGCTGTCGATCCGATACTCGGCGCGCACCACGACGCCCTCGACGATCTCGTAGCCGCCGGTCGCCGTGAAGCTCACGATCCCTTCCTCGTTGGCGTTGAAGTAGTTCGCGTTGGTGCCGTCCTGGTCGCTGTACGAGAGCCGCACGTCGCCGCTCCAGCTTCCGAAGGTCGCGCCCAGATACCCGGTCACGTCCCACACGGAGAAGTCCGGCAGCACCAGCGGATTGCCGGGGCCGTGGGTATCGCCGTCGAGCCACGTGGACTCGAGCGCATAGCGCCAGCGGTCCCAGGTGCCGGCGACGTACCCGTTGAGCTCGACGGCCCGGACCTTGTCTTCTTCGTCGCTGTAGATCACCGAGAACCGCAGGTCGTTGCTGCCGAACGGCACGCTCAGCGACCCGATCACTCCGTACTCGTCGTCGGGGTTGTTCGCGCCCTGCTCGCTGATGTGCATGCCGTTGACGACGGCGGCCATCAGCGTAACCGGACCGAGCTCGCCCGAAAGGGCCGCGCCGTCATGGCTGATCGGCTGGATCCACCACGCGCGCGAGCGGCTGATGTTGGCGTTGGCCCACGGCTCGACGACCTCGTAGCCGATCGGCGTCGGGATGCGGCCGGCGGTGATGGTGACGTACGGCGCGTGGATCGCCATGAACATCTCCTGCAGCGCCACGTCGCCGTCGACGTTGTCCTCGATCGCGTCGGTCCAGTCGCCGAAGTCGATCTTGGCGCCGTAGTCCACGATCCCGCGGCTTCCGCTTACGCCGAGCTGCACGAGGTCGATGTTGAACGACTCCTCCGACTCGCCATCCGAATAGAGCTTGCGATTCTCGCCCGTCACCGCGCATTCCTGGGGAAGAACGCCGGTCGGGTCGCACCCGCCGCCTGGCTCGTTGATGTCGTAGACGAAGGAGGTCGAAGACCCGAACGTGAAGTTGGGTCCGCCTGCCTCGGCGGCCCGGGCGTCCGTCGCCGCCGTCGGAAGAAGGACCGCAACGAGGGCCGCGAGAGCAGTTTTCCGCATTCGTTTCCCTTGCCAGCCGGTCACCCGCAGGTCAACAACTACTGCGGCGGACCGAGGCGCCTGAGCACGGCGCCGATGCCGATGCAGATGCTGCCGAGGATGAGGCCGACCGGCGCGAACGCGAAGGCCCCGGCAGTGAGCAGCATGTGACGCGGCTCGGCCATCTTGAGCTCCGTCGTGTAGAGCACGTTGTTCGGATACTTCTCGAGCGCCTTGACCGCGCCGTAGTAGTCCTCGTCGGCGAACACGCCCATCGTGCACCAGACCGAGCCGACGATCCCGAGCGCACAAAGCAGGAACCCGAGACTGCGAAGATACTGCGCCATCGCTGCTCCTTCTCACTGGCCGCGCGGCGGCGCCGACCGTTCCATAGCTCGCGCTTCAGCGCGAGCGTTCTATAGCCAGCGCTTCAGCGCGAGCGTTCTATAGCCAGCGCTTCAGCGCGAGCGTTCTATAGCTCGCGCCACAGCACGACCGGCATTTCGCCGCGACGCCCGACCCACTTCGCGGGCGGCACCTTCGACGGGTCGACCTGCTCGAAGCCGCAGCGCTCGAAAAACTGCACTGCCCTTTCGTTCGAGCTGCACGCAAAAAGCGCGCGCAGCTTTTCCTCCTTCGCGGCCGCGACGACGTGGTCGATCATGCGTACACCTACGCCCTCGCCCTGGAAACGCGAGATCGTGTACAGCCCGACGATCTCGCCGACGCGCCGGCGGCGATAGGCCTCGGTCTCCAGCCCGCACACGCCGGCGAGACGCTCCCCGCTGAACCAGGCTCCGTATCCGGCCAGCAGCAAACGGTGTTTCTGTACCTCGTCGCGCGGCAGCAGGAAGCCCTCCCTCTCGCCGCGCGCGAGCAGGCGCTCGGCCTCGTGGAAGTGCTGCACGCCGAGACGCTCGACGGTGCAGTACTCCTCCGCCGTCACGAGCGTGCCGCTGCCCTGGTAGGTGAACAGCTCCGCCCCGACGCCTTCGGCCGTCGTGAGATTGACGGCCGTGACACCGGAGCGCACGGCCGCGAGGATCTGCTGGAGCTCGGCCAGACCCCAGTCGCCGAGGTCTTCGTCGGCGCGGCAGACCCGTGCGAGCGCCGCCGCATGCACGAACGACCTCGTTCCCGAGCCCGCGTCGAGGCCGCCGCGCTCGTCCACGATGACGAGCTTTTCCACGCCGAGCCGCACCGCAAGCTGCCTCGAGTACGCGATCGCCCTCGCACCGGTCACGCCGCGCGGCCAGTACACGTCGGCGCGGCCCTCTTTCATCAGAGACTCGGAGAGCGGCACGAGCGCGCCCGGCTTCTTCTCGAAGTCGCGCCGGGAGACGCGCAGCCCGCGGCGCTTGCGCGGGAAGCGGCGCGCCACGACGACGACCAGCGTCGGGTTGTCGAGGAGATCGGCAAGGACGGGATTGGCGTGGCGTTCGAGCTGGCGAGCGTCCTCGACGTGGAAGAGGATCGCCCGGTTGCGGAAATCCTTGAGGTAGAACTGCTTTTCCGCCGGCTCCGGATGCATCGCTGAAAAACGGGGACGGGTACGGGTTTTCCGCCGGAAAACCCGTACCCGTCCCCGTGCTGGGCGTCTACGCGCCGTGGTGGCGCGTTGCAAGCGGACCGGCGACACCGAAGCAGCGCGACCAGCCGGCCGGTGTGCACACGGGCGCGAGCCGGCAGCCCGAAGCCGCCGCAAATCCGTTGCATCCGGGCCTGCGACGCCGTAGGCAGGCGCGCCGTGAGCTGCGACTCGTCCCCGCGTCCGCGTTCGTCGTACGGCCCCTTCGCGATCGCCGTTCTCGCCTGGTTTGCGGCTGCGAGCGGTGTCTCCGAGGCGGCGTCGATCGAGGTGAAGCGCGCCGCCGTCGCCGCCGAGCATCGCCTGGCGTCCGCCGCCGGAGTCGAGATCCTCCAGCGCGGCGGCAACGCGATGGACGCGGCGGTGGCGGCTGCGCTCGCGACCGGCGTCGTCAATCCTTCGTCTTCGGGAATCGGCGGCGGCGGCTTCGTCGTGTGGCGAAACGCCAGAACGGGACGCGCCGCGACGATCGACTTCCGCGAAACGGCGCCGCGCGGCGCCACCGGGAACATGTACGTCCGCACCGACGGCTCCGTCGACGCCGACGCGAGCCGCACGGGGGCGCTCGCCGTCGCCGTGCCGGGAGAGCCCGCCGGCCTCGACCTCGCGCTGAAGCGTTACGGAACGATCACCTTCGCCCAGGCGGCGGCCCCCGCGATCCGTCTCGCGCGCGACGGTTTCCCGATCGAGGCCCACCTTGCCGGCGCCATCGCTTCGGGCCGCGCGCGCCTCGCCGCGGATCCGGAACTGGCAGCGGTCTTCCTGCACGGGGACGGCTCCCCGAGGAAGGAAGGAGAGCTGCTGAAACGGCCGGCACTCGCGGCCACGCTCGAGCGCCTCGCCCGCGAAGGTGTCGAAGACTTCTACGACGGCGAGATCGCCGGGGACATCGTCAAGGCCGTCGCGGCGCGACACCAGGCACGCGCCGACGAAGCGCGACGTGCGAAGGCCGCCGGCCCGTCGGGCGCCCCCTCCGGCCCGCGAGACGCGGCCTCGCAGAACCGCACCGTGCCCGCAACGGCGCCGGCTCCGTTCGCCTCGAACGCGGTACCTCTCGACGAAGAGGACCTCGACGAGTACGAGCCGGAGACGCGCGAGCCGCTCGTGCTTCGCTACCGCGGCCGCGAGATCGTCACGATGGCGCCGCCGAGCTCGGGCGGCGGCGTGCTCGGCGAGGCGCTCGGCGTGCTCTCGCGCTGGAACGTCTCGGCGCTCGATCCCACAGGACCGACGTGGGCCCACCTCCTCGGAGAGACGCTCAAGCTCGCGTTCGCCGACCGCGCCCAGTTCTACGGCGATCCCGACTACACCAGGGTCGGACTGGCCCGACTGCTCGGGCCCGCGCATCTCGGTGCGATGGCGGCGCGCATCGACTGGACACGCGCCGTGCCCGCGCGCGAGCTCGCTCCCGAAGGCGACCAGGCCCGCGACTCCGGAACTTCGCACATCTCCGTCCTCGACGCCTACGGCAACGCGGCGGCGCTCACGACCAGCGTGAACACGAGCTTCGGCGCGGGCCTCGCCGTGCCCGGCCGCGACATCGTGCTCAACAACACGATGGACGATTTCGTCGCGCAGCCCGGCAAGCCGAACGCATTCGGCCTCGTCGGCACGCGGGCCAACGCGATCGAGCCCGGGAAGCGCCCCTTGTCGAGCATGACTCCGGTCGTCGTCACGAAGGACGGAGCCGTCGAGCTCGTGGCGGGCGGCTCGGGCGGTCCGCTCATCATTACGGCCACGCTCCAGGCCATCGTCGGTGTCATCGACTTCGGCAGATCCACGGAGGATGCCGTCGGAGCGCCCCGCCTCCACCACCAGTGGATGCCCGACAAGCTCTTCCTCGAGCCGGGCTTCCCGGAGGCCACGCGCGCGAAGCTCACGGCAGTAGGCCACAGCCTCGCCGAGTTGCAGGCGCGCGCGTCCGTCCAGGAGATTCGCGTGATCGGCTCGGGAGACGAGCGCGTGCTGCAGGCGACCAGCGATCCTCGCAAGGGCGGAGTGCCGGCGGGCTATTGAACCGGGAACGGACCCCGGGCCCGCCGCTGAATCCTGCCCAAGGACACCCGCGGCCTTGCCGCCCCGCACGGCACCGTCCCGCCTCAACTTTTTGGTCGGATTCCGCTGCAGATTCGCCAGAGAACGCCTGCGAACCGACTTCTCTACCACCCCCAACCCGTATAGATAGGGGTGGTCCAGTCCCGAACCGTCCTGTCCAATGGTTCGGCTGGCCGCCCAAAGGGGGTTCCATGACCAGGCGCACGCTTTCTTCGGCACGCAAGTCGCTCTCGGCCGCCGTCTTCGGCCTCGCGGCCCTCTCCGCGAGCCCGGCCCATGCGATCTGCGGCGACCCTACCGGCGACGGTCAGATCCTGACCAACGACGCGCTGTATGCACTGCGTGGCAGCGTCTCGCAGGTAACCTGTGCTCTTTCGGTCTGCGACGTGGACAGCAACGGCGCGCTCAACACGGCCGACGCGCTGAAGATTCTGAGAAACGCGACCGGCCTGCCGCCGGCCCTCGCCTGCCTCGGCCAGCCGGACGACCCCATGTACGACGAGTTGTGGGGCCTCGGCGCGATCAACGCGCCGTCCGTGTGGACGACGCGCACCGACTGTTCGGACATCACGGTCGCCGTCATCGACAGCGGCGTGGACTTCTGGCACGAGGATCTTCGCCAGAACCTCTGGCGCAACACCGGCGAGATCCCGCACAACGGCAAGGACGACGACGGCAACGGCCACGCCGACGACGTCTACGGATTCGACTTCGTCGACAACGACGAGTTCCCCTGGGATCCCGACAGCCACGGAACCCACGTTGCCGGCACGATCGGGGCCGTGAGCAACGACATCGGCGTCGTCGGCGTGTGCTGGAACGCGAGCATCATGGTCCTTCGCTTCCTCAACGAGAACGGAAGCGGCTTCTCCTCCGACGCTCTCCAGGCGATCGACTACGCACGCAAGAACGGCGCGCGCATCATGAACAACTCCTGGGG
>CAYYVZ010000312.1:0-6299 GCA_964475235.1 uncultured Myxococcales bacterium | reverse complement strand
CCTGCCACGTCCCGGTTTAGCGGGTCCTCGGCACGCGCCGCGATCAGGCGCTGGCGAATTGGCCCGGGATCGCGCGCGTCCGACATCATCAGGATGTCCCGCACGCCGAGGTGACGAACGCCGCCGGCCTCGTCCGCGAACCAGGCCACGCGAAGCGGAGCCATCAGCGGATCGCCCCCGGCCGCGATGGCCGATTCCAGCCTGGCGAGGCTCGGAGTCTGACGTCGCGGCGACCGTCGCCTCGACGGCGGAATGGGGACGGCCTCGATGCTCGACTCGGTGACGAACTCGGGGCGCGACCTGCGGATCCAGTCCTCGAGCATCCGCTTTTCGAGCTCGCTGCATGCGTCGAGGAGGAAGACGACGCGGCGGCCTCCTGCCGCCGCGGGCCATGCCGGCTCGGCCGCGGACGGCCCCGCCGGCAACGCGGGATCGCTCGGCGTCCCGGTTGCGCCAGGCTCGCCGGCCGATGAGAGAAGCGCAGCCACGACCGGACCTTCTAAAGCAGCGGCCGGGGGCAACGCAACGTTGCGGGTCGTATGCTATGGTCCGCGCCCGTTCATGACCGACCACGGAATCCTGACCCGCGAGATCGACCTCGGACCCGAAGGTCCTCAGATCGGCGCGTTCTTCGATCTCGACCGGACTCTCATCGCGGGCTTCTCGGCGAGCGCCTTCGTTCGCGACTGGCTCACGAGCGGTCGCGCGGCCGCCTCCGACATCGCAGCAGCCGCCGCCGCGGCAACCGCGTTCCAGCTCGGACAGAAGAACTTCTCCGGCTTCGTCTCCGAGAGCCTCGCGATGGTCAAGGGACTCGCCGAGGAGGAGTTCGACGCCATCGGCGAGCGCCTGTTCGGCAGCACGATCGCCGCCAACATCTTTCCCGAGTCGCGTGCACTCGTGGAAGCGCACAAGGCCCGCGGCCACACCGTCGCGGTGATTTCGTCGGCGACGCGCTCCCAGGTCGCGCCCGTGGCACGCGAACTCGGCATCAAGCACGTCTTCTGCACAGAGCTCGAGGTCGAGGACGGCAAACTCACGGGGCAGATCATCCGGCCGGCCTGCTACGGCGAAGGCAAGGCCGAGGCCGCGCGCGTCTTCGCGGCCGAGCGCGGCATCGACCTCGAAGACAGCTATTTCTACACCGACAGCGACGAAGATCTTCCGCTGCTTCTGATCGTCGGCAAGCCGCGACCGATCAATCCGTCGCGGCGCCTTCAGTCGATTGCGGCCAAACGCATCTGGCCCGTTCGCACGTTCGCGAGCCGCGGCGTGCCGAGCGTGACCGACGTCCTGCGCACGAGCCTGTCGATGGCGAGCGTCATGCCTTCGTTCCTGCTGGGGCTTCCCGCGGCTCTTCTCGACGGCGATTTCCGCCAGGCGGTGAATCTCGCCGCCACGACCTGGGGCGAGCTCGGCACGGCGCTGGCCGGCATCCACGTGACCGTCGACGGCGAAGAGCACCTCTGGTCGAAGCGGCCGGCGGTCTTCATCTTCAACCACCAGAGCGGCGTCGATCCGCTTCTCATCTGCAAGCTGCTGCGTCGCGACTTCGTGAGCATCAGCAAGCAGGAGGTTCGCGGCATTCCGGTGCTCGGCCAGCTCTTCGAGCTCGCCGGCACGATCTTCATCGACCGCTTCAACCACGCCGAAGCCCTCAAGGCGCTCGAGCCGGCCATCGAAGCCCTCAAGCGCGGCCAGTCGATCGCGATCGCACCCGAAGGCACGCGCAGTCTCGGGCCGCGCGTGGGGCGCTTCAAGAAGGGAGCCTTCCGCATGGCCATGGCCGGCGGCGTACCGGTCGTCCCCATCATCATCCACAACTCGATCGATGCGTTGCCGAAGCACGGCGTCATCATCCGCCCCGCCAGCGTCCAGGTGACCGTGCTGCCGCCGGTCTCGACCGCGGACTGGAATCACGACAACCTCGACGAGAAGATCGAGGAGGTCCGCCGCCACTACCTGAGAGTCCTCGGGCTCCCGGCCTGACCGGGTACGACGCTCAGATCGCCGGCTCCTCCGGCAGCGCGAAGCCGCGCGTGCGCGCGAGCAGCACGAGGGCCGACACCGCCGACAGTGCGCCGATCGCGAACACGGGTCCGTACCCCGCAGCCTCCACGATCGGGCCGAGCACCGCCGCTCCGCCCCACGCACCCAGGTTGAAGGTGCCCGCGAAGACCGTCATCAGCCGCCCGCGCTCGGCGACGAGCGTGGACTCGATCGCGAGCGCATTGAGCGCCGGAAAAAACACGCCGTGCGCGAAGCCGAACACGCCGCCGATCGCCACGAGCGACGTCGGCCCTTCGAGCGCGACGTACGAGACCACCAGCGCGTACGGCACGAGCGCGAGCACCGCGACGCGCCGACGGCCGTAGCGGTCCGGCAGCCATCCGAAGAAAAGCCTCACGGCGCACGCGGCTCCCGCGTACGCCACGAAGAACGAGCCGACGTCGCGGTAACCAACCTCGAGCGCGGCCGGCTGCAGGAACGTGAACATCGTCGCGAACGCGATCGCGGTCAGCATCGTGACGGCGCAGTACGCTCGCGTCGCCGGGCGCTTCCACACGGCGAGCAGCGAGCCGTTGCCGGCCCTCGCGACGCGGCGCTTCGAAGACGTCTCGAGCACCAGCACCGCCGAAACGAGCGCCGCCACCGCCGCAAGCATGTACGCCGCCGGCCATCCGAACGCTCTCGCAAGCGGTTCGTCCACGGCCGGGGCGATCGCGTTCATGATGAGCATGCTGCTGCCGGCCATGCCGACGGCCTCGCCGAGCCTCGCCGCCGGTGCGAGCTCCGCCACCAGAGTCGAGAACGAGGCCATCTGCATCGTGAAGGCGATTCCCTGCAGCGCACGCAGCACGAAGACGGCCGGTCCCATCGAATCGATCATCGCGAAGCCGATCGAGGTGGCCGCCAGCAGAAACGCGGACGCCGCGAACATACGGCGGCGCGAAACGCGGTCGATATACGCTCCGACCACGACGCTCGTCACGACGGAGGCCATTCCGAACACACCCGCCGACCAGCCGATGGCCGACGGCGACGCGCCGAACTCGACGGCCAGATACTTCGGCATCAGGTGAAAGCTGGAGAACGAGAATCCGTACGCGCTGCCTGCCACGAGCAGCCGCGTGAAGGCAGGTGTCCACAAAGCCGCGCGCACGTCAGCGCGCGTCAGCGACACGACTCCGGATATTGCTGTCGTTGCTGTACTTTCTCGCATGTCTCTCTCCGTCTCGGTGCCTTGCACCGAAGCCGGACCGAAGAGAGAAAGCGGGAGGAGAGGAGGATCAGAACCGCTTTTTCCTTCGGCCGGCTTCGGCGAAGGGTGCGGTTCTCTGGAGCTCAGCGCTTCAAACGAACCGCAACGCCGTAGCGCCATGCCAGCGCATGCGCTTCGACGTTACTTTGAGGTTCGTGAGGGCGGCGAACATGATGCGTCGTTTCTATGCGGCCGGTCGCCGCGGGTCAAGCGATCCGGAGGCTGTTTCCGCCCTATTGCGCGCTTCGTGTGTTCTTCTTCTCCAGCTCCTCGACGACCCACGACCAGGCGGCGACCGCGGGCGGGAGACCGATCGTGCTCGCAGCGATGGCCGCGACGTGGCGGATCTCGGCGTCACCGCAGCCTGCGGCCTTCGCCTTGCGCGCAGCCGAATGAACGGGACCCTGCTTGCCCGACCCGATCGCGACCGCGAGCTTGAGAAGGCGCTGCTCGCGCTCGGTAAAGGGTCCGGCTTCTTCGGCTTCGCGCATCGCATCCCACGCGGCGCCGAGCTTCGGGAACTCCGCTACGAACGCGTCGTACGTCTTCGGGGCCTTCTGATTGGAGCTCGACATGGCTTTCTCCTGTTGCGATCCGGTCAGGCGACCACGTTCTCGGGCCGGCCTTCGGCGAAGGCGCGGATGTTGGCGGCTGTCACCTGCATCAGGCGGCGGCGCGCCGCGAGACTTGCCCACGCGATGTGAGGCGTGACGATGCAGCGCGGGTGCGAGGCGAGCGGATGATCGGGCGGCGGCGGCTCGGACGAGAGCACGTCGAGCGCCGCCATCCACGGCCGGCCCGCATCGAGCGCGCGGGCGAGCGCAGGCTCGTCGATGAGATCACCGCGAGCCGTGTTCACGAGGACGCTTCCGTCGCGCATCGTCGCCAGTAGCGCTGCGTCCACAAACCGCGCGTTCCCGCTCGTGAGCGGACAGTGCAGCGACACGACGTCTGCGTTCGCGAAGATTTCCTCGATCGCCGACCACGCGAAGCCTTCGTACCGGCCGGGGTTGCGGCGGCTCGGGCTGAAGGCGCGCACGTTCATGCCGAACGCGTGCGCGATCTCGCCCACTTTCGATCCGATGAGGCCGTGGCCGACGATGCCGATGGTCTTTCCGGCGAGCTCGACGAGCGGTCGCCGGCACATCGAAAAGTCGGGCGCCTTCGCCCACTCTCCCCGCCGCACCGCCTCCGCGTGTTCGCCGGCTGCATTCGTCGCTTCAAGGAGGAGCGCGAAGGTGTGCTGGGGAACCGCCTCGAGGGAGTAGCCCGGGACGTTGCACACGGTGACGCCGCGGCGGCACGCGGCGTCAAGGTCGACGACGTTGACGCCGGTGGCGAGCACGCAAACGAGCTTCAGCCCGGGCAAGGCCTCGAACGCCGCCGCATCCAGGACGGTCTTGTTGGTGAGGACGACTTCGGCGCCGCGTCCGCGCGCGGCGACGAGGTCACGCGGGGTGCGGGCGTGAACCTCGAGAGGTCCGAACGCCTCGACCTCGTGCCAGGGGTTGTCGCCCGGATCGACGGTGGCGCCGTCTAGGACGACGATGCGCGCGAATCGCGGCTGCGCGCTGTCTAAGGCCCCGCGCGTGTGCTCCGATGTCGCCACGACGCGCCTTTTACGAGGCGGACCGGGCCGTTCAACCATGCGACCTTGCCGCATGCCGGCGAGGCCTCGACCCGGACGCGACGCGACGACGAAGGAGACCGCAATGCCCCTTACCCCCATCCCTCTCGACTCGGTTCACAAGCGCGGGATCGGCCTTCAGCGCCCTGAAGACGTCGTCGTTTCGCGCGACGGCCGGGTATGGGCGTCCGATCAGCTCAGTGCGTGCGCCGAGATCCTTCCGGACGGGAGCCTGAGGCGCGTGGGCAAGGCCGGTGGTGCGCCGAACGGCATCAACATGGATCGCGAGGGCCGCATCCTGATTGCCAACTTCTTCGACGGGCCGCTGCAGCGCCTCGACGTCGAAACCGGGGAAGTCACGACGGTGGTGTCGGAGATCGGCGGCGTGAAGGTCGCGCACGCGAACTACCCTCTCGTCGACAGCCGCGGAAACATCTGGTGCACCAACTCGACGTTCGCCGATCCGTGGGAGATGGCGCTCGACGGGCGCGCGGACGGTTTTCTCTTCCGGGTCGCGCCCGACGGGAGCGCGAAGATCCTCGCCGAGGGCATCCAGTTCGCCAACGGCATCGCGCTCGACGCGGAGGAGAAGAACGTCTTCGTCTGCCAGACGACGGCCTGCAACGTGCTTCGCTACCCGATCCTCGCCGACGGATCCGTCGGCGCTCCCGAGCAGTACGGTCCCGTGCTCGGCCCGCGGATTCCTGCCGAGGCGCTCGCGCAGGGTGCCCTCGGACCCGAGCTCATGAGGACGCTCGGCGTCACCGACGGCTGCGGCTTCGACGAGGAGGGAAACCTCTGGGTCACTCTCGTCACCTCCAACCGAATCGTCGCGATTCGCCCGAGCGGCGAGGTGGTCACGATGCTGGAGGATCCGACCGGCGAGGTCATGAACCACCCGACCAACGTGACCTGGGGCGGAGCCGACATGCGCGACCTCTACGTCGGCAGCATCGTGAAGGACTACGTGCTGCACGCGCGCAGCCCTGTGCCCGGAATGCGAATGGTTCACCAGCGCTGATCGCGCCGTTGAACGCACGTTCCGGTATCTGCACTCTTCGTGAAGGAACTCACATTATTTCGCGCACTTGGTCGATCGACTCTTGTTTTGAGCGAGCCCTGTCCTGTACAGCGCTTCAGTGATCGGCGGCGGGATGCCGGTCACCAGACGCAGACATTCTTGTCAGCGGACCGAAAAGGAGAGTTGCCATGAGCCTCACGAACCGGATCACTTCCGTGGTCTGCCTCGCTTCCCTCGGTGTGCTCGCTCTTATGCCCGGGAGCGCTTTCGCCCAGTTCGACCATTTCGCACAAGGCCTTGCCCTCGGCCGAGGTTCCGGTCACGCGCAGGCCGGCCTGCTCCAGCCGCGGCAAATAGACGTTGTTGACCTCGTAGCGATGACGATGGCG
>CAYYVZ010000311.1:0-6303 GCA_964475235.1 uncultured Myxococcales bacterium | reverse complement strand
CGGTAGCAGGCTGGACGGTGCTCGAGCCATTCGGCCCTCTCGCCAGGGGCGGTATCGGCCTGGCCGGCCTCGACCAGTTCTGGCGCCCCTGAAGCGCGCGGCATGAGCTTCTCACGCGCGAGGGGCGGGCCCCGCCCTGTCGTCTACGTGATCGCGGACATGATCACCGGCGGCACCCAGACTCACCTCCTGCAGGTCTTCCGCTACCTCGACCGCACCGTCTTCCGGCCCTCCCTGTTCGTCCTGCGCGACGGCGGGAATCTCCTCGGCGAGGCGGCCGCAGCCGGTGTGGACGTGCGCACGTTCGGAATGTCCGGAACTCTTCGGAATTCTCGCGATATCAAGGGTTTGGCAAGAATGGTTCGAGCGATGCGCGAGCTGCGGCCCGCGGTCGTCCACGGATACCTGTTGCGTGGCAACTTCTACGGTGCGGTCGCCGGGAGGCTCGCGGGCGTTCCGGCCGTCGTCACGAGCAAGCGCGGCCTTCACGAGCCGGCCGGGCTCGCCGAAACCGTGTCGGTGCAGATCTCCAACCGCCTGTCCCACGCAATCACCGGCAATTCTCTCGAAGTCCTCGAGTTCACGAAACGCGTCGAGGGCAGTTTCCCCGCGCCGATGTCGATGATTCCGAGCGGCATCGACACCGATCGCTTCGACCCGCGGCGGGTCGGCGGCTGGCCGCGCGGGTCTCTCCGGGAAGCCCTCGGAATCGGCAAGTCGCCGGTCGTGGGAACGGCGATAACCTTCAGGCCTCGCAAGGGTTTCCGGATGCTCTTCGAAGCGATGGCTGAGATCCGCGTCCGGCTGCCCGACGCCCAGCTCCTGATCGCCGGTGCGGACGAAATGTCCCCGGAAGCCAGGAGCCTCGCGGAAAATCTGGGCCTCGTGCGCGCGATCCATCTCCTCGGCCGCCGCAGCGACATGCCCGAGGTACTCTCGGCCCTCGACGTGTTCGTGCTGCCGTCGGAGAGCGAGGGGATGTCGAACGCGATCCTGGAAGCGATGGCGATGCGACTGCCCGTCGTGGCGACGGACGTCGGCGGTGCCCGCGAGCAGATGGAAGAGGGCCGGTCGGGCTTCCTCGTGGGCTATCCGGATTCGCGGGCCCTCGCCGACAAGGTGACCCGCCTGCTGGAAGACCCCGCACTGCGCGAACGCGTGGGCGCCGCCGCCCGCGAGCGTGTCGTCGAGCTCTACTCGGCGGCCGGCATGGTCGGTCAGATCGAAGATTTGTACGCGACGCTGCTGCATGGGAAAACGACATGAGCGCCAGCACCGCACGGCGGGCCTGAAACCGGACGAGTGCCGCACGAGCGCGGGGCCGCAGGCCCCGATCCAGAAGAGGAAAGCTGACAGATTTTCGCCGGGGGTTTCGCGGGGAACCCGTGGTGGTGGACTGGCCGCCGGCCGACAGAAGAGGAAACCCGGTGGGTTTCCACCAAGAAGGAAACCCGAAGGTTTCCGCCAGAGGAGTCGATGGAGTCGAAGTCGAGGAGTACGAGGACACCGGCAGCAGGCCGGGACGGAACACGGAACCAGGCGCGAGCCCTCACGGCCGCCGCGTTCGCTGCTGCCGTGCTGGCAGGATGCGGTGGCGGTGACGCCCGCCGTGACACCGGACCGCCGCCCGAGCGCCGCATCGTGGTGCTCGGTTTCGACGGCGTCGATCCTGACTTTCTGGAGCAGTGGAAGGACAAGCTCCCGAACATCGCGGAGCTCATGAAGACCGGCTCGTTCCACCGCCTCCAGACGACGACACCGCCGTCCTCGTGCACGGCGTGGTCGACGTTCACGACCGGCATGAATCCGGGCGGCCACGGCATCTTCGATTTCATCCTGCGCGATCCGAAAACCTACCTTCCCGATCGCACGGGCGCCGTCAGCCACAAGGCCGAGTACCGATTTGGTCTCCTCGAGTCGAAGCCCGAGACGTTCACGACGACGATGTCGGGCGAGGCGTTCTGGACCACGGCCGACCGCGCGGGCAAGCGCAGCGTCGTGCTGCGCGTGCCTTGCATCTATCCGCTCGAGAAGGAGACCCACAGCTACGCGCAGGGCGGCCTCGGGCTGCCGGACATGCGCGGCAGCGAAGGCACCTTTCACTATTGGGCGAGCGACATCAGCCCGCGCGACGCGGCCAGCCCCGAGCTCGGCGGCAAGGTCGTGTCGCTTGCGTCCGGGGCCGAGGTCGAGACCATCATCGAGGGCCCCGTCAACCCGCTGTCGGAGAGCGGCGAGCGCCTGACGGTTCCGCTGAAGCTCGCGCGCGCCGGCAAGGACGCGCTGTCGATCGAGGTTTCGGGCCGCAAGGAAACCGTCGAGATCGGCAGGTGGAGCGACTGGTTCCACCTGTCGTTCGAAGTCACTTCGATGTCGAAGCTCGCGGGCATGTCGCGCTTCCGCGTGCTCGAGACCGAGCCGAACATCCGGCTCTACATGTCGCCGATCAATCACGACCCCGACGACGCGGCCATCGCGGTGACCGAGCCGGAAAGCTACGCGAAAGACCTCGTCAAGGCCGTCGGAGAATACAAGACCGTCGGCTGGAACCACGAGACGTGGGGCCTCAACGAGGAGCGCATCGACGACGAAGCGTTCATGCAGGACATCTGGGACACGTACCGCGAAACCGAAGCGATCACGATGCACGAGCTGGAGAACCGGAACGCGGATCTCTTCATCTCGGTGTTCGTCGAGACCGACCGGACCTCCCACATGATGTACCGTCTCTACGATCCCGAGCATCCGCGCTACAACGCGGCGCTGGCCGCCAAGTTCGGCGACTCGATCTTCAAGACCTACCAGCGCATGGACGAGATCATCGGCAAGGTGCGCGCCAAGCTCGACGCGGACGACACGCTGCTGATCCTGTCGGACCATGGCTTCCACAGCTGGCGGCGCGGGTTCAACGTGAACACCTGGCTGGTCGAGAACGGCTTCATGACGCTCAAGGGCGGCGCGAAATCGACGACGAAGAAGTTCCTGCAGGACGTCGACTGGTCGAAGACGAAGGCCTACGCGCTCGGCGTGGGCAGCCTGTACGTGAACCTCGCGGGCCGCGAAGGGAAGGGCATCGTCAAGCCCGGCGCCGAGTACGATGCGCTGATCGGGGAGATCCAGGCGAAGATGACGGCGCTCCTCGATCCGAAGACCGGCAAGCCGGCCGTGAACAAGGTGTACGCCGGCAAGGACATCTGGAAGGGCGACCGCCTGCCCGACGGCCAGGACATGCAGATCGGCATGGCGCCCGGCTACCGGGTGTCGTCGGCGACGCCTCTCGGAGGCGCGCCCGAAGGCCTGTTCGAAGACAACGAAAAGAAGTGGAGCGGCGATCACGCCACCACGGAGACGGAAGTGACCGAGGGCATCCTGCTGAGCAGCGCGAAGATCGGCGACGAGAGCGCCGCCATCGGCGACCTCGCCCCGACCATCCTCACGATGCTCGGCGTCCCGGTTCCGCCCACCTACGACGGCCGCGTCCTGAAGATCGCGGCTCCGGGAGCGAAGTGACGCGATGGACGCGCTGAAGAAGATCCCCGCCGGCGCGATCGGCGGTTTTGTCGGCGGATGCCTCGTCGGCCTTGCCGAGGCGGCCCTGATCGCCGTGATCGGCGGTGGCGACGAGTACGGGGCGTTCCGCTTCGCCGCGATTTCCTACGGCCTGATCGGAGCGCTTGCCGGAGCCGGAGTCGGCGTTGCGACGGCCGTGCTCTCGTTCCTCGCGCGCGATGCTCGCGCGGCCGTGGCACTGTCGGCCGGTGGGGTAGCCGCGCTGCTCGGCCTCGCCGTCGCACGCTTCCGCATCGTTCGCGACGTCTACCTCGAGAATCTGCCGATCGGTTCCACCGAAGGGATGTTGGTGCACGCAGGACTGCTCCTCGCGGCGATCATCGTGCTCCTTGCGGTGAGGCGCCTCGTGCTCGCGCTCTCCCGCGATGGTTCGAGCGGCATCGCGGCCACGGCCGTGCTCGCGATCGTGCTCGTGGGCGGCGCGGCGGCGACGACCGCCGGTCTCGACATGGTGGCCAAGCCGAAGCCGTTGCCCACGCAGCCGGGCACGGCCCAGGGGCCGAGCGTCATCCTGATCATCGCCGACACGCTGCGCGCCGACTATCTCGGCGCCTACGGCTCGACCATGACCAAGACCCCGGCGATGGACCGCCTCGCGAAAGACGGCGTCGTCTTCGAAAACGCGTTCACGAACTCGACGTGGACGCGCCCGTCGGTTGCCACGATCGTCTCGTCTCTTTACGCGTCGTCGCACAAGGTCATGTACAAGACCGACCTGCTTCCCGACGGCGTCACGACCATCGCCGAGACGATGAAGGACGCCGGCTACAGGACGGTCGGCTACGTCACGAACATCAACGTTGCGCCGTCGTTCCGCTTCGAGCAGGGCTTCCAGGAGTACTACTACCTGTCGCCCGAGTTCTTCTTCGGCGCGACGGACTCGGGTGCGAAGCTCGCGTTTTACAACGTCATGCGGCTGGTGCGCGAGCGCTTCCTCTCGAAGTCGAAGTGGGTGCAGTACTACTACCAGGACGCCCAGACGGTGAACGGTGCCGCGCTTCCGTGGCTCGACCGCAACGGCTCCGGCCCGACGTTTACGCTGATCCACTACATGGATCCGCACGATCCCTACTTCGAGATCCCGTACAACGGCGTCGCGGTCGCGCGCGTCGACACGCCCAACCCCGATCCGTCCCAGCGCGACCGCATGGCGTCGCTCTACGCGAGCAACGTCGAGTACCTCGACCGCTTCATCGGCAACCTCATCGAGGCCCTGAAACAGGCGGGACGATACGACGATACGGTGATCGCCCTGGTCTCCGACCACGGCGAGGAGTTCTACGAGCACAAGGGCTGGTGGCACGGCACCACGCTCTACGACGAGGAGTCGCGCATCCCCTTCATCGTCAAGCTTTCGAAGAACGCGAAGGCCGGAACGCGCGTGAAGGCCTGGGCTCAGCTCCTCGACGTTTCGCCGACACTCGCGGGTGCCGCCAAGGTCACCGCGCCCGAGACGTGGCAGGGCAGGGACCTTTTCTCGGACGCTCCGGCGCCCGAGGCGCTCTTCCAGGAAGAGGACCACGAGGGCAACGTCCTGCATTCGATCCGCACCGACCGCTGGAAGCTCATCGTCGCCAACGAAAACAACCCTCGCGGCCTCGCGCCGATCGAGCTCTACGACATCCAGGCCGACCCGAAGGAAACCAGGAACGTCGCGGCCGAGCACGGCGACGTCGTCGCGAAGCTGAGCGGCGACCTGACTGCGCTCAAGGTGATGGCGGGTTCGCGAGCGGTCACCGGTGCGAGCGGTGCCATCGACGAGGCCACGCGCCAGAAGCTCGAGTCGCTCGGGTACGTGAAGTGAGCGCGGGGCCGCGATTCGCCCGCTGACGCGGGCGGGTCGCGGGTCGGGAGGACTGGCGCGTTGCTGCTGGTCGTCGGCTGGGACGGAGCCTGCTTCGAGCTGACGGACCGCTTCGTCGCCGAGGGCCGCATGCCGGTGCTCGCCGGTCTTCTCCGGCGCTCGCGGCGCTTCCGCGTCGAATCGACGCTTCCCGCGGTCACGTTCCCGGCGTGGACGAGCTTCCTCACCGGTGCGCGGCCGGAGCACCACGGGGTCACCGACTTCACCATCCCGCGCGAGGGCAGTTACGGCGTGCGTTTCGCGAACGCCACGCACCGCCGTCTTCCGACCATCCTCGCGCGCATGTCGGCCGCGGGTCTTCGCGTCGGTATGTACGGCGTTCCGGCAACATATCCGCCCGAAAGGCGCGGCGTGTTCGAGATCTGCGGCTTCGACACGCCACTCGGCGCGACTGCGGCCGCCGACGCCACGCATCCGCGCGACCTCGGGGCCGAGCTGAAGCGACGTCACGGACGCCTCGGCATCGAAGGCATCGCGCAGGGGCGCGTGGGCGACGGCTGGCATGCGCGTGTGCACGCCCAGCTACTCGCCGACGTCGACGCGCGCACGACGATCGCGCTCGACCTCCTCGCGCGGCATCCGCTCGACGTCTTCGTGGTTCACTTCATGGAGCCGGACACCGCCGCGCATCACTTCTGGCAGTTCGACGACGCGGCTTCTCCTCGTCACCGTGAGGGGCCTGCGGGTGTGCTCGCGGACGTGTACGCGGCCCTCGACCGCGCGCTCGGAGTGCTTCTCGAGGCGGCGGGTCCCGGCGCCGACCTTCTGCTGCTCTCGGATCACGGCAGCGCGGGGGCGTCCGATCGCATCGTGGTCTGGAACCGCTGGCTCGCCGATCGCGGCTGGCTCAAGTTTCAGGGCGGAGCTAC
>CAYYVZ010000310.1:5492-6311 GCA_964475235.1 uncultured Myxococcales bacterium | reverse complement strand
AGGGCGACGCGGCCGTCGTGCGCGAGCCCGGCGGCAAGGTCTGGGTCGTGGACCAGGGACCGCCCGGGCGCGGCCGCATGGTCGTCGGCCCTCTGCTCCGCCGCGCGTGGATCGGCCGCGTCGACGTGCTGGTCGCGAGCCACGTCCAGTCCGACCACAGCGGCGCGCTGACGGAGATCCTCGAGGAGCACGAGGTCGGCGAAGTCTGGCTGCCCGACGGCCCCTGCGACAACGAGGCGGCGCGGCGGATCCTGGACACGGCGGCGGCGCGCCATGTCCCGGTGCGTTTCGTCTCGAGCGAAACCGGGGCCGGCGTTGCCGACGCGACCGTCGAAATCCTCGCCCCGCGCCGCGGTGAGTCGGCCTGCAACGACAACGACGGCTCGCTCGTCCTCGCGTTCGGTTTCGCCGGCCGCCGCGTGCTGTTCACCGGCGACATCGAAGCGCCGGCCGAGTCCCGCGTCGCCGCGCGTGCGAACGTCGCGGCCGACGTGCTGAAGGTCCCTCACCACGGCAGCCGCACGTCGTCGACGTCGGGATTTCTCGATGCCGTGAAGCCGAGCCTCGCGATCGCCTCGCTCGGTCTCGACAACCAGTTCCGCTTCCCGGCACCCGACGTGGTCGAGCGCTACCAGTCGCGCGGGGTGCGTTTCCTGCGCACGGACCGCGAGGGCGCCGTGCACCTCGCAATCGACGCGAGCGGCAAGATCGAGGTTGGGACGTTTCGAGGCGGGTAGGGAGCAGGGCGATGCGCCGGGACAGGGAATCGCGACGCGGGAGCTCCGGCCGCCTACGGCAACCACATCTCGAACCAGTCGA
>CAYYVZ010000310.1:0-5482 GCA_964475235.1 uncultured Myxococcales bacterium | reverse complement strand
GGCCCAGTCCGAGTAGCTCTGGTGATCCGCGCGCATCGCTCCCATCTGGTCGAGCATGCGCCGGCGAACGTCGGGCGTCTGCGCCGAGAACGTCGGCATCAGCGACGGATTCGCGGTGGCCGCGGCTTCTAACCGTCGAGCCGGCGTCCGGATCGCCGTACCACTCCACGACCCTGTCGCGAAGGTCGACGATCCGGTAGTGAGCCACGCCGGCCGCGGCGTAGATGCGCGACATCGTCAGCCGGTCCTGTGCAAGCGGGGAAGTCCCGTTGATGCCCGTCGAGCCGCACCGATTTCGGCTTGGCACCCGCCGTCCGGTCCTTTGGCGGCAGGCGTCCGTTCCCACCTCGCCAAACTTCCGGATTCCCGGTAATCCGGACCGAACCACAAGAGGGGACCTCCAATCGATGAGCGACGGGAACGAAAAGAAAACTGGAATGAAGCGCCGCGACTTCCTGGTAGGCGCGCTCTCCGGAGCCGTGGTCACGGCGGCCGGCGCCGCGGGAATCTCGAGCGTGCGCGACACGCAGCGAAAGCTGCGCACGCCGGACGCCGTGCAGCCCGGCGCGGTGGCCGAAGTCGCCG
Source organism: uncultured Myxococcales bacterium (assembly GCA_964475235.1). Classification (GTDB taxonomy): domain Bacteria; phylum Desulfobacterota; class Binatia; order UBA1149; family CAITLU01; genus DATNBU01. The sequence continues at coordinate 4,897 of CAYYVZ010000310.1, read as the reverse complement.
AGTCGTTCGCCGACTCGCGGCCGTCGTACGTCGGCGAGGTCCAAGCCAAGGCTGGCTCGCCGAACATCGTCGTGATCGTGCTCGACGACGTCGGGTTCTCCGACATCGGTGCGTTCGGCGGCGAGATCCGCACGCCCATCATGGACGGTCTCGTCGCGAAGGGCCTGCGCTACACGAACTTTCGAACCTGCGCGATGTGCTCGCCGACGCGCGCCGCGCTCATGACGGGCCTCAACCACCACTCGGCCGGCATGGGCTGGCTCGCCGACCTCGACGCCGGATATCCGGGCTACCGCGGCGACCTCACGCAGGACGTCGCGACCGTTGCCGAAGTGCTGCGCGACGCGGGCTACGCGACGCTTCACGTCGGCAAGTGGCACGTCAACGTCGCGTCCTCGAACGGCGCCAACGGACCCTACACGAACTGGCCGACGTCGCGCGGTTTCGACCGCGCGTACTGGTTCCAGGGCCACTCGACCGACTTCTTCCGTCCCTCCGAGATGATGGACGGCGTCTCGCCCGTCGAGCCGCCCGAGAAGCACGACTTCTACGCGACCGAGGACCTCACCGACCGCGCGATCGCCTACGTGCGCACGTCGAAGACGCTCGACCCGGACAAGCCCTTCTACATGCAGCTGTGCTATCCGACCGCGCACTCGCCGCTGCAGGCCCGCGGCCGCGAGCGTGACGCGTACAAGGGCGCCTACGACGCGGGGTGGGATGCCATCCGCGCGGCGCGGCTCGAGAAGCAGCGCAAGCTCAAGATCGTTCCGGAGACGACGCAGCTTCCGCCGATGTCGCCCGGCGCGGACTCGTGGGACACGCTCGACGCGACTTCGAAGAAGGTCTACTCGCGATACATGGAAATCTACGCGGCGATGATGACGAACGTCGACGCGCAGATCGGCCGCCTCATGCAGTCCCTCGAGGAGATCGGGCAGGCCGACAACACGCTGGTCATGATCTTCAGCGACAACGGCGGCTCGCCCGAGGGCACCGACGTCGGTACGCCCAACGTCTTCGCGGCTGCGTTCGGAAGGCCGGTGCCGGTCGAGGAAGCGGCCAGGCTCTACGACGTCATGGGCGAGGATCCGACGTTTCCGCACTATCCGATCGGCTGGAGCTGCGTCTCGAACACGCCGTTCCGCATGTACAAGCAGTACACGCATCTCGGCGGCGTCGCCGATCCGCTCATCGTCTCCTGGCCGAAGGGCATCGCGGCGCGCGGCGAGACGCGCGACCGCTTCGTGCACGTGATCGACCTTTACCCGACGATCCTCGAGGCCGCGGGCGTTGCGCGCCCCGAAGCGTGGCGGGGCCGAAAGATGAAGCCTCTCGAAGGCGCGAGCATCGCCGCCACGTTCAGGGACGCCGCTGCGAAGACCAGGTCGGAGCAGTACTTCGAGCTCGGCGGCCAGCGGGCCTACCTTGACGGCAACTACCGCCTCGTCACGCGACACGAGCGCGGCACGCCCTTCGAAGAGGACCGCTGGGAGCTCTACGACCTCTCGAAGGACTTCAACGAGATGAACGACCTTGCGCCGACGATGCCGGACAAGGTGCGCGAGCTCGTCGGCAAGTGGAACGCGGCGGCCGAGAAGCACGGCGTCTATCCGCTCGACGACCGCAACGTCGTCATCAAGATCAGCCAGGACCGCCTGCGTCGCGGCCTGCGCCGCCAGTGGGTCTTCGTGCCGCCGATGGAGCGACTTTCGGCGCACGTCTCGCCGAGCGTCGGCGGCTTCGACCACGAGATCACGGCGGTGATCGTGCGCGAGAACGGCAAGGGCGACGGCGTGATCCTCGCGTGCGGCTCCCAGCCGGCCGGCTACGTGCTGCACGTGACGGGCGGCAAGCTCTACTACGAGCAGAGCCTGTTCCCGTGGCGCGATCGCGTGGAGTCGCCGGCCGAGCTTCCCGAAGGCGAGGTCACGGTGAAGTACGTGCAGAAAATGACCGCGCGTCCGTTCGAAGGCAGCGGCTCGCTGTGGGTCAACGGCACCAAGGTCGCCGAGCACGAGTTCGTGCACACGATCGCGGGTACGTCGTACGACGGCTTCTCGCTCGGCGCCGACCTCGGCAACCGCGTGTCGATGCTCTACCGGCCGCCGCACGCGTTCCAGGGCCGCATCGTAAAAGTCACGATCGACGTCGACACGACGCCGTTCACGACGATCGAGCAGATGCGCTTCGTGAACAAGCTCGGAATCAAGGTGTAAATCGGGGACGGATCCCGATTTCCAGTAACGCGTGAATCGGGGACGGATCCCGATTTCCGGCGACGGTTCCAACAGCGGACGCGAGGTTGAGATTACCGTACGCGACGACGAGATGATCGGACGTGAAGTCGAAATGACCGGACGCGAGGGCGAGAGGTGACGACGGTGCCCGACGGCATGGTGCTCATTCCGGGCGGCACGCGTCGCCTCGGCTCCGACGAGCACTACCCGGAGGAACGCCCCGCGCGCGAGATCGAAGTCGCCGCGTTCGCGCTCGACACGACCGCCGTGACCAACGAGGCATTCGCGCGCTTCGTCGCGGACACGCGCTACGTCACCGTCGCCGAGCGCGCCGATCCTGCGGGCTCCGCCGTCTTCCGCATGACGAAGGGTCCCGTCGATCTCACGAACCCGGCGAACTGGTGGCACTTCGCCGCGGGCGCGAGCTGGCGGCATCCCGACGGAGCGGGCTCTTCGATCCATGGCACGAAGATCGACGGCTCGTCGATCGAGGGCCGCGAGCTTCACCCCGTGGTGCACGTCGCGTTCGAGGACGCGCTCGCCTACGCCGCGTGGTGCGGCAAGCGGCTCCCGACCGAGCCCGAGTGGGAAGCGGCGGCGCGCGGCAGCCTCGACGGCGCGACCTATGCGTGGGGCGAAGAGCTGATGCCGAACGGCCGCCTGCTCGCCAACATCTGGACGGGCTCCTTCCCCTGGTACTTCGCGCGCGGCGCTTCACCCGGCACGGCCCCGGTCGGCGACTACCCGCCGACGGGCTTCGGCCTGCGCGACATGATCGGCAACGTCTGGGAATGGACGGCGACGCCGATGCACGCGCCCAAGCCCTGCGGCTGCACGCCGCCGGCCGCCGCAAGCGCCGAAGGCGCGGAGATGCTCGTGCTCAAGGGCGGCTCGTGGCTCTGCGCCGGTGAATACTGCGCGCGCTACCGGCCGGCCGCCCGCATCGCGCTCACGCCCGACTCGACGACCGCGCATGTAGGCTTCCGCTGCGCGAAGGACCTGTGATTCCGAAAAATCGGGGACGGATCCCGATTTCATGGAATGCCTCTGGCAACCCTGCGACGGGCATCCGGAAGAAATCGGGATCCGTCCCCGATTTTTCGACGGCGGCGCCTGACCGTGTAGAATCGCGCCACCGAACGTGAGCCGATCCGATCCTGCAGCCGCGTGGCGCCCGTCGTCACGCGCGTCGCGACACGAGCTTCCCGGACGATCCTCGCTGGGCTACGAGCCTGCGCTCGACGGCTTGCGCGCGCTCGCCGTGCTCGCCGTCATGGCCTTCCACGCCAACCTTTCGTGGGCGAGCGGAGGCTTCCTCGGCGTCGATGTTTTCTTCGTGCTGAGCGGCTTTCTCATCACGACGCTGCTGGTCGGCGAGCATTCCGAGCGCGGCCGCATCCGCCTCGGGCACTTCTGGATGCGGCGCGCACTGCGGCTGCTGCCCGCCCTCGTCGCGATGGTCGCGTTCCTGTGGTGGTGGAACTGGAACAGCATCCTGCTCGACCAGGTCGCGGCGCTCCGGCGGGAATCGGTCGCGGCGCTGCTCTACGTCGCCAACTGGGGCCTGATCGCCGGCGTCGTCAGCCCGCTCGGCAACTTCGGCCACACGTGGTCGCTCGCCATCGAGGAGCAGTTCTACATCCTCTGGCCGCTGGTGCTGCTCTTCCTGCTGGGAACGCTGCCGCGCGTCGCGGTGCTGTTCGCCGTCGGCGGCCTCGCGATGGCGTCGCTGCTCGTGCGCGTCGCGCTCTTCGACGGCCCGGCGACGTACTCCCGTGTCTTCCACGGCTCCGACACGCGCGCCGAGACGCTGCTGGTCGGCTGCCTGCTCGCGCTGCTGCTCCAGTTCCGCACGCTTTCGATTCCGCCGCGCTCCGCGTTCGCGTCGCTGCTCGCCGTGCCGGGCGCGCTCGCGCTCGCGTGGTTCCTGCTGAGCGTGACGCCGCAGACCGAATGGCTGCCGCGCGGCGGCTTCACGCTCGTCGCGGTTTCCGCCGCGCTGCTCATTCTCGGGCTGCACACCGATCGGGAGGGGCCGCTCGCGCGGGCGCTGTCGTGGGGGCCGCTCGTTGCGGTCGGCCGCATCTCCTACGGCCTCTATCTCTGGCACTGGCCGGTTTTTCTGATGCTCGCTCCGAGCAACCTCGACGCGCCGACCGCGTGGGAGACAGCCGTCCGCTTCGCCGCGACGTTCCTCGCCGCCGGCCTGTCGTGGTTCCTGATCGAGCGGCCGGCTCTGGCGTACAAACGAAGCTGGTCCTAGGAGTCGCGTTTTCGGTTCTCCGGAACGCGGCTTCGCGGATTCGTGGGGGAGGCCGTGGTGGGGTTGTATCTGATTCCCGACTTCTCAACTCGGCAGCGGTAGCTCAGCCGGCGACGCGTTCAGGTGTGTGCGGAACATTCCCCGGGGAATGTGGCGTGGCGCACATTCCCCGCGGAATGTGTACGGAGGCCACGCATTCCCGTTGGAATGTCTGCGGGCGTTGCACGTTCCCCGCGGAATGGGTGTGCGCCAGTTCGCACCACCCTGGACACGTACGCCGCTCGAGATTGGCGTCACACGCACGCGGCTTGCGATTGGCGTGCGTGCGAACAGTCGAGCCGCGCCGCCCCGGCAACGCCCGGTTCTACTGCTTCAGTTCAGGTCACGCCTCGAA
>CAYYVZ010000309.1:0-6324 GCA_964475235.1 uncultured Myxococcales bacterium | reverse complement strand
TCCCGCGTCCGCCTGCCTGGGCGTCCGCTGTGCTGCCTTGCTGGTCCCTTTCGGATCGGGCCGCCGCGAGGTCTTCCAGGATCTCAACCAGCACTCGAAGGTCTGGCTCCAACCTGGCGCGGCACGCCCTCTTTAACGCAACGGCAACATGACACACCTGCGCGCATTACGGCAACGGAGTCAATACCCTCCAACGGGTTTTGTGCACCTGGCATGCAGGGACATCGGGCCGGGTACCCGGCCCGCCGGCCCTCCGGGCGCCCGACGCACGCGAGATCGCGGGATTTTCGCGCGGGGAGAAGCCGGTCAGACGGTGAACGACTCGCCGCAGCCGCAGCTCGTCTTCACGTTGGGATTCTGGATCTGGAAGCCGGCGTTCTGGAGGGTCTCCGCATAGTCGACCACCGTATCGACGAGGTAGAGGTAGCTCTTGCGGTCCACGATCACGTTCCCGCCCTTGCCTTCGAAGACCTTGTCGCCCTTCTTCTCGGCGTCCATTTCGATCTTGTACTGGAGGCCCGAACACCCCCCGCCGACGACCTTGATGCGAAGCCCTGCGACCGGCGTTGCCGATGCGGCGGAAAGCCTGCCGATGCGCTGCGCCGCCTTGTCCGTCACCGTGATCATGCCCTGGCTCCTGCGACCGCGCGCGGCCGGCCTGCGCTTGCGGACACGCGCGCCTCGGGCCGGTAGAACGGCGACAGCGCACGAAGGCGGCGCACCTCGGCAACCACGCGCGCCGCGGCCGTGTCGATCTCTTCCTGCGTATTGAAGCGTCCGATTCCGAAGCGGATCGACGAGTGCGCGAGCTCGTCGCTCACGCCGATCGCACGCAGCACGTACGAGGGCTCGAGCGTCGCCGAGCTGCACGCCGATCCCGACGACACCGCGATCTCGCGCAGGCCCATCATCAGCGACTCGCCCTCGACGTGTGCAATGCTCACGTTGAGGTTGCCGGCAAGCCGGGAGTCGAGGTCGCCGTTGGTCTGGATCTGGTCGAGCTCTTCGAACAGCTTCGCGCGCAATCTTTCGCGCAGCGCGAGGATTCGGGTGTTTTCTGCAGTCATTTCGGCCCTGGCAATCTCACAGGCGCGGCCCATGCCGACGATTCCGGGCACGCCGAGCGTGCCCGAACGCATGCCGCGCTCGTGACCGCCCCCGTCCATCTGCGCCGTGATTCGGATGCGCGGGTTCTTCGAGCGCACGTAGAGCGCGCCGGCTCCCTTCGGTCCGTAGCACTTGTGCGCCGACAGCGAGAGCAGGTCGATCGACATTGCGTTCACGTCGATCGGCACCTTGCCGAGACTCTGCGCGGCGTCGCTGTGGAAGATCACGCCCCGGCGCCGGCAGACGCGGCCGATGTCCGCAATCGGCTGGATCACGCCGATCTCGTTGTTCGCGTGCATGACGGAAACGATCACCGTGCGATCGGTGATCGCCGCTTCGATCTGCTCCGGTGTGACGAGGCCGCGCGAGTCGGGCTTCACGAACGTCACCTCGGCGAGACCTTCCTTCTGAAGCGCCTTGCACGAATCGAGCACCGCCTTGTGCTCGGTGGCGACGGTGACGATGTGGTTGCCGCGCGCGCGGTGAAAGGCCATCGCGCCCTTGATCGCAAGGTTGTCGGATTCGGTGGCGCCGCTGGTCCAGACGATGTCCTTCGCGTCGGCGCCGACGAGGGCCGCGACCTGTCCGCGCGCCTTCTCGACCGCCTCCTCGGCTTCCCAGCCGAAAGAGTGCGTGCGGCTCGCGGCATTGCCGAACTTCTCGGTGAACCACGGCAGCATGGCCTCGAGCACACGGGGGTCCACGGGAGTCGTGGAGTGGTGGTCGAGGTAGATCCGCGCGGCAGGCATGGAACCGAAGATAGGGTCGCCGGAAGGGTCGATCAACTTTCCACTTTCTACCAGACCGGCCGCGCCCCCCAGCTCACGTTGTAGCTGAGGTCCCAGCCGCAACACGGTCCGCGCGTCGGCGAGCCGTCGATCGTGATGTGGTAGAGACCGGTCTTCGGAATGCGTGCGGTCCACGTGCCTTTGCCGGTCTCGGAGACGTAGTGCGTGGAGCCGTCGCCGAGCTCGCCGTCCCACAGGCGGAACACGTGGAACCAGAGGCTGCCCCTGCGCACCTCGACGTCGTACTCGATCACCACCTCCTGGCCCTCGAAGAAGAGGAAGTCGTCGAAGCCGAAGTCGATCCCGCGCCGGTTCTCGCCGACGATCGTGATGTTGCCCGCTCCGAACGAGCTGCGGGTCCAGTTCGCGAACCCGAGCCACGGCCACAGCCCGGATGCGTAGACGACGACCCACGCGACGAACAGGGCTGCGAAGACGAAGACGGCTTTCACCGGCGAAGCCCTAGTCCGTGCGGCACTGCAGCTTGGTGAAGGCCGACGGCGACGGAGAGAGCTTGCAGTAGGGCTCGGGCCGCTCCGTCGCGACCGGATCCCAGCGGAAATCGCCGCAGCCGCCGTTCCCGGCAGCGTCGCTCGCAACGCCCGGCGACGGCCTGGCCGACAGCGCGAGCGACGACTCGAGCGACACCAATGGAGCCGTCACCGCGAGGGTCGCGTCCCTGGCGGTCACTTTCATGCGCACGCGCGGTGTGTCGGCCGCCGTCTGGTCGCTGAGCTTGATCTGCGTGACGTCGGTCGGCGTGCTGCACGCTGCGTCGACGTAGCCCGAGTAGTTGCGGTACGCGTACGACGGAGACGAGGACGATCCCGACACGGTCCATCCGTCGCGCGGGTCGCAGGGCGTCGATGGATGCGCGCCGACGAGGCCGCCCGGAATGTCGGTCTCGAGAATGGTCGCTCCTGCGTCGGCAATGCGCAGGTGTACGCCGTTTGCCGGCGGATCGACCGGCTGCGTGAGCGTCGGCCGGAACTCGCCGTTCCACGACAATCCCTGCTCGCCGGGGCCCGCCCCGATTCCCTTGATGGCGAGCTTCGTGCGACGGAAGCCCTGGCCGGCGACGAGCACCGTGCATTCGTCGCTCGCGTTGGGTTTGCCGTCGCCGTCCAGATCGGACGGGTCGTGGAACGGCGTGTCGGTCACCCACTCTGGCCCTGCCGGAGATCCGCCGAAATGCCGCACGCCGTCGCTCGGCCCCGAAGGATGCGCGGACGAATCGCCGATCGTGTCGGCGCTGCCTTCGTCGAAGTGGTAGAGCGCAACCGTGGACGCATCCGTCGCGAACGCCGACGCGGGCGGCGTGAACGGCGCCGTGTAGCGCACGACGTTGGAGAGCCGGAGCTCGTCCAGGTATCCCTCGTAGGACGGATACGCCGCGCCGGCGTCGTGCTTCTCTGCTCCCAGTACGATGTACGGATCGGAGAAGTCGCAATCGCCTCCGCCGCAGCAGCTCGCGCAGGGCACGCCGTCGTCCGGGTAGGAGATATCGCCCGCGGGGCCCGTCGTGGCACCGTCGAGCACGCCGTCTACCCAGATCGCGATATCTCCCGTGTCGGCGTCCCGCGTCACGGCCACGTGGTGCCACGCCTCGTCGAGCACGTCGGCCGTTCCGCAGACGGTGCGATCGGAATCGGTGGTCACGCCGAACACGAGCGAGCCGCCGGCAATCGAGATCCCGTACTTGCGGCCCTGGTTGTAGCGATCGCGGTCGACGACGATGTTGCCGTTGATCCACGAGTTGTTGTTGCCGCAGGCAACCGGGGAGGCCGCATTGTCGGCGGCCGAAGCCTTGATCCAGAACTCGATCGTGAAGTCGGTGGCTCCGATATCGGCGGGCGGACCGGGAAGACTGTCGCCCGTTTCGTCGATCTCGATCTTGACGCGGTCGAGATCGGGGGCGCCTACGCCGTTGCCGTGGAACAGAAGCGAAGATGCCGAAGCATCCTCCGCAAAGCCGGCGATGGCGATTGCGTACGCCGCGAGGCCGCCGGCCACGAGCAGTCGCGACACGAAACGGTTCATGGGATCCCCTCCGCCGTCGATGCTGCCGCGCCCGCGGCCGTTCGACAAGAGGGTGAGCCGCGTTCGGCCGGGAGCCCGACCCGAGACTCCTAGAGGACGGCCTTCAGGAATCGGCCGGTGTGAGACCCGGCGACCGCGGCGACCTGTTCCGGCGTGCCCGCAGCCACGAGACTTCCGCCGCCTCCGCCGCCTTCGGGACCGAGATCGAGGACCCAGTCGGCGACCTTCACGACGTCGAGCTGGTGCTCGATCACGACGACGGTGTTGCCGGCTTCGACGAGCATGCCGAGCACTTCGATGAGACGGCGCACGTCCGAGAAATGCAGACCGGTCGTCGGCTCGTCCAGGATGTAGAGCGTGCGACCGGTCGCGCGCCGTGCGAGCTCCTTGGCGAGTTTGATGCGCTGCGCTTCTCCGCCCGACAGTGTCGTCGCGGCCTGGCCGAGATGCACGTAGTCGAGCCCGACCGACGCGAGCGTCTCGAGCTTGCGGCGCGCCGCCGGGATCGGCGACAGGAAGTCCAGGGCTTCCACCACGGTCATGTCGAGCACGTCGGCGATGCTGCGGCCCTTGTAGCGGACCTCGAGCGTCTCGCGGTTGTAGCGGCGCCCGCTGCATGCATCGCAGACCACGTAGACGTCGGGCAGGAAATGCATCTCGACGCGGATCATGCCGCCGCCCGAGCACGCTTCGCAGCGGCCGCCCGGTACGTTGAACGAGAAACGGCCGGGCGCGTAGCCGCGCATGCGCGACTCGGGAGTCATCGTGTAGAGGTCGCGGATGTCGCCGAAGAGACCGGTGTAGGTCGCCGGGTTCGAGCGCGGCGTGCGCCCGATCGGCGTCTGGTCGATGTCGATGACCTTGTCGATGTGCTCGATGCCGTCGATGCGGTCGTGCTCGCCGACTTCCAGACCGGCGTTGTTCAGCCGCCGTGCGAGCGAAGCGTAGAGCGTGTCGATGACGAGCGAGCTCTTGCCGGAGCCGGACACACCCGTCACGCAGACGAGCGTGCCGAGCGGAAACGCCGCGTCGATTCCGCGCAGGTTGTGATGGCGCGCGCCGCGCACGACGAGCTGTTCCCCCGTACCCTTCCGGCGCTTCTTCGGGACCGCGATCGTCTCCTTGCCCGAGAGGAAACGGCCCGTCAGCGAAGCCTCGTTGGCCATGACTTCCGTGCAGGAGCCCTGCGCGACGATCTCCCCGCCGAGCTTGGCGGCGCCGGGGCCGAGGTCGATGAGGTGGTCGGCCGCGTGCATCGTGTCGGCGTCGTGCTCGACGACGATCACGGAGTTCCCGCGGTCGGTCAGCTCGCGCAGGCTCGCGAGCAGGCGCTCGTTGTCGCGCTGGTGCAGCCCGATCGACGGCTCGTCGAGCACGTAGAGCACACCAGTCAGGCCCGCCCCGATCTGTGTCGCGAGGCGAATGCGCTGGCTCTCGCCGCCCGACAGCGATGCGGTCGCGCGCTCGAGCGTGAGGTAGGAGAGGCCGACGTCCTGCAGGAACTTGAGCCGCTCGGTGATCTCGCGCAGGACGAGCTTGGCGATCTCCTGCTCGCGGCGGCTGAGCTTCAGCCGGTCGAGGAACGCGGCCGCATCGTCGAGGGGCATCGCGACGAGGTCCACGATGCTCTTGCCGCCGACCAGCACCGAGCGCGCTTCCTTGCGCAGGCGCCTTCCCTCGCAGGCATCGCAGGGCTTCTCCGACATGTACGGGTCGAGCTCCGAGCGCACCCACTCGGACTCCGATTCCTTGTAGCGACGCGTGAGCAGCGGGATGACGCCGCTGAACGCGCGCGTCGTTCCCTTGGAGAAGGGGATCTTGCGATCACCGGTCCCGTACAGGATCGCTTCCTGTGCCGCTTCGCCGAGCTCCTGCCAGGGTGTGTCCGATTTCCGACCGTTCTCTTTTGCGATGGAAGCGATGGCCCAGTCGTACTTGTCGGCGAGGCGGCGGTTCCATCCCGCGAGCGCGCCGTCCTCGACGCCGAGCTCGGGATGCACGACGAGGCGGCCCGGATCGAACGTGGCCGTGCGGCCGAGACCGTTGCACTCGGGGCACGCGCCGTGCGGGCTGTTGAACGAGAACGTGCGCGGCGACAGCTCGGCGAACGAGATCCCGCACGTCGAGCACGCGAACCGCTGGCTGAAGTTCTCTTCGCCGGTCTCGCCGTCGGCGGTCGTCCAGGTCGCGACGATGCTCTGCTCGGCGAGTCGAAGCGCAACGCCGATCGAGTCCACGAGGCGGCTCTCGACACCGGGCCTCAGCATGATGCGGTCCACCAGCACTTCGATCGTGTGGTTCTGGGTGCGAGCGAGCGGGATGTCCTCGCCGAGGTCGCGCAGCACGCCGTCGATGCGGGCGCGCACGAACCCCTGCTTCTTCAGGTCCG
>CAYYVZ010000308.1:0-6342 GCA_964475235.1 uncultured Myxococcales bacterium | reverse complement strand
ATCGCGTATTCCTGGTGCAGCTGCTCGCCGAGCGCGCCGTGCAGCGCGAACCAGGCTTCGTAGCAGACCAGCGGCACGAACGCCGACGCCACGACCGTGGCGAAGCGCCTCGCACTGCCGCCCCGTCCCGCGAGAGCTTCGAGCGCCACGGCGGCGACGACGACGAGCGCCGGCTGCCAGCAAAGAAACGCCGCGCCCGCCGCCAGCCCGGCGAGGATGTCCGCGCGCGAAAGCGCTGCCGCCGCGCCGCGATCCGGCCAGGAACGCGCCGCACCTGCCGCGCCCCGCCTGCGCGCGATCGCCACGTGGGCCAGCAGCAGGAAAGCCGCGAGAAATACCTTCGGGTTGCTGCCCGTCGCCGCGTGATCGAGAAACCCGCGCGAGGCGATCATCGCGAGCGCCGCCACGTGGCCTGCCGACGCCGACGCCGCGAGCAGGGCCGCAAGCTCGGCAGCGAGCGCGACCGCAGCCGCCGCGAACGCCACGCTCACGATGCGCGAAGACGTCACGTCGTCCATCCCGGCCCACCGCCCGGCACGGATCGCGGTGGCAGTCGCGAGCACGCCGAGCTGGCTCTTCGTGTCCACGAGCGAGACGTGCGGCGCCACGCCCGAGGCCGCGCGTTCGGCCAGGTAGAAGTAAAGCTGGTTGTCGCCCGTGATCGGCCGGCGCACGGGATCGAGCCGCCAGCACGTCAGCGCCGCCGCGAGAGCCCAGAGCACAAGGAAGGACCGCTTCATCGATCGGCGCCGCCGTCGGCTCATGCGCGTACGGCGCGGCGAGGTCAATGGCGCCGCGCCGCCCGGGCCTCGCTCCCCGACACGGAACGTCGGCGCGAGGCGGCCGACACGCACCGCAATCGGCAACGCGCGCCGTCGACGGCTTTGTTCCGCTTCTTCGTCCCGCTACACGGGCGGGATGGCCTTGCTGCTCGGCGCCCAGTCGATCTCGAAAGCGTACGGCGCGGCGCCGCTGTTCGCGGGACTCTCGTTCGGCATCCACGACGGCGACCGCATCGGCATGGTGGGCCCCAACGGCTGCGGAAAATCCACGCTGCTGCGCGTGCTCGCCGGCCGCGAGGAAGCCGACTCGGGAACGGTGTCGTTGCGCCGCCAGACCCGCCTCGCCTACGTCGAGCAGCATCCGCGCTTCGACCCCGCGCATACGGTCAGCCAGGTCGTCGCCGCCGCCTGTCCGGCAGCGGACGATTCCACGCGAGCGGCTGCGGTGGCCGCGCTTCTCGGACGCTGCGGTTTTTCCGACCCACAGGAGCCCGCGGCCCACCTCTCCGGCGGCTGGCAGAAGCGGCTCGCCATCGCCGTCGCGCTGGCCGGCGAGCCCGACCTGCTGCTGCTCGACGAGCCCACCAACCATCTCGACCTCGACGGCATCCTCTGGCTCGAGAACCTGCTCACCGCACACAACGGCGCCTTCGTCGTCGTGAGCCACGACCGCTGGTTCCTCGAGAACGCCGCGACGCGCATGTTCGACCTCGATCCGGTGCACGACGGCGGCTTCTTCGAGACGCGCGGGCGCTACAGCGAGTTCCTCGAGCGCAAGGACGACGCCCTGCACGAGCAGGCACGCTGGCAGGCGACGCTGTCCAACCGCGTGCGTCGCGAAGTCGAGTGGCTCCGGCGCGGACCGCAGGCGCGAACCACGAAGTCGCGCGCGCGCATCGAGGAAGCCGGACGCCTCCAGCAGGAGCTCGGCGCCGTCAGCGCGCGCCTCGACCGCCGCGTCGCCTCGATCGAGATGACGGCGAGCGACCGTCGCACGAAGCGCCTCATCACCTGCGACCACGTCGCCAAGAGCTTCGGCGAACGCACGGTGCTCGCCGACGTCAGCGTCGTGCTGTCGCCCGGCGTGCGGCTCGGGCTGCTCGGGCCCAACGGCAGCGGCAAGTCCACGCTCATCCGGCTGCTCGCGGGCCAGCTCGCGCCCGACCGCGGCACGGTCGAACGTGCCGACGACCTTCGCATCGCCCTGCTCGACCAGCACCGTGCGAGGCTCGATCCTTCCGTGTCGCTGTCGCGCGCGCTGGCCCCGGCCGGCGACCAGGTCGTCTTCGCCGGCAGGCCCGTCCACATCGCAGCTTGGGCGAAGCGATTCCTGTTCCGGCCCGAGCAGCTCTCGATGCCGGTCGGGAAGCTTTCCGGGGGAGAGCAGGCGCGCGTGCTGCTCGCCGGCCTCATGCTCGAGCCGGCCGACGTGCTGGTGCTCGACGAGCCGACCAACGACCTCGACATCCCGACTCTCGAGGTGCTCGAAGAGAGCCTGCTCGAATTTCCCGGTGCCGTCGTGCTGGTGACGCACGATCGCTACCTCTTCCAGCGTGTCGCGACGACGGTGCTCGGCTTCGACGGGCGCGGCGGCGTGGCGGCGTACGCCGACTATCAGCACTGGGAGGCCGAGCGCCGCGCGCGGGAAACAGCGGCGAACGCCACGGACGAAGCGCCGCGCGAAGGGACGTCGAACGAGGCGCGCCGTGCGAGCGACGCCGAGCCGCCGCGCCCGAAGAAGCTCGGCTATCGCGAGCAGCGCGAGTGGGACGAGATGGAGAGCCTCATTCTCGCGGCCGAGGAGAGACTTTCCGAGGCCGGCGCCCGCGCCAGCGACCCGGCCGTCGCGGCGATCGCCGACGAGGTAGCGACGCGCTACCGCGCGCTCGACGACGCGCAGGCCGAGGTAGACCGCCTCTACGCGCGCTGGGCTGAGCTGGAAGAGAAGCGCCGCGGCTGAAGAAACCCGGGACGGGTACAGGTTTTCGAGAAACCTGTACCCGTCCCGGGTTTACTCGAAGCGCAGGCGGACTTTGCCGAGCGTCGCGAAGTCGGCTTCGACGCGGTCGCCCCGCTCGACGCGGCCCGGATTCGTACACGCGCCGCACATCAGCCAGTCGCCCGACTCGATGGTGCGTTCGTAGCGCGCGAGGAAGCGCACGACATCGAGCACCAGCGTCACGAGGTCGGCGGGAACGAGCGATGCATCGGGCACGCCAAGCACGTCTTCGCCGCGCCGGAACGCCGGACATCCCTCGGCGATCGCCGAGACGTCCTCGAGCGGCCGGAGCTCGCCCGTCACGAACCCCGCGTGGAAGCTCGAGCTCGCGGCGAGCGATCGGAGATCGAGCTTCGCATCCCGCCAGTCGACGACCTCGATGGCCGGAGCGACGCCCGCAATCGCGCGGCGAGCTGCGTCGTAGCCGTCGCCCGGTGCGAGCGCGGAGCCGAAGCGAATCGCAAACTCCGGCTCGACGCCGGGCACCGCACCTTCGTCGGCCTTCCACGTGGCCCCGCTTTCGAGGTGACGCGACCCCTCGAGAAACCCGACGAACGAGGCATCGAGTCCGAGCCGCTTCTGCATGCGGCGGTCGTTCACGCAGATCTTCCAGCCCGCGCGCGGCATGCCGGCGGCCAGGCGTGCGTCGAGGCGCGCGAGCTGCTCGCGGATGGCGTCGTCGAATTCGCTCACACCGGTCGCTCGCGACGCTGTCGAGCGGCGATACCCCGGTTTCGCCCCGTCATGCCGCCGCCTGCTCCTCGCGCAGCATCGCGAGCAGATCCGTCACGCCCGGGTTGTAGCCGAGCTGGAAGAGCAGCGTCGTCACCTGGCCGCGGTGGTGGGTCTGGTGGTTGAACATGTGCGTGACCGCCCACCAGAGCGGGTGGCGGACGGCGACGCCCTGCGTGGTCCTGTAGGCCATCTCGCGATCGAGATCGGCCGGAGCGAGCGAAGCGATCCAGCGCTGCACCGTCGCGTCGAGCTCCACGCGGCGGCGGCGGAGCAGGTCGAAGTCGTCGTAGACGACGCTGTCGAGACCGGCCGGCTTCAGGGCATTGCCCGAGGCGTCGCGCGGAACGGCCTCCGCGAGGTCGGGCTGGAGGCGGAGCAGCCAGATGTGGTCGCACAGGATCAGGTGGTTCAGCGTGCGGTGGACCGAGCCGAAGAACGCACCGAGCTCGCGGCGCCGTTCTTCGTCGGTAAGCGACGCGCTCACTTCGTACAGGCGGACGTTGAACCATGCGTTGTAGCGGGCCTGGGCCTCGTAGATGTCGAGCGCTTGCATCGTGCGTTTCTAGCGCGCGTCGCAACGCTGCACCACCGCATCGGGGAGGTACGATCGAGAGCTCGAAACCCCCTTCGCAGCCCCGCGACGGCGTGCTAGACCCGAACGAGATCGCGCGCGTGCCAGGGAGGCGGCGCCGCTCTAAACGACGATTCAGGCGGGCCGTCGAGCCCGGAGATCCGGCCGCAAAGGCCGTCGGGGGTTTTCCAGATGCAGGCTATCCGGACTCGGCGCACGGCGCGCCAGGCTACTTCGAATTGGTTCGCTTCGCGTGCCGCGACGCTCGCGATCGCAGTGACGCTGGCCCCGTCGATCGCGGCCGCCGAGCTCATCGTGGTCTCGCACACCCCGACGCTCAACGCCGTCGCCGGAACGACCGATTCCGTCTCGGTCACGTTCAACCAGGCGGTCGACACCTCGACCTTCAACGACAACAACTTCCGCGTGTTCGGGCACTGGAGCGGGCCCGCGCGCGGAACGTTCTCCTTCTCGAACGGCAACACGACCGTCACGCTCGATCCTGACGATCCGCTCTCGGGCGGCGAGACCGTCTTCGTCAACCTCTCCGAGAACCTCAAGGCGGCCGACACGACGAACCTTCGCACCGAGGGTTACGCATTCCAGTTCCGTGCCGACACGACTCCGAGCACGGGAACGTTCCAGCAGATCGACGAGTTCACGAACAAGACCGGCCCCCAGACGCGCATTTACGGCGCGGCGGCCGCCGACTTCGACGACGACGGCTGGCTCGACATGGCGACCGTCAACGAGGTGAGCGCCGACGTGCGCGTGTTCATGAACCTTGCGGACGGCAGCGGCCTCTACGGCCCGATGCTCGCGCCCGAGCCGGTCGGCGTCGAGGCGAGCCCGAACGAGCCCGCGGACTTCGACAACGACGGCAGGATGGACCTCGCGCTCTGCGCGTCGAGCTCCAGTGTCGTCAACGTCCTGCTCGGCGCCGGCGACGGCACGTTCTCGTCGGTTCAGACCATCCCCGTCAGCACCGAGCCGCACGGCATCGCTCCTATCGACGTGGACGGCGACGGCGACCTCGACCTCGCCAACGCGAACAACGCGACGAGCCAGATCGGCATCATGATCAACAACGGCGCGGGCGTCTTCGGCGCGCCGAGCTACTTCAACGCCGGCGTGGGCGGAGAGTACGCCCTCGCGGCGTCCGACATGGACGGCGACGGCATCACCGACCTCGTCACCGGCGGGCGCGACAGCAACGAGATCGCCGTGCTGCTCGGCAACGGCGACGGCACCTTCGACAACCAGACGCCCGTCGCCAGCGGCGGATCCACGTGGGTGATCGCGCTCGGCGACATCGACGGCGACGGCGACCTCGACGTGGCCGCCGCCAACGACGGCAGCGGCAATGTCGGCATCGTCGAGTCGAACGGCGACGGCACGCTGGTCGCGGCCACGACGATTCCGTTCGGCTCCCATCTTCCGTCGGTCAAGTTCGGGGACTTCGACGGCGACGACGACGTGGACCTGGTGACTTCGAGCTTCGGCGGCGGCTACTGGCGCATTCACATGAACGACGGCGCCGGCAACTTCTCGTTCCACCAGGACCTGCCAGCGCCGAACAGCCCGTCGTGCGCGGTGCCGATGGACATCGACAACGACGGCGACCTCGACCTCGGCCTGTTCGACGAGCTCGCGGACGTCGTGATCCTTGCCCAGAACCAGTCGGAGTCGATGTGCCCGCCCTCGCCCGACGCATGCCGCGAACCGCTGGCTGCGGGCAAGGCGAAGATCTCGCTCAGCAACGAGTCGGCCGAAGACCAGTCGCTCTCGTTCACGTGGGGAAGCGGCGCCGCGACGACGAAAGCGGAATTCGGCGCTCCGCTGACGGCCGACGACTACGAGCTCTGCATCTACGAGGGCGGCACGTTCGTGCGCGGGCTCGCGATGCCGCTCGGCGGGACGTGCGGCAGCAAGCCGTGCTGGAAATCGACGACGCCGGGATTCACCTACAGCGACCGCGACCGCACGCCGGCCGGGATCAAGAGTGCCAAGCTGAAGGAAGGCGAAGCCGGCAAGGCGCGCATCGGCGTGAAAGGCCGCGGGCCCAATCTCCTCCTGCCCGACCTCGGCGCGATCGACGAGGCGCTCGACATCCAGGTCCACAACACCACCGGCACGATCTGCTGGGGCGCCACCTTCAGCCTCCCCTTCACGCTGCAGGACTCCACGAGCATCCGCGCGATCTCCGACGCACCGTGAGAAAACCCGGGACGGGTACAGGTTTTCTTCGAAAACCT
>CAYYVZ010000307.1:0-6343 GCA_964475235.1 uncultured Myxococcales bacterium | reverse complement strand
CGAACGAAAGCCACGTGAGCGCGAGCGCAGCGAGTGCGGCGGCGCCGGCTTCCAGGATCGGGCGCGGCCGCGAAGCACGGCGGGAAGAAGGGCGTGACCGGGCCGCCGTGCCGGCGAGAGACGCAGTTCCCGGCGGTTCGCCGGGTGCGCTGCCGGCGTGCGGCGCCGGCGAGGGGCGAGCCGGACGGCTCGGGGACGGCCGGGGTTTCCGGCTCAACGTCGGGGGGAGATGGTCGAGATCACGACGGTCGGAACAGGCTCGATCTGCTTCGAGTCGGTGTCCGACGCGTCCGTCACCTCGATGAGAAAGGAGCCCGGCGAGACGTTCTCCCGCGTGCGGAACCCGCAACGCATGACGGCCGCCGGCGTGTGGATGCCCTGCAGGCTGATGAGGCCGATCTTGGTCTCGCGCTCGCCGAGGTAGTTCGACGCCACGATCGCTTCGACCAGAGGCACGCAATCGACCTTGTCGTCGCGGCCGATGAAGCCGCCGCTGTTGCCGAGGTGGTTGATGTCGAGCTGGAGGGCCCCGAACTTGCCGGCCGTCTGGACGTAGAAGTCGAGCGAGTAGGCGGGCACCGAATCGTCGTCGGCAGGCGAGTCGTCGTAGCCCGGATCGCGGTCCTGGCCGGTGGGTACCGCGCTGTTGTCCACGACGGGTGGTGCGCTACCCGACGGGACGGCCGCGCCGGGGGCGCGGGCAACGTTGCCGGGTGCCGCCGGACGTGCGGCGTCCGGCTTGGGAGGGACAACCGGCGCGGAGCCCGGTGCCCCCATTCCAGCCGTTGCGGCTCCGGGGACGGCCGGCTTCGTCCCGTCTGCGGCGTCTCCTCCCGCCTCGGGAGGCGGCGCGGACCGGGTGATGCTCGCGGCCGCCTTGACGGCCTTCTGCTGGGCTTCCTCGATGTCCCGCTCGGTCATGCGGGCGCCGCCGCCGGCCGCTCCGCCGTGCTTGGTTGCCGCCGCTGTCACATCGACGGGCTTGCCTGCCGCATCCTCGGCTGCCTGGACGCGCACAGTGAGCCTGGAAGCGAGATCGGCCGCCGTTGCGGACTCGTCCCCGGACTTCATCCGGCAGGCGGCCAGATCGGCCGGGCCGCGCGTCGCGCGGGCCCCGCTCGCGTGGATGGTCAGCGTGCCCTTGCGGTCGTCGGCGAAATCGCCGTCGACGCCCGGGAGGATGAACGCGCAGGCAGGACCGCCGCCCTCACTGAGGAGCCGCGCACCGGTTCCGGAGTAATCGACGACGAGGGTGGCCTTCGCGGCGGGGGGGAGCTGGTGTTCGGGGAGCGAGATCACGACGGACAGCGCATCCTCGTCGCCGCCCTGACAGCCGGCCAGCGCAAGTGCGGCGCCGAGCCCGAGGACAAATCTCTTCGCACGCGTGGCAGACGAGTCACCGGTACGCAGGGACGCGGCGGGGTCGCCGGGGGTGCGGCCCGTCGTCCGCGCAGCGAAGGTGAGCCTCACGCTCACTCGGGCTGCGCTCCGGAAGCGTCGCCCGACCGGGCAACGAGGGCCTCGCCTTCGAGGTCGGTCGACGTGACGACGACGTCCACGTCGCCCGGATCGGCAGGATCCGCGTCCTCCACCGTGATCGTGAAGTCGTTCGAGGTCGGCTGGACGGTCGAGACGAACTCGCACTCGAGGATGTCGTCGTCTTCCAGCAACTCGTCGTCGGTCGCATCGATGGTGACGCTGAGCGTACCGGCGTTGTCGTCGTTGAGCACCACGTCGTCGCCCGAATCGACGAGCGAGCAGGAGACGTCGGTGCCGGTGCCCGTGAAGTTGCCGTTCTGGTAGGCCACGCTGAACTCGAGGGCGACGAGGTCGTCGGTCGTGCTGCTCAGCGTGAAAACGATGAGGTAGTTGGCGGGATTGCCCCCGCCGTTGCTCGGGCCGCACGACGCCGCTCCGCAGAGCGCGAGGACGGCAGCCAGCATCGAAAGGGATCGGGAGGATTCAGGCGCGAGGCCCTTCAGGTTCCACACGGACGCGGATTCTAGGGCAAACCCGCCCGGGCCGCCAGTTTGCGAATGCGCGGCGCGAGGCCTGTCGCGGCGTGCCCGAAGCACGTTCGCGGCGAGTGCGAAGTGCGAGCGGACGCCGGCACGGCGGGACTGGGACAGCGGCGAGGGAACGCGGAGAGGAAACGGGGAAACAGGTTTCTCATCGGCGATTCCCTCTCGCTTGCCTGCGGGGGCTTGCAGGCTCTCCACACCGTGCCGGCAACCGATCGGTAGCACGCCCGCCAGGGATCAATCAGCACGATTTCGTGATCGGAAGTGCGCGGAAGGAGCTGCGGCTGGGACGGCCCTTCAGGCGGCGAAGCCCGCGTAGCGCGGCGGAGCGGCGCTGGGCGGATTGTAGCGGGGTTCACTGGGGACTGGCTCCGTGAGTCCCGAGCTGGCGAGGGACGAACATCCAGACGTCACGAATACGGGGACAGGCACCAATTTCCTCGGAGGGCTCTCGGCGGCGGATCGACGCTGATCGTGGGAAATTGGAGCCAGTCCCCAGAGTGAAAAAGGCCCGGCTCCCTTGCGGGAACCGGGCCTTTCGTCTCGGGAAAGCGGCGGGGAGGTTGCCCCGCCGCTTTCGTCGTTGTCGACGCTACTCGGTCTGGCAGAGGTCGTCGCAGCCGTCGCCGTTCGTGACGTTGGAATCGTCGCACTCCTCGTCACAGCCCACGATGCCGTCGCCGCAGCGACAGACCTGCATGAAGCTGTTGAGGCGCACGGCGCCGGGGCCCGTGATGCCGCCTGCGCTGTTCACCGCCGAGTTCGACGTTGCCGGCACGCAGAAGAGGGCGACCGTCTGGGCGCGCGACGAATCGTTGGCGCAGAAGTCATCCTCCTGTGTGCAGTCGGCGTTCGAGTTGCACGTCTTGTTCTCGAACGCGCAGTACTTGCCCAGAGGCGACGGCGAGCCCGTGCGGGTGATGCGCGACTCGAAGCAGGGACGCGGCTCGAAGATGCAGACGCCTGCGTTGAAGTTCTCGCAGTCTTCGTCGCTTTCGCACGTGCGGTACGGCTGCTCGGAGCAGGACGACTTCTGGCTCGTCTCGCACAGCTCGTCCGCTGATCCGCCGCAGATGAACTTGTCGTCGCTGCAGTCGTTCGGACGCTGCTGCGGCGCATTCGCCTGCGTACCCGTGCCGGTTCCCGCCTGGCAGGCCTGGCCTTCCGGACAGTCGCTGGACTGGAAGCACGGCAGGCTCGGGTTGTTGTTGCAGAAGCCGCAGTTGCACCAGAAGCCGCAGGTCACCGGCTGGTCCGGCGCCTCGCCGCAGAAGCCCTTGCCCGTGCAGTCGCCGTTGGTCGCACAGGTGGTCGCGATGTCCTCCGTGCAGCGCTTGCAGTCGGCGTTGCTCGTGCAGACGGGGTCGCCCGACGAGTTCTTGTCGAGACACTTCGGATTGCTGCCCGGAACCGTCGGGTTGCCGGTGAATCCGAAGAACTTGCACTGGAGCTGGGCCTGCTTGGTCGTCGTGCCCGTCGTGACCTGGTTGAAGCGGATCGCCAGGCCGGAACCCGAGATGCTGCCGTCGAGCGACGGCGGGCAGTCGGACGAGGTGCCGCCGAACTCGGGGCTGACGCCTTCGGCGATGCAGGGCTGGGCGTTGTTCTGGCCGCCGCTGCAGGTGAACTGCTGGCCCACCTCCGGGTTCTCTTCCGGCGCGCCGCAGCGCGGGCAGGGCTTGTCGATCGCGATGCCGAGGAACACGCGCGAGCGCAGGTTCGTCGAGATCTCGGCTTCGCCGGTATCCGAGTTGGCCGTTCCGGTGATGTTGCCGTCGAAGACGCTCACGACGCACACCGGCGTGCCGCCCGAAGACAGAGGCAGCGGCGGTCCGAAGACGTGCACGCACGGAATGCTCGGCTCGCAGTCGGCGTTGGTCGTGCAGTCTTCGAGGTTGTTCTGGCACTGGCGCTGGTGCGTCGGGCCGGTGGCCTCGCACGTCACGTCGCCGTTGCAGTCGCAGGTCGGCTCGCAAGTGCCCTGACCGGCGCAATCGTCGTCATGCTCGCACTCGGCTCCATTGCCGCTGCACTCGCGCTTGACGCGCACGGTGATCGACGCGCCCTCGATGATGTCCGAGTTGTGCGCGATGCCGGTCCAGCCGGAGTCGAGGTCGGAGCCGGCGCGCGTGAAGATTTCGGCCGAGGTGCAGGCGAGGCCATTGGGCTCACACTGGCAGTTCAGCGTTACGGGCTGTCCGACGGCGGCGCGCAGGACGATGAGCGCGTCCGTCGTCACGATGCTGCCGTTGCCCTGCACGTCGCAGAGACAGAATTTTCCCTCGCCAGTGCACTGGGGGATGGGCTGTCCGACGGCCGCACGCAGGACCGCGAGCGCGTCGGACGTCACGATGTCGGCGCCCTGCGAAAACGGCTGACCGCAGTCGCCGGGATCCGCGGTCGCCACCCCGGGGGAGGCGGCGAGCAGGCCGCCTACGACGAGCGCGGCAAGGAAGCGGGAAGTTGATTTGATGGTCATGGGGTCGATTCCTCCTCGGGAACGCTGAGCAAAAAACAGGGGGGAGCTCTCATTGAGCTCCCCCCTGTACCTACCTCACACGCGAGGTGTGAGTCGAGGGTTCATTACGGGGCCGGGGTCACAGTGACGCTGATGACGGCCGTGATGGCCGCGCCTTCCGCGTCGGTGGCGTCCTGGATCTCGACGACGAAGTCACCCGGGACGGGTGGGTCGCCCGCCGACCCGGCGAACGTGCACTGGACGAGATCGAGGGGTGCCGCGAACGAGTCGAGCGAGATGACGCCGAGCACCAGCTCTTCGAGCTCGACCGTGCAGGTACCCTTGCTGCCCGTCACGCAGTCCGCATCCGACGCGCAGACCTTCGCGTTGTCGAGGCTGCAGACCTTGTCCTTGTCGTTCGGCGCAAACAGCGAGCTCGGCACCTTGTTCTGGCAGGGGGCTCCCGCCTGGACGCCGGCGCCGCTGCCGTTGAACCCGCCCGTGGCCGACGAGTAGTCGGTGCCCCACTGGAGCGCGCCCACGCTGGCCGAAGCCGAATCGAGCTTCCACGTGACGATGAAGTTGTCGCTAGTCGGCGGCAGCGTCGTCGTGGTGGTCGTCGTGCCCGGCTCCTCGGTCGTCGTGGTCGTGTCCGGCGGCGCGACGGTCGTCGTCGTCGTCGGAGTGTCGCACTCGATCGAGAAGAGGTTCACGTCGGGCAGCGGCACGATCGCGTTGAGGTCCGGATCCGAAGCCTCGGTGACCGTGATCGTGAAGTCGCCCGGCACCGGGGTGATCGAAGCGACGAACGTGCACTGGGCCACGTTGAGCGGACCGGTGAAGCCCGCGAGGGCGATGATGCCCGAGTCGAGCACCTCTTCCTTCTGGGCGAACTCCGGACACGATGCCGTGTCGCAGTCGTTGAAGGCTGCCAGCGCGTCCTGGACGAGGCTGACGCAATCGACGTTGCCACCCGAGTCGGACATGAAGCCCGGCGCGTTGCCGTAGTCGGTGTCCCACTGCAGCGAGCCCAGCGTCACGTCGTCCGCGAGGCGGAACGTCAGCGTGCAGTTGAACGTGTCGAGCGTCGTCGAGGTGGTCGTCGAGACCGTCGTCGACGTGGTGTTCGTCGTCGTGGTGGTCTCGAGCGTGACCGTCGTCGAGGTCGTGCTCGTCGTCGTCGTCAGGCTGCACTCCGGCGCGTTACGGCAGTTCGGGTCTTCGCAGTCCTCGAGGCCGTTGCCGTCGTCGTCGACGCCGTTGTCGCAGTCTTCGCAGGAGCGAGGATCGTCGTCGAGGCTGATGCAGACCGGCGGGTTGCCGTCGCAGCCTTCCGAAACGCAGGAGCACTGGGCCGCAGCGGTCTCCGAGAGCTCGGAGATGTCCACGTCTTCAAACAGGCAGCTGAAGAGATTGACGACAGCTGGAATCGTGCAGCCCGAGATGATGGCGCGAAGGTCGCCGTTCTCGAACTCGGTGAAGGTGATGTCGCAGCCGGCATTGTCGAGCGCTGCGTTGATGACGCACTGAACGTCACCGAACTCATCGCGTGCGATGGTGGCGTCCGCATCGTCCAAGTTGACGTCCACGATGACCTGCGTGCAGTTGCCCTGCCCGTTGATCCCGAAGAACAGGCGGATCAGGCCGCCGCCCCCGCTTCCGTTGTTACAACCGCCCAGCACGCCGGCGAGCGTCAGGGCCAGGGCGCCCATCCCGACTTTGCGAAACCACGTATTCATTCAGGAACTCCTTCTCTTGAGAATCGAGCGGACGTAGCAGTCTTAAGCACCGCTGGAAGAGCCCTCTCTCGCGAATGCTTAGACCAGATAAAAACGCTACGGGCCTACCGTTTAGCTGGGGTACG
>CAYYVZ010000306.1:0-6363 GCA_964475235.1 uncultured Myxococcales bacterium | reverse complement strand
GTCCTTTTGCGGGGACGATCTCGCGCCCGAGCCGCTTCGCGCCGCCGCTGAGCGCCGCATCGATCGCGTTCGCGAGCACGACGGTCAGGTGACGGCCCGCGGGCGAGTCGAGGAAGTCGCCGTACGCGCGCAGATTCTCGTCGGAGACGTCGGCGTACATGCCCGCGCAGACCTGAAGGAACTCGTTCGAGAGCGCTTCTTCGATGCGAGGTCGCGCCTCGCCGAGCTCGGTCAGCAGCCTTTCCTCGCTGGGAATCGGAGCCTCGGGATTCGCCGTGGCGATGGCCCGCAATGCCGCGACCGTGGAATTGATGGTGAGCTGGGACGTGATCTCGACGGCGCGCGACGCGGCCAGGATCGTCCTGAGCAGCGCGCGCCGCGACGGAAGCGACTCCTTCAGCACGACCGCGCCGTTCTCGGTCAGCTTGTCGCGCGCGTCCTTGTCGGCCGGCGCGGAGTCTTCGATGTTGGCGATGGCCGTGCCGGTCCTGCTCGCATACCAGTCGCGGATCGCCGGCAGGTGCGTCTCGTCCAGGTCCTGGAGAACGACGTCGAGAGCGCTCTTGCGAAGACGCTGCGGCGCATAGGCCGCATCGACCGCGTTCTCCATGCGTGCGAGCACGCTCGCTTCGCGATCGTGCTTTCCGTCCGCCAGCGCGCGCGTCACGCCGGCATGAACCTGCGCAGTGACTTCTCCGAGCTCCTTCCAGATCCCGGAGTCGCGCATGATCGCTTCGGCGGTCGCTTCGTCGGTGACGGCGAGAGCCACCGGCGGCATCGAGCAGACGGTAACGCCCGCGAGTAGCGCGGCGAGCAGCTTGATCATCGAGTGGATCCCCCTCGTTGCTGGAGGCTCCATGGAACACGAAGCGCGCAGCGAAGGGAATGGCAAGATTGGGCGAAAGATTCAGCGGACGCGACGATGTTTGCGTCGCGCGCCGAAGATCGATGCGCGCGACGCAAAGTCGCTTTGGGTCATCTCAGTGAAGAGTGCGGACGCGGCGATTGTCGGCGACGACGACGTTGCCGTTCATCGCACTGCGACGCACGGGCACGGGAAGCTGCGTCTCCATGATCCAGGTGCCTTCGACACGCTTGCCGCTGAAGACGAGCTTCTTCGATTCGGCCTTGGACGACTTCGGGTTCTTGGTGTTGATGAGGCTCATGTTCGTTCGGGCTCCTGGTTCGTCTGGTTCGGACGCCAGTACCCAAGCGAATGCCGTGCCCCGGTGGGGGCGCCTCTAACTCACTGATTTTCCTGGACTTCGTCGGCGGATGTCCAAAAAGGTGCGCACGCCCCCGAACGGCGGCGTACAGGACCGAACGGGTCGGGGGCAAAAATCCGCGCGCCGAGGGGCGTGGCGGCGGCGGTCCATCGGGGCGCGAAATTCGGCCGGACCCGAGACGCGGATTTCGGCGGGACCAGCGAAGTGCGCGCGGCAACGCAGAGCGCGCCACGCAGAGAATCTCGGGGACGGGTGTCCCTTCGCGCCAGTCAGCGGCCGCGAAACACCGGATCGCGCTTCTCGAAGAACGCGGTGATTCCTTCCTTGTAGTCCTCGCTCGAGAAGCAGTCCGCGACGAGGCGGTCGATCTCGTCGCGATCGAGAATGCCCGTGAGGCGGCGCCGCGCGGCGAGGCGCGCGTAGCGAAGGGCCTTCGGCGCCATCTTCGCAACGTCGGCCGCGAGCGCGCGCGTGCCCGACTCGAGCTCGTCGCTGGCAAAGCAGCGATGCACGAGGCCGAGCGACAGGGCCTCGCTGCCACCGATGCGACGCCCGGTGAGCAGCAGGTCGAGCGCGCGCGCTACGCCGACGACGGCGACGAGACGCTCGAGCCCGTGGTGCGGATACGCAAGCCCGAGGCGCCCGGCGGGAATGGCGAGAAACGCGCGCTCCGAGGCCACGCGAAGGTCGCAGCCGAACGCGATCAGCGACCCGCCGCCTACGCACGGCCCGTCGATCATCGCGACGCTCGGCACCGCGAGCCTCGCGAGCGCCTCGAGGGTCCCGTTACTGCCTTCGTCGTACTTGCGTGCGAGCTCGGGGTCGGAGCGGAACTGGTTGAACTCGGTGATGTCGGCGCCCGCGATGAACAGGCCGGCGCTGCCGCGAATGACGACGAGGCGAACGCCCTCCGTGCCCGCGAGGCCGTTCAGGCGATCCGGCATCGCCGCCCACATCTCGCGCGTCATCGCGCCGCGGCTGTCGGGACGGTCCACGGTGAGCCAGCCGATCGGGCCGTCGATCTCGGTACGCAGGCAGTCGGCGGTGCTCAAGGGAATAGCTCCTGGAACGGATTGGCAGGCCAGGCCCGCGCGCCGAGGACGCTTAGCGGCCGAAAGGCGCCGTCTCAACACGCTCGCGAAAATCGGGGACGGATCCCGATTTTCCAGATAGCTACGTCTGGATGTTCGCCGCTCGCCAGCTCGCGGCTCACCGTCCCCGATTTTTGAGGCCCGAGGACCCTCGCGGCGCGTGGGTTGTGGGCGGGACGATCGGCTGCTAGGACTTGGCGGTCGAGCCGGGCGCGAATGCCGCTCTGGCGGACAGTAGACGCGGCCTTTGGCCGCCAAGGAGACTATGGCGAAAGACGGGATCGAGGTGAACGGAGAGGTCGTCGAGAGCCTTCCCAATGCATTCTTCCGGGTGAAGCTCGAGAACGACCACACCGTCCTCGCCCATATCTCGGGCAAGATGCGCAAGTACTACATCCGCATCCTGCCGGGCGACAAGGTGAAGGTGGAGCTTTCGCCGTACGATCTTACTCGCGGCCGCATTACGTGGCGCGAGAAAAACGTCTGAGGTAACGTCGGACGTGGCCGGTGATCCAGAACCAGGCTGGATCGATTTACGGAGAGCGGCGTCTGGATGTTCGCCCCTCGCCGGCTCGGGGCTCACTGGGGAGTGGCCAAATTGGTAAGGCACCTGCCTCTGGAGCAGGGCATTGTAGGTTCGAGTCCTACCTCCCCAGCCATCTTTTCTTCTCCGTCCCCTTCTCTTCGGGCAGTCCGGCCGGCTCAGCCCGCCGCTCGGTCCTGACATGTCTTCCGTCCTCGACTTCGCTCCGCCCGACGCGCCTCCGCCGCCGATCCGCGACGCTGCGACCGTGCTCGCGCTGCGCGACACCGACGACGGGATCGAAGTCTTCATGGTCAGGCGCGCTTCGCGGATGGGCTTTCTCGGCGGCGCCCACGTTTTCCCCGGCGGCGCGCTCGATCCGAAGGACTCGGAGCCGCGCATGCTCGAGCTTGCCGCGGGCTTCGAAGCCGTCGGCGACCTCGCCCGCATCCACCACGACTCCGATCGCGCCCGCGGTCTTCTTCTGGCCGCCGTGCGCGAGCTGTTCGAGGAGTCGGGCATTCTGCTTGCTCGCACCAGCTCCGGCGACTGGGTGGACCTCGAGGAAGAAGGCCCGCGCTCCGGGCGTCTCGCAGCCGGACGCGAGGCACTCTCGGCGCGCGGCGGCGACTTTCCCGCGCTGCTTGCGGCCGACGACCTTCGCGTGGACGTCTCGGGGCTGCGCTTCTTCGCGCACTGGATCACGCCGGAGCGCGAGAAGAAGCGCTTCGACACGCGCTTCTTTCTTGCGCGTGCACCGGAACGCCAGTCGGCGCGCCACTGCGACGTGGAGTCTTCCGAAGGAGAATGGATCACGCCCGAGCGCGCGTTCGAGCGTTACCGTGCTCGCGAGATCGAGCTGGTGCCGCCGACCATCGCGTGCCTCGAGCGGCTCTGCGACTTCGCGAAGGTCGAGGACGCGCTGGCGGCTTTCGCGCACGCAGCCATTCCCTGCATCCTGCCGAAGATCCTCATCGGCGACGAAGTCGTCATTCTTTATCCCGGCGATTCCGACTACGCCTCGGGGACGCCCCAGCCTCCTGCCGGTCGCCCGACCAACCGTCTCATGATGAAGGACGGGCTCTGGCACCGTCCCTGAGTCGCCGCGGCCATGCGAATCCGCTGGACGGCCTTCGACAACATCTTCCGTGAGTTCTCCGAGCCGGCGGCCGGAGCGTTCTCGTTCTATCTCGAAGACGGCAACGGGAAGGTCGTCGCGGGAGCGATGCCGAAGAACACGCCGCCGGTTGCACGACACCGGCTGACGCTGCCCGGCCGTCCGGCCGCCACGCTGTATGCGTGCGGTAAGCTTCCACCCGAGATGATGCGGCTCTGCTGGGCGGCCTGCGAGCGCGAGATCGCGCACCAGACGACGATCGGCGACATGGCCGACGCCACGGCACGCCTGTGGAGGCAGACGAACGCGCTCGTCCGCATGAGCGAGAGCACGAACCTCGCCCTCGAGCCGGGTTCCATGCTCGGCCGCGTGCTCGGCGTGCTCGCGCACGCGACCACGCTCGAGCGCGGAGTCGCCCTGGTGCGCGTCCCCGGCGAGCACGAGCTCACGCTGTTCGGACCGGAGGAATCGCGGCACGTGCCGGTCTCCCGCATCGCCGGACTCGAAAGCCTGCTCGACGACGTCACGCTTCTCGACGACGGCGATGCCGATCCGGCGCTGATCGCGGAATGTTCCTCCCTGCTCGGTCGCGGCGCGCCAGTCGTCGTCGTGCGCATAGCCACGGAAAACGCGCGCTACGGTTACCTGCTCGTGCCCTATGCCCGCGGTACGACGGTCAGCTCCGAGGATCTCAAGGTGCTCGGCGCAGCCACGCGCATCGTCGGCATCGCGGTCGAGAACAGCCATACGCTCAGCCGCGAGCGCGAATCGATCCGCCTGCAGGTCGAGAACGAGATGCTCACCAGCCAGGCGCGCGAGATGGAAGAGATGCTGCACGTGGTGTCGCACGACCTTCGCTCGCCGATGACGGCGATCTACGGCTTCATGCACATCGCCCTCGACGAGCTGGAGGAGCTGCGCAGCGTCCTAGACGAGTCGGGCGGCGACTTCGGCAACGCCGTGCCGGGCGGCAGCATTGCCAAGCCGCTCGAGGACGGCATCCGCAGCGTCGAGCGCCTGAACGGCATGGTGCAGCGCCTTCTCGATTTCTCTCGCGTCGCGCGCCTCGAATACGAGTTCGAGGATCTCGACATCGCGGGCCTGGTGCGCGGCGTCGTCGATTCGCTCGCGTATCATGCGCAGGCCCGCAGCATCGATCTGGTCATCGGCCAGCTGCCGCGCGCGGTCGGCGATCGCGTGCAGGTCGAGGCCGTTTTTCGCAACCTCGTGGACAACGCGATCAAGTACATGGGCGACGGGCCGCGGCGCGCGATCGAGATCGGCAGCCGGAGCGAGGGAGAGGAGACCGTCTACTTCGTGCGCGACACCGGCATGGGCATGACGGCGGAGCAGTGCGGCAAGGCCTTTCTGCCGTTCCGCCGCTTCCGCACGGACGCGGCGCCGGGCGAAGGCATCGGCCTCTCGTACGTGCGCAAGATCGTCGAGCGCCACGGCGGCCGCATCTGGTGCGAGTCCGTCGAAGGCGAGGGCACGACGTTCTCGTTCACCCTCGGCACCGGCACCGACCGGTAAATCGGGGACGGATCCCGATTGTCTGCTGGGACCTGATCCCGTTTTCCTGTATCGCTCGCGCCAAGAGGTTCTCCGTGCCTGAATTCGTCGCCGTCGAAGCCCCGCAAACGATCGAAGGCTGGTACACGCTGCACGACGTTTACAGCGTCCACTGGCCGGCGTGGCGTGTGCTCGACTCCGGCGAGCGGCGCGAGATCACGTCCGAGCTGCGCGCGTGGCTGAACGGCCTGGGCTCAGGCCCCCAGCGCG
Source organism: uncultured Myxococcales bacterium (assembly GCA_964475235.1). Lineage (GTDB taxonomy): Bacteria > Desulfobacterota > Binatia > UBA1149 > CAITLU01 > DATNBU01. Next base: position 624 of record CAYYVZ010000306.1, on the reverse strand, counting down.
GCGACACCAAGGTCTACAGCGTCGTCACACAGAAGGGCGACCTCATGTTCTGCCACTACCGGCGCACGCCGGCCGAGCTGAACGAGATCGAGCTCGGCCTTCGCCGACTGCGCCTCTTCGAGTTCCTGACGCCCGTCTACTCGTACCTGTCCGTCATCGAGGTGAGTCTCTACGAAGTGCAGGCGATGGCGATGCGGCGCCTTGCCGATCGCGGGCTGACGCCCGGCACGCCGGAGCACGAGGAAGCGCTCGCGAAAGAAATGGACGTGCAGAAAGAGCGCATGAACGAGCGCCTCTTCCGCATGGTCCCTCCCCAGCGCTACATCTGCTTCTACCCGATGAACAAGCGGCGCGGCGAGCACGTGAACTGGTACGCGATGCCGCTGAAGGAGCGTCGCGCGATGATGCGCGGCCACGGCTCGATCGGTCACAAGTACGCCGAAGTCATCACGCAGGTGATCGGCGGTTCGATCGGCCTCGACGACTGGGAGTGGGGCGTGAGCCTGCACGCGGAGGATCCGCTGCAGTTCAAGAAGCTCATCACCGAGATGCGCTTCGACCCGACGACCTCGTGGTTCGCGGAGTTCGGTCCGTTCTACGTCGGCGTTCGCGTCGATCCGGCCG
>CAYYVZ010000305.1:0-6394 GCA_964475235.1 uncultured Myxococcales bacterium | reverse complement strand
ACATCAGCTCGATCAAGGCATTCCCCTACGAGTACCAGCCGGCGGCCCAGGCCGACGAGTCGAGGGCCCTCATCACTCGCGTGCTGACGGAGTCTCTCGTCCGCAATCGGATCGACAGTCCTGTGTGGGTGGCGTTGCGAGCGCAGCGCAACGTCGCGAACGTCGAGCCGATCCTGATGGACGCGGAGAATGCCATTCGCATCCAGGACTGGAGCACGGCGATGGCAAAGTTCCGGCAGGCATCTGCCATCGACCCCACCAACCCGCTGCCGCGGATGCGGTTGGGTGTTCTGCTGCGGGATCGCGGGCGCTGGGAGGATGCCCTCGCAGAGTTCGATGCTGTGGCAACGCTGAGCACCCGGTACGCCGAAGCATTTCGGGAGAAAGGCATCGCCGAGAACAAACTCGCGCAGAAGAGAAAGTTGCCGATGGACGGCCAGCCGGCACCGGGCGAGTCCGCGTTGCGCCGCGCGATCTCGATCAATGGCGACGACTTCGACGCGCTCGCGTCGCTTGGCGGCGTTCTGCGTCGCGCCGGGCGTCGCGCGGAATCACGCGAGCTGTATGAGAAGTCTTTCGAGGTCTCCGGTGGTCATCCGTACCCCCTGCTGAACGCGCTCAAGCTACGCGCCGCCGAATCGGGAAAACTCGAGCTGTCTCCGAAAGACAAGCGGGCTCTCGCTCGCGCGGAGCGCCTCCGCAAGGTCCAGTCGGAGCAGAATCCTCCGGCAGACAGTCCGTGGTGCTTCTTCGACCTGGCGGAGATCAATCTGTATCAGGGAAAAGACGAGGAATTCCTGCGTCTGATACCGATCGGCGTCGATCACACCGACGAGGACTGGCAGGGGACCACGTTCCTGTCGGCCTTGCGGGAGCTCGTGCCTGCGGCTGCCGATCTTCCGGCGCTGACACGCGGAATAAGCATACTCGAGGGATTGCTGGGGGAAGGGTAGGAGCGGCGAACGGCCCGGCGATTACTTGATCGTCGCCAGCAGCCCTTCGAGAGTGCGAAGCTCGACCGGCTTCACCAGATGCATGTTGAAGCCGGCCTCGAGCGATCTCTGCTTGTCCTCGTCCTGGCCCCAGCCGCTCGCCGCGACCAGAAGAAGGTCCTTGCCCCAGTCCTCGGCGCGAATGCGGCGAGCAAGATCGTGGCCGTCGAGCCCGGGCATGCCGATGTCGATGATCATGGCGTCGGGCTGGAACTCGTGCGCAAGCCCGAGCGCCTGGATCCCGTTGTGAGCGATCCTGGCCTCGTGTCCCAACGCTTCGAGCAGGAGCGACATGCTGTGCGAGTTGTCGGGGTTGTCGTCGACGACGATGAGGCGCAGGGGGATGCTCAATTCAGAACTCCTTCGGTCGTCGAGCCTCCCGGGTGGTCCGGCGGGATCGACTCCTTCGTGAGTCCGACCAGTATCATCGGACTGGCGCGGGAGCACGGCGAGGGGAGGCGATTGCGACGGAGCGCGGATGTGGGGCATTGTGTGGCAACGGCAGCCCCACGTGCTCCCGGCTTGCACGCCGTCTCGTGGAAAGGAGTTCGACGCGCTCCTGCGCCATTTCCGTACGCCGGCTCGAGCCAACTCAGGAGCACTGCAGGACGACCTGCTGGCCGACTGCGGCCTTGAGCAATAGAAGGGCGTCGGGCGTCGTGACGGTGCCGTTGCCGTTCGAGTCGCAGACCTCGAGCGCGCAGGTGGCAGACCCGACCGACGCGCGCAGGGCGAACTGGGCATCCGACGTCGTGACGGTGCCGGAGTCGTTCGGATCGCCGCACGCCACCGCAAGGCAGATCTCGTTGCAGGCCTCGCCCGCCGCCCAGCTCTCGTCGCCGTCGTCGCAGTCCTCGCCTTCGTCGATGGTGGAGTTTCCGCAGACGCCGCCGGCTTCGCGAGGGAACCGTGCGAGAAAACGCGATTCCTTGTATCCGGCGATCGTAAAGGACCCCGAGACGTAGACGTCGGGACCGACAGGTTCGATGGCGTATGCGGCAACGACGGCGTTGGCCGTCGTGTAGTACTTCAGTGCGTTCGGCGAGCCGATGCTCGACCACGCGTTGCCGTTCCATTTTGCAACGATGTTCGCCGGCGCGCCTCCGGCTTCTGCAAAGGATCCGCACACGTAGAGCTCGTCGTCCGTCCCGGCGATGTCGTCGACGCGGCCGTTGAGCATCGTGCCGCCCGAAAGGCCGGCTCCGAGCGGCGACCAGGCGGTTCCGTTCCACTTCGCGATTTTGTTCGCCGACACTCCGTCGATGCTCGAGAAGATGCCCCCGACGTACAGGTTCGGCCCGACGACGTGCAGTGCGAATACGGGGTCGCTCGCGCCGGCGCCCACCGCAGACCACGTCGTTCCATTCCACTTGGCGATGTTCTTGGCAGGAACTCCGTTTACAGCCTCGAACTGGCCGGCGATGTACAGCTCGTTGCCCAGGAACGCCATGGCGTGCACGGACCGGGGTTCGCCGGTGACCTCGCCGATTGAGCTCCACGCGAGTCCATCCCACTTCCACACGTACGTAACGAAGCCATTGAACGATCCCGACGTGTAGATGTTCGAGTCCTTGACGGCGACGGCGTAGAGAACGGCCGTGGGCCCCGGTGTCCCCACCTCCGACCAAGTCGTCCCGTTCCAGCGCGCGACGTTCTTGAGAGTCACGTCGCCGGCTTTGGAGATGCTCCCCACGACGATGAGGTCGTCGCCGAGCCAGGCCATGTCCGACACGTTTCCCAGAACCCCTCCGTCGAGCGCCGACCAGCCCGAGCCGTTCCACCGGCCGATGTTCTTGAGCTCGAGTCCCTTGATCGTGGTTGGAACGCTGCCGCCTGCGTAAAGATCCGTGCCCCGCACGCTGAACACCGCGGAGGGGAAGCCGCCGTTGCCGGCGTCGCCGAGCTCCGACCAGTCTTCGCCGTCCCATTTCGCGACGTACGACGCCGTCGCGTCGCCTGCACTGGTGAACGATCCGCCGGCGTAGACATCGTCGCCGATTACCGCCAGGGCATCGACCGCAACGAGTCCTCCGGCCATCCCTGTGTCGAGCGGAAACCACGCGTCGCCGTCCCATTTGGCGACGTAAAGGGCGCTCTGGCCGCCGGCGGTAAGGAACCCGCCGCCGACGTAAAGATCGCCGCCGACCATGGCGAGAGCAGTGATTTTCGGAAGACCGGGCGACCCGACGCCGGCGCCGAGCGCCGACCAGAGGCTTCCGTTCCACTTCGCGATGCGGCTTGCCGAGACACCGCCGGCCATCGCGAAATCACCGCCGACGTAAAGATCGGCCCCGTCCGCGGCCAGTGCGAAGACGCCGGTCCCTTCGGTCCCGGTCCCGAGGGCCGACCACGCCGCGCCGTTCCACTTAGCGATGTGCTTGGCATCCACGCTGTCGATGCTCGTGAAGGTGCCGCCCGCGTAAAGATCGGTCCCGCCGGCTTCGAGCGCCCGCACGGTGCCGCCCGCGTTGGTCCCCGTGCCGAGCGCGGACCACGCAGCTCCGTTCCACTTTGCGATGCGTCCCACTGTGACTCCGCCGGCTGTCGTGAAATCACCGCCGGCGTAAAGTTCGCTGCCGATCACCTCGAGCGCATACGCCGTGGCTCCTGCATTGAACCCGCTGCCGAGCGCAGACCACTCGGAGCCGTTCCACTTCGCGATGCCGTTCGCGGTCACGTCGCCCGCCTTCACGAACTTGCCGGCAACGTAGAGATCGGTGCCGATCACGGCGAGCGCGTAAACCCGCGCCGTCGTGTCGGGGCTCGTGATCCCCTTTCCGAGCGGAGCCCACCCGCCGCCGTCCCACATCGCGATGCGGCTTGCGGCGAGCCCGCCGGCTGTATCGATCGCGCCTCCCGCATAGAGCGTGGTGCCGATGACGGCGAGCGCGAACACGCGATCGTTCGTTCCCGCCGGGCCTGCGAAATCCCCGGACCAGTGATCGTCCGGATTCCCCGTATGCGAGCGCGGCGCGCCCTCGGCGAAGAAGCGCGGAGCTCCGTCCTCGCCGGTCTCCATGCTGTATCCCGAGAGGTCGAGCGCCCCGATAAGGCCGCTCTCGAGATCGACGCTTCCATCCGACCGGAGGATTTCGCGGACGTGCTTCGCCTTCTCCCCGGCCTCGACGGGCAGCGGCATCGAGGCGAAGCCGAACGCGAGGAAGACCGCAGGGACGAAGAAGAGCCGCAGCCCTCGCGCGCCAGAGAACTCGGTAGCCATAGTGCAAAACTCCGGATTCGTCGCTACTTCGCTTTCGCCTTGAACTTGGCGGGAGTGTCCGAGCCCGTGTCGGCCGCGTCGAACTCGCTCGTCCGGCAGCGCGCCGTATCGAGTGCCTGACTCGCCGCGACTGCGGCGGTGAAAGCACTGATCATGTGATGGAACCCCCCAATACCGACCATGCCGAGTCGGCGGGGGCCAATCAAGAGATCGCTGGGCACTCGTGTCGAATCACACGCCCATCGTCTCGGGCATCAGCCGCCGACGTGCGACGCGGAATCGCCAGTCCGGCGGCCTCGCGGAGCAATGTCCACGCGCAATGTCCCGGTTCAGTCGTTCCGGGCGTTGAACCTGTCCGCGTTCGTCAGCGGCCCGCTGAATGTCGCTCCGTAGCAGGTCGTCGCGTTGCGGAGCTGGAGCTCGATCGAAGGGATGAACTGGGTCACCAGGTTCGTGAAGTTGAGCCGCTTGCCCTTCACGTTCACCTTGATCTTCGACTTGTTCAGAGCTCCGGGCTGGAGCGTCGCCTTGCGGATGCCGTCCGGATACTTCGACTTGTCTTCGTATTTGTACTTCTTGTTGTTGACGTTCCGCCACTTCCGCGAATTGGTCGCAAAGCGGATGGTGCGAAGTGTAGAGGGCGTCGCGTCGGTGTTGCGATAGACGCACAGCGTGTAAGGGCTGGCGATCGGGAAGTCCGCGAACGCCGGCGCGTCGGGACCCCTGTTCCAGTTCCACAGCAGCAGGTCCTTCCTCTGCTTGGTCTTGTTTCTCAGCACGAGCACGGAGTCGCGGGGGCCGGCCATTTCGCAGACCGGGTCAGGCGCCGCCGTTCCGATGCAGCTTCCGGTCGCATTGCAGGCGTCCGGATTCGTGCAGATGCTGTTGTCGTTGCAGGCCGTTCCCTCGGCCGCGAACAGACAAGCCGCGCAGCACTGGCTCGAGTCGCACTGCTCTCCGGCGGTCGCGTTGACCTTGCGGTCGCCGCAGACGGCGAAGGTGCAGTCGTTGTCGCAGGTGGCCGATTCGCCGCCGTCGTCGCACTGTTCGGGAGACTGGATGGCGCCGTCGCCGCACAGCGTCGAGAGCTGCAGGAAGTAGGTTGCCAGCGGCTGGCCCACCTCGGTGCTCCGGTCGGTCACGCAGGTGCCTTCGCCCGGCGTCGCGGTGTCGCAGCTGTCGAGATTGCCGAAGTCGGCGGCGCTGCAGCTGTCGTTGACGGCTTCGGCGGTGCGGAGACCCTTCTCCGTGACGAGCTCGCTCGGGAAGCCGGTGTCCGTGCAGGTCGCGATCGCCGCGCCGCCGTCTCTCTCGGCCTGCAGCTCGCAGCGGATCACGTCTTTGAGCACGGTGCTCACCAGTCGCGCCGACGACCTCGTGATGCCTGCCTGGCAGCGTGCATCGACTCGCTCGAGCGGCGTGACGGGAGTGCCGAACACTTCGTCCGCCAGGTCGGCCAGGTAGGCACGCTCCAGGCAGAGCATGCAGTCGTGGACGTTGGTGAAGGTGGTCACGGCGGGGACCGCGTCGTTGCACGGCGGGGGACACTGGGCGTAGAGCGCATCGATCGGCGCGATTCCCGTGCACTTGCTCTTGTCGCCGAAGAGGGCCTCGGCGAAGGTGTCCTCCTTGTCGGCGACCTTTCCCTTGAGATCGGCCTGATCGAGGTCGGTGCAATCGTCGTCGACGAATGCACCGTCGCGCGCTCTCGCCTTGGCGCAACCGAAGAAGGCACGGAGCGACGCCCGCGTCATCTTCGCAGCCGCGTTCGCAACCGAAGCGCGGCAGCGCTGCACGGGCGCAGTGAACGAGCTCGCGGGAAGGGCGGAAGTGACGACGAATGCGATCGCGAGGCCGGCGGGCAGCAGAGGATGTGGGCGCATGGCGAATTCCCCCGGGACGGTTTGGCTTACCGTGGCCCCCAGGCTGCGCCAATACAACCACCTTTCTGCGGGACAAAAGTGCGAAGCGTGTGTGAACAGAACGCGTCGTGTTCGGGTAGATCTACGTGGGTAAAGCTACGCGATGACCATGCAGTTCTCGCGTCGGGGCGGGCTCGTCATTCGGTCGCTGAAGTTCTGTCACCGCACCAGGAGGCATCGACGCCGAGTTGCGGCGCGCGCTCGCGAGGAACTCGGACGACCGGTGCGGCGGGAGCGCGCGGCGCCGGGCGAAGTTCCCG
>CAYYVZ010000304.1:0-6475 GCA_964475235.1 uncultured Myxococcales bacterium | reverse complement strand
GGGATCCGTCCCCGATTTGCCCGTGCAGATCGGGGTGCGACGATTCTCGCCGGATCCGCTACAAGAGACAGTCGTGAACCCTCTTCGCGCCGCCCCACCCGATTCCGCTTCCACGCTCGTCTCCGCCTACTGCGACGACGCGCTCGGCGATCTCGACGCCGTCGCGCTGTCCGGGCGCATCCGAAGCCGCGAGGTCAGCAGCGAGGAAGTCGTCGCGGCGGCGATCGAGCGCGCCAAAGCCGTCAATCCCGAACTGAACGCGATCGTCTGCGAGACGTACGACGCAGCACTCGCGCGAGCCCGCGCCGGAGTGGCGGGACGCTTCGCGGGCCTGCCGACGTTCATCAAGGACACCGACGCCGTCGAGGGAACGCCGCTCGGCCTCGGCTCGACCGCGCTTCCGGCGAGACCCAACCACAAATCTTCGGGATACGTGGAGCAGATGCTCGCCACGGGCCTCGTGAGCCTCGGCAAGACGACGCTTCCGGAGCTCGGGCTGACCGCCACCACGGAATCCCTGGCGACGGGCGCAACGCGCAATCCCTGGAACACCGGACATTCGACCGGAGGATCCTCCGGCGGATCGGCAGCGATGGTCGCCGCCGGCGTCGTGCCGATCGCGCACGCGAACGACGGCGGCGGATCGATTCGCATTCCCGCGTCGTGCTGCGGGCTCGTCGGGCTCAAGCCCTCGCGCGGACGCCTCGTGCCCGCCGACGGCGCCAAGTTCTTCCCGATCGACATCATTTCGCAGGGAGTCGTGACGCGCAGCGTGCGAGATACCGCGGCGTTCCTTGCAGCCGCGGAGTCCGTGCGCCGATCGAGGCGCCTGGCACCCGTCGGCCTCGTCGAAGGCGCGGGCAGCACGAAGTACCGCATCGCGTGCTTCACCGACTCGCCGGACCGTGTGCCGAGCCATCCCGACTGCGCGGCGGCGGCGGAGAGTGCGGCGAAAGCGCTCGAAATGCTCGGGCATTCGGTCGATCGCATCCCGTGCCCGTTCGACAACCAGTTGACCGACGACTTCATCGTCTACTGGGGCTTCGCGCCGTACTCGATGGGCCTGTTCGGCAAGCGCGTCTTCGGCCGCGACTACGATCATTCGAAGCTCGACCAGTGGAGCATGGCGCTCGCGGATCTCTTCCGCCGCAACCTTCGCCGCATGCCCGGAATCCTGTGGAGGCTGAGACGCTTCGGGCGGAGCTACGATGCGCTCTTCCAGCGCTACGACGTGCTGCTCTCGCCCACGCTCGCGCAGCCGCCCGTTCCTCTCGGCTACATCAGCCCCGACGTCCCCCACGACCAGGCGCTCGAACGCCTGAAGAGATACGCGACATTCACGCCGGTGCAGAACCTGAGCGGCGGTGCCGCGGTGTCGCTTCCGCTTGCCCGCAGCGCCGAAGGCCTGCCGGTCGGCGTCCAGCTGGCAGGAAACGTCGGCGCCGAGCGGCGACTTCTCGAGCTTTCATTCGCGCTGGAAGAAGCGATGCCGTGGCCGACGATCGCGGACGCGGCGCGCGGGTAGCGGGCTCAGTTCTCCTGCCGCCGGCGCAACCGGTAGCGACCGCCCTCGAGCCCGTCGAAGAGCTCCGGAATCATCTCGTGGCGGCACGGACCGCCCTCTTCGTCCGACAGCAGGTTCTGCTGCGAAACGTAGGCGACGTACGTCGTCTCCGCGTTCTCGGCGAGCACGTGGTAGTAGGGCTGGTCTTTGACGGGACGCTTGTCTTCCGGAATCGACAGCCACCACTCTTCCGTGTTCGCGAACGTCGGATCGACGTCGAAGACGACACCGCGGAACGGGTAGAAGCGATGCTTCACGACCTGGCCGATCGAGTAGAGAGCATCTCGTACGGGCACAGCGCCTTTCCCGGAATCGCTCACGACTGACCTTGCACTTCGCTCACGACGGGCCTCTCATTGGGCTTCCCCCAGCTCCGCCTGGGCCTGCTCCCAGCGCAGCATCAGCTCTTCCAGCTTCTTCTGGTCTTCGGTGTAGGCCGACAGCAGCGAGCCGTACTTCGCCTGGTCGGCGTAGACTTCAGGCTGCGACAGCTCGTTGCTGCGTCCGGTCTGCAGGGTCTCGAGATCGGCGATGCGTTTCTCGTAGTCCTGGACTTTCTTCTCGAGGGCGCGGCGCCTGTTCTGATGCTCGCGTTCCTTCGCACGGTCGCGCGCGCGGTCTTCCTTCGACTGCGGCCCGGCGGCGCGCGGAGGTTCGGGCTTCGCCGCGGCAGCGGAAGCGTCCGTCTTCGCGTCTTTCCTGCCGGGGGCCGGCTGCTGCGCTGCTGCTTTGGCATCGAGAGCCGCCGCCTTCGCCTCGGCGCGTCCGCTTCTCTCCGCCTTCTCCATCCGCGAGCGCTGCTGCGCGAGATGGTAGAGGAACTCGTCCATCGTGCCGGGAAATTCCTCGACCACGCCGTCGTGCACGTACCAGACGCGCGTCGCGAGGTGGCGCACGAAGCTGCGGTTGTGGCTCACGAACACGAGCGTGCCGTCGTAGGTCTCGAGCGCCTCGGCGAGCGCCTCCGACGACTCGAGATCGAGATGGTTGGTCGGCTCGTCCATCAGCAAGAGGTTGCCCGGATCGACCATGAGTCGCGCAAGGGCGACGCGCGCCTTCTCGCCGCCCGAGAGCACGGAGATCTTCTTGTCGACGTCGTCGTCCGAGAACAGGAAGGTGCCGAGCACGTTGCGCACCTGCGTGAGGTCGTCGTACGCGCTGTTCTGCCAGACCTCGTCGAAGATGGAGTTGCGCATGTCGAGCTTCTCGGTGACGTGCTGGGCGTAGTAGCCCACCTTCACGTTGTGTCCGAGTTTGAAGCTTCCTTTCGCCGGCGCGATCTCGCCCGCGAGGATGCGCAGCAGCGTCGTCTTGCCCGCGCCGTTCGGCCCGATGATCGCGACCTTGTCGCCGCGCCGCACGATCCCCTCGGCGCCGTCGAACACCTTGACCGGACCGTAGTGATGCCCGAGCCCCTGCAGCTGCACCGTGTCGACGCCGGCGCGCTCGCAGGGCGGGAACTTGAAGCGCAGTGACTTCTCGCTCTGGAGAAGCGTCACGTCTTCCATCTTCTCGAGCGTTTTCACGCGGCTCTGCACGGCGGCAGCCTTGTTGGCCTGCGCACGAAAGCGCGTGATGAAGCGTTCGGTCTGCTCGCGGATGCGCGCCTGGTTGGCCGCGCGCCGCTCGAGGATCTCGGCCTCCTCCGCTCGCTGGCGCTTGTAATCCTCGTAGTTGCCCGAGTACTGCCGTACGCCCTCGGGCTCGTACGAGACGATGCGCGAGACCTGCTCGTTCAGGAAGTCGCGATCGTGGCAGATCAGGATCATCGCGTTGCGGTAGCGCTTGAGGAAGTCCGCGAGCCAGCCGACCGTCGTCACGTCGAGGTGGTTGGTCGGCTCGTCCATGAGCAGGAGGTCGGGCTTCTGGAACAGCAGCGACGCCATCACGCCGCGCATCTTCCAGCCGCCGCTGAACTCGCTGAGGTCGCGCGGCGCGTCGCCGCTCTTGAAACCGAGCCCGTCGAGAATGCGGTGGGCCTCGTGCGGCGACTAAGTGGTGTCGACGTGCGAGAGGTCGTCGTGGAGCGTCGCGAGCTTCTCCGACAGCTCCATCTGTTCGTCGACGGTCGTCGCTTCGGCGAGCTCGTGCTCGACGAGCTCGAGCGTCTCTTCGAGCCGCGCACGGCCGGGAATGCTCGAAAGAATGGAATCGAGCAGGGTCTTGCCGCCGGCGACCTCGAGCTCCTGGGGCAGGTAGCCCACGCGGATGGTCCCCGCCCGCCTCACGGCGCCGCGGTCGATCTCCTGCTGGCCCACCAGGACCCGCAGCAGCGACGACTTGCCCGACCCGTTGCGGCCGATCAGGCCGATCCGGTCCTCCTCGCCGATGCGCAGGTTCAGGTCCGAGAAGATCGGCCGCGCGCCGAACAGAAGGTCGCAGTTCTCTATGACGACGAGGGACATGGAACCCGCCTATCTAGAGCCCCCCGCCAAACCGGGCAAGTTGCAGACACGCGCGCAAGGCCCCCGCGCGTCGCGGCGGCGTGGGTGCGTGCTATCTTTCCGCGCGGTGAGCAGGGAAGAGTCCAGGGGGAAGAAGCGGGCGGCGCTCGTGCTTTCGGGGGGCGGGTCGCGCGGGGCGTACGAAGCGGGGGTGCTTTCCTACCTGTTCGAGGAGATCTACCCGCAGCTCGGCAGCGACTTCGAGTTCGACATCGTCAGCGGCAGCTCCGTGGGTGCGATCCATGCGGCCTACGTCGCGTCCTCGAGCGGGATGAAACCGGTCGAGAGGGCCAGGCTCCTCGTCGAGACGTGGAGCAGCATGCACTTCGACAGCGTGCTGCGCGTTTCGTGGACGGACTTCGTCGGGATTCCGCTTCGCAGCATCGGCTTCCTGCGGGCGCGTGAGGACGGCGGCGACGGCGCGCCGCAAGTGAAAGGCGGCCTCGTGGACGTGGGGCCGCTGGAAGAGCTGGTCCGGACGCGCATCCCGTGGCACCGCCTGCGCGCGAATCTCGCTTCGGGCCGGCCCGCCGTTCTGTGCACGACGGTGACCGACGTGAGCAACGGCGTCGTGCGCATCTTCCTCGACGGACCGGCGGCCGATACCACGCCGTGGCTCTACGATCCTCACGTCGATGCCGTCATCACCGGAATCACGGACCTGCACGTGCGCGCGTCGGCGGCCATCCCGTTTCTCTTTCCTGCGGTCCGCATCGACGAGCGCTTCTACGTGGACGGAGGCCTTCGGCTCAACACACCGCTTTCTCCGGTCGTGCGCCTCGCCGCCGAGAAGGTCCTCGTGGTCGGGGTCGGCAAGCGTCTCAACAAGCGGCAAAGCGTCGATCAGACGTCCGCCGAGGCACTCGCGCATCCGGCCTTCCTTTTCGGCAAGGTTCTCGACGTGATCCTGCTCGATCCCATCGAGCACGAGCTTCGCCAGCTCGAGGTCGTCAACGCGATGCTGAAAGGTGGGCAGGAGATCTTCGGGGAAGATTTCCCAGAGCGGCTCGCGCCTGCATTGCGGGCCGTGCGCGGCGCCGAGTACCGGCACATCGACGCCTTCATGCAGTCGCCGTCGATCGACATCGGTCGTATCGCCGCCGAGTGCTACCACAGCCCGGAAGGCCGGGCGGAATCGCCGAGCCTCATCGCGGAGCTCATCAAGCGCTCGGCCACCATGGGCGTGCCGGAGGACGAAGCGGACTTCCTCTCGTACATCTACTTCGACCGCATCTTCACCGACCGACTCGTCGAGCTGGGCCGCGAGGACGCAAGAGCGTCGCGCGACAAGATCCTCGAGCTGCTGCTGACCGACAGCGAGGACTGATGCTCGCCTTCGACCCGACCGACCTCGAGAACATCTCCGACCCGTATCCGCTTTTCGCGGAGATCCGCCGCAGCGGCCCCGTCCAGCGGCTGGAGAGCGGCTTCTGGATGGTGACGGGGCACGCGGAAGCGCTCGAAGCCCTCCATCATCCGTCGTGCGGGTCGAGCCCGATCGCGATGCGCTACCTCGACGGTCTGCCGCCCGGCGCCGCGCGCGACGAGATGAGCCACCGCATCAACTTCCTCGACCCGCCCGACCACCCGCGCGTGCGCGGCATCGTTTCCAAGGCGTTCACCCCGCGCCGTACGATGCTATTGCGGCCGTGGATGGAGAAGACCGCGAACGAGCTGATCGACGGCCTCGAGGGCGAACGCGAGATCGACCTGCTGCACCGCTTCGCGCACCAGCTTCCGTCGCTGGTGATTTCCGAGATGCTCGGTGTGCCGCCCGCCGACCGCGACCGTCTCACCGGCTGGAGCGATGCCGTCGCTCCGCTGCTCGGCGTGCACGTTGCGCCGGAGAAGAAGGCGGCCGCCATCGCTGCCGCCGAGGAGTTCCATGCGTATCTCGCGGCGTTACTCGACGAACGCGCACGCAATCCCGGCGACGACCTGCTGTCCGCGCTGCTCGCCGCCGAAGCGGAAGGCGAGAGACTTCAGCGCGTGGAGCTGCTCTCGCTCGCGGCCACGCTCTATTCGGCGGGGCATCGCACGACGCGAGACCTCTTCGCGAACGGCATGTCGGTGCTGCTTTCGGAGCCGTCACGTTACCGAGACGCGGTCGAAGGACGCTGGACCGTGCCTCAGTTCGTGGACGAGTTCCTGCGATACGAGACCCCGACGCTGTTCGTCGCGCGCGTTCCGCTCGCGGCGGTGACGATCGGCGGCGTCGAAATCGGGCCGTGGGAACCGATTCTCGTCTTCCTCTCGGCGGCCAACCACGACCCTGCGGTGTACGACGAGCCCGATATCTTCCGGCCCGGCCGGGGCGGAGGAACGCCGATCTCCTTCGCGTTCGGCGCCCACTTCTGCCTCGGCGCCGCGCTGGCCCGTCTCCAGGGGCGCATCGTGCTCGACGAGATGCTCCAGCGCTTCCCGGAATGGGAGGTCGACATGGCCGGAGCCAACCTCGCGCCGACCT
>CAYYVZ010000303.1:0-6501 GCA_964475235.1 uncultured Myxococcales bacterium | reverse complement strand
GGGCAGGAGCGACTGCGACCAGCGATCGCATGGCGTCGTTGCGGCTCCCGAGAAGCGCGCGGAACGTCTCGTTGACCCACTCGACGACGGCGCGTGTCGAACGGAAGTTGACGGACAGGGACACCTCCTCGATCGCGACGTCCGGCAGGAACTTCGGGTTCGAGCGCGCAGCGAGGAACAGGCCGACCTCGGCCTTGCGGAAACGGTAGATCGACTGCATCGGATCGCCGACGAGAAAGACCGTTCGCCCGTCGCCGGGCTGCCAGCCTTTGGCGAGCCCTCGCAGCAGGTTGCACTGGAGCACGTTGGTGTCCTGGAACTCGTCGATCAGGATGTGCTCGATGCGGGCGTCGAGCTTCTCGAGCGTCTCGCCGGGGGCGAGGGATTCGACCGCCCGCATCGCCACCTCGACGTGATCCACCTGGCGGCGCTCGCGAAACACCTGCCAGAGGTGAAGGTAGGCGTGCCGGAGCACACCCATGAACGCAGCGACCGCGTCGCGGCCGCCGGCCGAGAACAGCGGAGTGAGCGGAAGCTTCGCGGCCGAGCGCAGCGCCTTGAATCGCCGCGTCGCGGCGGACGCCGGCGCCATCGTGACTTCGTCCCACAGCTCGCCGAACAGCGCCTTGAGCGCGCGATCGCCGGCGTGAATCTCCTTGTCGGTGGTTCCGCGCTTGCGAAGCTGGTTGTCCTTCAGCAGCAGGCACGCGGCCTGACGCCAAGCAGAGAGCGACTCGGGGTGGGCACCCAGAAGATCCGTATCGCCGAGGGTCGGCCAGTCCGTCCCGCCGCCGGCCGCGCGGCTGAGGCGCGCGAGATCGTGGATGCGCTGGACGATGCCCGGCTCGAGGTCGGCCGCAAGCGACGCCGCTTCCGCACGCATCGCCGTTTCGAAGGCCTTCTCGACCTCGACCGCCCAGCTCTCTTCGCTGTGACGACTGTCGAAGAATGCCTCGCTCCATTGATCGCGGTGACGCAGCATCTCGACGAGCTGGTTCTCGAGCCGTTCGAGCCCCATCTCGTAGCGCTCGAGCAGCACTCCCAGCTCACCCGAGAGGAGCTCGCGGCCCGCCGGTGCGAGCGTGCGCCGGACGGCTTCGCGGTAGAGCGGCTCGGCGTCGTCGACGACCGACGGCGTGCTGCCGAGGCGCGAGAGCAGCGGCGTCCCCGCGACCACCCGCGAGCAGAAGCCGTCGATCGTAAAGACCTGCAGGCGCGACGGCGAGTGCAGGAGTCCCCAGTCTTTCGCGGCGTCGCGCTCGAGCACGGCCAGCGCCAGCTCGCGTGTCACGCGGCGGAACTCTTCCTCAGGCAGTTCCGGAGGCAGGGTCGCGGCGCGCAGCGCCTCGACGATGCGGCGCCGCATCTCGCCCGCGGCCTTGCGCGTGAAGGTGATCGCGAGCACCGCCTCGGGCCTGTCCACCCGCGCGAGCAGCGCGAGGAACCGCTGAACGAGCAGGCCGGTTTTTCCGCTTCCGGCAGGCGCCTGCACGATGAAGCTCTTCGCGACGTCGATCGCCTTGCGGCGCGCTTCCGCGTCGCGGAGGCCTTCGCCGGCCGCCGTCACGCTTCGTCCTCCGAGTCGTCTTCTTCGTTGATCCCGCCGAGCTCGCTCAGGCGGCAGAACGCCTGGCTGCCGCAGTACTCGCAGACCTTGAGCTTCTTCGGCCCAACCGTGACGACGCTCGCGAGATAGTCCCGCGCCAGCGTCTCGATGCTCGCGCGCATCGAAGCGACAGCTTCGCGATAATCGGTCGGAAAGGTGCGCTGCCGCGCGCTCGGCGGCCCGCAAGCAGGGCCGATCGAGCTCGCGGCGAGCCCGTCGAGAGAGCTCGAGTCGCGCGCCGAAAGATTCGCGAATGCCAGCGCGTCCACGCGGTGGCCCTCCTGCTCGAGCAACACCAGGTAGAGCGGAAGCTGCGGATCGTCGGGGCGCTCGCCGGCCCACAGCCCGGCTTTCTTCGCGGTTCCCGACGTCTTGAAATCGAGGATCGCGATGCCGTCGCCCGTCCGGTCGATGCGATCGGGCCGGAAGGAAATGCGCAGCGGATCGGCCGCGTCGCGCGGCAACCGGAGCGTGAACGGCTGCTCGGTGAGCTCGACCGTCCAGTCGTCGTCGCGATGGTCGCGCTCGTAGAGCAGCCAGCCTTCGACCAGCTGCGCGAGCCACGCCCGCGTCACCTCCTCGAGGTCGGCGGCGTGCTCGAAGAACGCCGGATCGTCCTTGACGGCTTCGCGAGCTGCGTCCCGTGCCAGCTCCGCGACGTTCTCGTCGCTCATGCCCTGCAGATCGCCGCGGCTCGGCTTCCACGTGTACGCTTTCTCGAGAGCACGGTGCACGAGCGTCCCGCGCCGGGCGGCATCGGGCTGAGGCTCGACCTTGCCGAGCCGCTCGGCGGCGAGCCTCGTCGCCACGAACGCGCGGAACGCGCACGAAGACTGTTGCATGAGGATCGACGATCCACCGCTTCGCACGAGCGGCGGCGGAAGCTCGTCGGCCGGACGAAGCTCGCAAGGCGCCGCCGCGCGCAGCCACCACGGCTCGCCTTCCTGCGGCGCGGCATCGAGAGACGGCAGCTCGGCGACGAGCGCGCTCGGCGTGTTGTCTTCGCCGCTCTCGCCCGTGCGCGGCCACGTCACGAGGATCTCCGGCGCGCTGCGCAGCACACGCTTCCATACGGCATCCGCGAGCGCTCGCTCTCCCTCGACGGACGCACGCGGCATTCCGGGTTGCGATCGCTGCCACGCCACCGGGAGAAGCGGATTCGGACGCGGCGCGGCCGGAAACGACGTCCCCGTCATCCCGATCACGAACACGAGGTCGAACTCGAGGCCGGACGCGTCGAGCAGGTTGAGGACCCGCACGCTCAGCCCCTCCGAGGTCGGCTGCACCGGGGTCGATCCGCAGATCGTTCGAAGACGCGCCACCGCCTGCGCTTCGGTCATCGAGCCTTCGACGATCTCCAGTCGCGCGAACTCCTCCATCGCGTCTCGCCAGCGGCGGAACAGCAGTCCCTCGACCGGATCGTCGAGAGCGCCCGGCCAGCCGGCGAGATCGAGGCGCCCGATCCACTCGCGGCGCCACGCTCCCGGCGAACGCCGCACTCCGCGCTGCTCGTCGATGTTCTGCGACAGCGCGCCGAGGCGATTCGCGAGATCGGTCAGTCCGGCCTTGGCGGCTTCGACTGCGACGCTGCCCTTCCCGCCGGCGAGGCGAAGCCTGGCTGCGCGCGAGCGTCGCAGGCCCGCTTCGAGCACACCACGTCCCGTGCGCTCGGCATCGAGCCGCGCACGCTCGCTTCCGGGATCGGCGCCGGTCTTGCCGCGAGGCCGCGGCAGCGCGAACAGGAGCAATCGCGAAACCGTTTCGAAAGAGATCGTGCCGCCGTCGAGCGAGAGGATGTCGAGAGCACCGGCGATGAGCGGATAGGCCGCCAGCGCAGGCGCCTCGGCGAAGTCGAAGCGGCGCGACGTTCGCCCGCGGACATCGATGACGCCCGCAGGATCGAGCTCCTCCTCGAAGACGCGCTCGAGGAGCGTCGAGTACGATGCCAGCTCGGGAGCGAGCACGGCGACGCGCAGAGACGGATCCTCGAGCAATCGGGCACGGATTCGGGAGGCGACCGTGCGGACTTCGGCCGCCCGCGTCGCCGTCCGCAGGACGACAGGCTGCGCGGCGGCGCCCGCGTCGTGATCGACATCGACAACCGGGACGTTCCTGGCGCGAAGAGCATCGAGGAGCCGCGTGAGCGATGGGTCGTCACGCTCGAATCCGAGAACGACGACCTGTCGAGGAAGGAGACTGTCGAGGCTGCCGCGAGCGATCGCCGCCGACACGATCCCCACGAGCTCGGCGCGCGTGACGAGACCCGCAGCCTCGAGCCGGACGCGGAACGCGGGCAGCCAGCGACGGAATGCTTCCACGTCTTCGCTCGCGTCCGGCGTGAGCGGCGGCTCGCCCCAGAGACAGACGCGCTGCCAGGCATCGGCAGCCGTCGCAGCCAGGGCCGCCACGTCGAGGAGCTCGCGCGGCTGATCGCCCGGGAGCGAGCCGATCACTTTCTCCCAGAGAAGCTGTTCGGCAGAGCCGGTCAGCAGGATGCGGCCGCGCGCGGAGTCACCGCCGACCTCGCTCGCGAGCACGCGGCGGCCGAGCTCCTCGACCCATGCATCGAGCGTGCGGATGGGCGGAGTGTCGGCGACGGCCTTGCCGTGCGCCGCGCGAAGCGCGGCGACGCGCAGCAGCAGCTCGCGGGAAAGCCGCCGCGTACGCGTGACGATCCAGTCGGGCGGCGATGCGTCTACGTGAGCGAGTAGATCGTGGTCGTGGAAGCTCGCGGACAAGATCTAGCTGCCGGCGGCTCCCGCCGCAGGCGCGGCGCCCTGTCCGCCTGTCGGCGTTGCCGATCCGCGCACGAGGCCGAGCAGCGTACGGATGCGCTTCGCGTTCACACCCATGTCGCCTTTGCCGTCGCGCGATTTCGAGCGCACGTCGATGCGGCTGCCGCCGTCCTGGAACGGCCGGATGCGTACGACGACGTCGTCCTTGAAGTGGAAGAGCGCGGAAGTTTCCGTGGCCTCGATCCTGCCTTCCGCGCGGTTCTCGTCGGTGATCGCCATGCGCGGCATCCCGGCGAGCGCGGTGTGCACCTTGTCGAACGCGGCATCGGGGGAATCTTCGATCACGAGCGCGGCCAGGTCCGGATAGCCCTTCTGGTGCTGCTCCACGTAGTCGGCGGGATACCTCATGTCGCGACCGGGATTCGACTCGAGCGCCTTCACGAACGCCGGAGGATCGTCGAGGCTCGTCGTGATGTCGTTGATGCGCGGGACGTCGCTACCCTGTGACGCGGGGATCGCGAGCGCGACGATGGTGCCGAGACTGAGCAGGAGGCCGCGCATCGCGGTGCTGCGACCTTCCCGTCCCTTGCCCGGCGACGTCGCCACGATGCCGACGATCGAGGTGACGAGCCCGACCAGCGCCATGCCGAGTCCGAGGACCATGACGAGGAAGCCGCCGAAGGCCGGAAGAACCTGCAGCGCAGCGCAGGCCACCCCGACGACGACGAACCCGACGGCCGCAAGGCCGAGCATTCCGCCGAACTGCGCGGCACGGGAGACGTTGCTGGTTGTCATAGGCGGCGGATCCTAACGCAGAGGCTCCCGTGCGGGTAGCGCGGACTGGTGCAATTCGGTCGTCATGGGAGCCACTTGGAAACACTGCCGTCCCGTTTTCCAACCGCCTGTAGCCCTGCGCCGGTTCTGCCCCTCCGCCATTTTCGCTAGAAGAAGCCATGACGATTCGCGTCGAGAGACCCGCCGGCCATCCCCACGTGGCCCTCGTCACGATCGATCGGCCCGACAAGGCGAACTCGCTCAACCCTGCCGCCCTGCGCGCGCTTGCCGCCGCATGGCGGGAGCTTGCGGCCGACGACGACGTACGGGCGGTCGTCCTCACGGGCGCCGGCGAACGTGTGTTCTGCAGCGGCATGGATCTTCGCGAGACGATTCCGGTTGCCCAGGCCCTCGCGCGCGGCGAGCAGATCGACCCCGAGGCCTTCGAAGGGCTCCGCTCGGTGGGCACGGCGACGCTCGCGGCGTTCGACCTCGGCAAGCCCCTGGTCTGCGCGATCAACGGGCACTGCCGCGGCGGCGGCTTCGACATGATGCTGGCGTCCGAGATGCGCGTCGCCGTGCCGGAAGCGACGTTCGCGCTCGAGGAAGTCGCGCTCGGCCTCTTCCCCACCGGTCACGCGGCGGTGATGCTGCCTCGTCAGATCGCGTGGACGCACGCGCACGAAATCATGCTGACGGCGCGACCCTTTTCCGCCGCACGCGCGCTCGAGATCGGCGTCGTCAATCGCGTGGTCGAGCGTGCGAAACTGGTCGATGCCGCGTTCGATCTCGCAGATGCCGTGGCCGCGAACGCGCCGCTCGCGGTGCGCGCCACCAGGGCCGGCGTGCGCGAGATGCTCACGATGCCGCTCGAACAGGCCTACAAGCGACAGGAAGAGCTGGGACGGCCGCTCCGGAAAACCGAGGATGCGCGCGAAGCGCAGCGTGCGTTCGTGGAAAAGAGAAAGCCGGTCTGGAAGGGACGCTGATTCAGTCGTCGTCGCCGTCCATGCTCCACTTTCCCGCGCCGCGACACGCGATCAGCAGGAACAGGAAGCAGTAGAGCACGGCCATCTCGCCGTCGTTCATGCCGGGCAGCACCATCGGGCCGCCCTGGAATTTCCAGTGAAACTGGAAGTACGCGACGGCCATCATGCCGCTGCAGACGAAGGCCGCGATCTGCGCGTACGCACCGAGCATGATGGCGACCCCGCCGACCAGCTCGATGATGCCGCCGATCCAGATCTGCGAGAGAAACTCGGTCTCGTGCGTGGTGAGCACGCCGAAGGTCTTCTGCACGCCGTGAAAGGCGAACATGAAGCCGGCCACGATGCGCAGCAGCGCGTAGGCTTCGTCGGTGTAGCGGCGTAGCGAGTTCATTCCGCG
>CAYYVZ010000302.1:0-6510 GCA_964475235.1 uncultured Myxococcales bacterium | reverse complement strand
TTTGTGGCGGGGGGAGCGGGGGCGGGTGGCGGTCGGGGGCGGGGGGGGGCGCGCCCCCCCACGCCTCGAAGCGCGGGTCGCGCGCGGTTGCCGTCAGGCAGCCACTGATCTCCATCGCAGCGGTGGCGACTTCGAGCTTGCCTGCATCTGGGGCGAGGCGCTTGCGCGCGATCGCAACGGCGACTTCCGAGCGCGCCTCGGCGGAAGCCGTCTTCCATTGCGCAAGCGTGGACTCCTCGGTGAGCTTCGGCTTGTCGCGGTTCTTCGCCGGCGCTGCGACCGGGAGGGCGAGCAGTGCGACGAGGCAGGCGACGAGAGGGAACGGACGCATGGAAGCCTCCCCGATTCCCGGGCAATCGGGAATCGGCTCCGGGTTTCTAGCCCAACCTCCCGCCGGTTCCCACACGCATCGTGTGATCGACAGCAGTACGCTTCCATGATTTGTGACGCACGGCACGGCTCCTGACACCGCGCCGACGGATGAACGCAATGACCGATCCCGGCTTCGTCTTCCTCGACCCCGTCGCCTACACCGACGACAAGCGCTGGCACGAGGCGGCCGCGACGCTGCGCCGCGAAGACCCCGTCCATCGCGTGGAGCATCCGGACTTCGAGCCGTTCTGGGCCGTCACGCGCCACGAGCACGTGATCGAGGTCGAGCGTCAGCACGAGAAGTTCTGGAACACGATGGATTCGGTGCTGTTCCCGAAGCTGGCCCCGCTGCAGCGCGCCGATCTGGGTGTCGAGATCAAGACCCTCGTGCACATGGACGGCACCGAGCACAGGAACTACCGCGCCGTCACGAACGACTGGTTCAAGCCGGCGAATCTCCGCAAGCTGCTCGAGCAGCGCATCAACGAGCTCGCGAAGGAATTCGTGGACCGCATGGCTGCGAAGAACGGCCGCTGCGACTTCGCGCGCGACGTCGCGCTCTATTACCCGCTGCGCGTCATCATGAGCATCCTCGGCGTACCCGACACCGACGAGCCGCGCATGCTGTCGCTCACGCAGCAGCTTTTCGGCAACGAGGACTCGGAGTTCGCGGGAGACGACCGCGCCCGGGCGACGGCCGAGGCGCTCATGGACTTCGCGATGTACTTCGCGTCGATGACGAACGACCGTCGCGAGCATCCGACGACGGATCTCGCGACCACGATCGCGAACGGAAAGATCGAGGGACAGCCCCTCGGAGAGCTCGAGACGGCCGGCTACTATACGATCGTCGCCACCGCGGGCCACGACACGACTTCGAGCGCGCTTGCGACGGGGCTCGAGCTGCTGGCGCGGCATCCCGACCAGTTTCGCATGCTGAAGGACGACCCGTCGAAGATCGACAACGCGGTCGACGAGATCATCCGTTTCGCGACGCCGGTGCGTCACTTCATGCGCCACGCCCAGCAGGACTACGTGCTCGGCGGCAAGAAGATCGCGAAGGGCGACCAGCTTCTGATGGCCTACCTGTCGGCGAACCGCGACGATTCGGTGTTCGAGGATCCGTTCCGCTTCGACGTCACTCGCAAGAATGCCAACGAGCACCTCGCGTTCGGCATCGGCGTGCACTTCTGCCTCGGCGCACACCTGTCGCGCATGGAGCTGCGCGGCTTCCTCCGCGAAATGCTGCCTCGCCTCGACAAGCTCGAGCTCGACGGCGAGCCGAAGTACACCCTCGCGACCTTCGTCGGCGGGCCGAAGAACCTGCCGATCCGCTACGAGATGCGATAGCCGTGGCTACGAGTCGCGCTCACCACTGCCCGTTCTTCGAGAGGCCGGAACGCGGCATCCGCCACGGTGAATCGGGACGTGCCGTCGTACTCGCGGCCTTGCTCATCGTGGCGACGAACCTTTCGGGTTGCTCCCTCAACCCCGAGCTTCACGTACTCAACCGCACACAGAAAGAGCTGACGTTCAAGGCCGGATCGCGCGAGCAGCGTCTGAAGCCGGGCGAGGAAGTGGTTCTGGTCTATGCCGAGCCGCTGGCTGTCGTCGTCGACGCGGTTGTTCATCGGTACGATTTCTCCGAGCGCGCACAGGGATTCGTGCGCGTCGGAGCGCCTCGAGTGCATCTCCGCCTGCAACTGGAGCCGGATCTTCGGCTGCATTTCCTGGAACTCCCGAAGCAAATGCCGATCGACCTGCAGCGGAACGATCAGCCGAACGGGGTTCCGCTATCCCCTCGCTAGTCGCGTCTGCCCGTTTCCTTCGAACTCCAGTGTAGCGAGCGCCGCCATGCTTCCGCGTGGAACGCGAGATAGCCGCTCGAACGATGGACGATGTCTTTATCGATACGGTGGCTGAGCGCGGCTGCTGCGTGAAAGGGCACCGCCGGGTATTCGTGGTGCTCGGCATGGTACGGCATGTTCCACATTGCCGTGCGCACGAGCGCGTTGCTCTTCGTCGAGCGCGTGCGGCGGAGCTGGCTTCCGTCGCTGGGAAGGCCCGTGTGCTCGGGCATCACGAAGAGACCGAGCCCGAGATGACCGATCGGCCAGGCCACGAGCAGCGTACCGAAGCCCGGAACGAAAAAGATTCCGTACCAGAGCGCGACCGTCCACATCGCGATGACGAGCCGGCTCTCGGTAACGATCGCCGGCTGCACCGCCGGCTTCATGAAGGGGTAGTACTTCTCGAACATGAAGCGGGGTGCCACCGCGCAGCCGATCGTGAACATCGCCTTGCCCACCATCAGGTGCTGGCCGGACGCGAGGATCGCATAGAAGAGCGGGTTGGCCGGCCACATGCCGAGCAGGCCGGGTGCGCCGTTGATCTCCGGGTCGCCGTGCGGATCCGACGTACGCCGGTGATGCTCGAAATGAAACTCGCGGAAGAACGTCGGCGACTGCAGCATCAGCAAGGCCGAGATCCACGTGACCGCGCGGTTGAGCCAGGGCGTGGCGAACGCCGTGCCGTGTCCCGCCTCGTGCATCGACGCGAAGAACGTCAGCAGCACGAAACCGTCGATGAAGACCGCGGGCCACCGCAGCCAGCTCCCCGCGGCGGCCAGCTTCACGACGGCGACCGAGAGGACGACGAACGTCACCAGCTGCAGTCCGAAGAGCGTGAGTCCCGGCCCGTCGCGCTTCGCGAGCAGGCCTTTCATCTCCGCGCGCGAGATCCGCGGGGCGCTCGAGAGATCCTCTTCCATTCGCCGGCGCAGCCGCGCGCGGTCAGGCCGCCGCGCGCTGCGGAGTGAACGAGCACGGCATGCGCTTGATGCCGTTGATGAAGTACGAGATCAGGCGGTCCGGCTCGCCCGTGATCTGAAGGTCGGGCAGACGCCGGAAGATCTCGCGGAACATCACCGTGATCTCGCGCCGCGCGAGGTTCGCACCGAGACAGAAGTGAGGGCCCGGACCGCCGAAGCCGACGTGCTCGTTCGGCGTGCGGCCGATGTCGAAGCGGTAGGGATCCTTGAAGACCGCCTCGTCGCGATTGCCCGAATTGTACCAGAGCACCGCCTTGTCGCCGGCCTTCATCTGTACCCCGCCGACCTCGACGTCGCGTGTGCAGGTGCGGCGCATGTGAATCACGGGGCTGGCCCAGCGGATGATTTCCTCGACGGCCGTCTTCGCCATGCCCTCGAAATCGGCGGCCCAGCGCGCGCGCTGATCCGGATAGTCGCACAGCGCCTTCATGCCGTGGCTGATCGAGTTGCGCGTCGTCTCGTTGCCGGCCACCACGAGCAGGATGAAGAACGAGCAGAGCTCGTCGTCGGTGAGCGCGCCGTCTGCCTGGCTCGCGTCGATGAGCGCGGAAGTGAGGTCGTCCTTCGGCTTGCTGCGGTGCTCCTCGGCGAGGTCGCGCATCAGCGCAGCCAGCGTGGCGCCAGCAGCCATCACGGCCATGCTGGCTTCGGCGCCGCTGGCGGCGAACTCGGGGTCGCCGATTCCAAGGATGATGTTGGTCTGCTCGAAGACGGTGGCCGACAGCTCGGCGGGGATGCCCATGAGGTCGCAGATGATCTCGAGGGGCAGGGGGGCCGCGATGTCGGCGACGAAGTCGCACTGACCCTTCTCGATGACGCGGTCGATGATCGCGGTGGCCCGCGACTGGACACTCGCCTCGAGCTGCGCGAGGGCCCGCGGCGTGAAGCCGCGCGAGACGATGCGGCGCTGCCGCGCGTGGCGCGGGTCGTCCATGTTGATCATGCCGCCGAAGAATTCGTTGAAGTCGGAGGGGAGGTCGGGGATCGACGTGGCGCCGCGTGCCGAGCTGAAGATCTCGGGCGTGCGGCTCGCGTAGAGGATGTGCTCGTGGCGCGTGAGCGACCAGAATCCCGGTCCGATCTCGATGGGGAACCCGGGGATCTCGTGCTCGATGTTGAACGGGATGGGTCGCTGGTCCCTCAGGGTCTTGAAGGCGCCTTCGCGCTCTTCGAGGGGCATCGCCCAGAAGAAGAGGTCGTCGAGATCGATCTGGTCCGGGGTCAGGTTCTGGCGGATCTGCATGGGTCTCCTCGCCGGGGTCGCGGCGGCGCGAAACATGCTTGCTGCAGCGTGAAAACGAAAGAGGTCCTGGAGCAGGAAACGGTCCGATTTCGCGGCGCCGCGACGCAAAATCCGGCATGAGCTTCCGCCTCTCGAGCCGGTTGGGTGCCGGGAAGGCGCGGGCGCCGAATGATGCGCGCCGGCTACGGCGAGGAGAGTGCCGGGAGTACGTCCGGGGACTGGAAACAGGTAACGGCGACAACGTCCGAACTTCGCTGCGGAAGCGTTCATACTTTCATTGAAAGAGGTGCTACCCTCCATCGGTTCGCCGACGGAAAGACGATGCCGCGTTTCGCTCCCGCTCTTGCTGCTGCAACCTTCGGCCTCGCCGTGGGCATCGCCGCCGTCGGATTCGACTACGCGGAGGGGCTCTCCTACCTCAGCACCGACCCGCGGGCCTGCGCCAACTGCCACATCATGCAGAGCCAGTACGACTCCTGGCAGAAGGGGTCACACCACGCGGTCGCCACCTGCGCCGACTGCCACCTTCCCCACGACTTCGTCGGCAAGTACGTCGCCAAGTCGGTCAACGGCTGGAACCACTCGAGCGCCTTCACCCTGCAGAATTTTCCCGAGCCGATCATGATCACGCCGAAGAACGCCGAGATCCTCCAGGCGAGTTGCGAACACTGTCACGCCGGAATGATGCACGACATCTCGGCGGCGTCGGGCGCGCCGCGCTGCGTGGGCTGCCACGTCTCGGTGGGGCACGGCGAGAAGGTCGGACTCGGCGGCCCGTGGCGAGACGAGGAAATCGGGGACGGATCCCGATTGCGGAAGGCCGAGCAGGGCCGGGATCCCGATTCTCGTAGCGAGGTCGGTCTCGCCGCTCGCCAGCTCGCGGCTCCCGTCCCCGATTCAAGGACGATGCCCGCGCACAAAGGAACCGGACATGAGCACTGAACGCACCTGGCAGTACTTCGCGATCGCGGCGGTCTGCGCCATCGGCGGCGCCGCGGCCACGGCCATCGTCCTCAACGTGGCCGAACGCAAGTCCGAAGGCCGGCAGCCCTGGGTACGCAACGTCGAAGTCACCGAAGACACGACGGACCCTGCCGTGTGGGGCAAGAACTGGCCGCGTCAGTACGACAGCTATCTGCTCACTGCGCAGTCCACGCGCACGCGCTTCGGCGGCCACGGCGGCAGCGAGGCGATGCCGGCCGAGAAAATCGAGCGCGACCCGTGGCTGAAGCGCATGTTTCTCGGCTACGCGTTTTCGATCGACTACCGCGACCGCCGCGGTCACGCCTACATGCTCTCCGACCAGGAGCAGACCGAGCGCCTGACGAAACCGCAGTCGGGAAGCTGCCTGCACTGCCACGGATCGGTGATGCCGCTCTATCGTCAGCTGGGCGGCGGCGACGCGATCGCGGGTTTCGAGAAGACGTACAAGATGACCTACCAGGAGACGAACAAGGCGCTGCACGACAGCGGGCACGGCCATCCGGTTTCGTGCGTGGACTGCCACGATCCGGGCAGCATGGCGCTGCGCGTGACGCGGCCCGGCTTCCTGCAGGGGATCGCCGCGCTCGCAGCCGGGGATGCGCCGGTGCCGCACCTTTCCTCGATCGAACGCTGGCGCGAGGGCACGCGGACGAATCCATACGACCCGAACACGGACTCGACGCGGTCCGAGATGCGCTCTTTCGTGTGCGGGCAGTGCCACGTCGAGTACTACTGCTCGAGCAAGATGAAGCTGACGTTCCCGTGGGCGAACGGCCTGGCGGCGGACGACGTCGAGAAGACGTGGAACTCGATCAAGTTCGACGACGGCGAGCGCTTCTACGACTACAAGCACGCCGAGACCGGTGCGCCGATTCTCAAGGCCCAGCATCCCGAGTTCGAGCTGTGGAGCCAGGGCATTCACGCTCGCAGCGGCGTCGCATGCGCCGACTGCCACATGCCGTACATGCGCGACGGCGCTTCGAAGATCTCCGACCACTGGGTCCGGAGCCCGCTGCTCAACGTGAACCGCGCGTGCCAGACCTGCCACCACTTCTCCGAGACCGAGCTCCTGTCGAGAGTG
>CAYYVZ010000301.1:0-6547 GCA_964475235.1 uncultured Myxococcales bacterium | reverse complement strand
CCTCCACTTCGTGCTCGCCGCCGCAGCGGTCGTGCTCACGCGCGTACGCGACTCCTTCGTGACGCTCGTGGCGGGCTCTGCGCTCTTCTACCTCGTCGTCTTCCTCTCGCTCGCGAACGTCGCCGTGAGTGACCCTTTCCTTGTCGGCGTGCTCGCGCGGTTCTGGCTGCAGGCCGACGTCGCCTTCTCGATTCTCTCCGGGATCGGCCTGGGACTCCTGTGCGCCCGTTGCGCGACCCGCGCGTCGGCGACGCTCTCCACGGCGACGGCGCTTCTGGTCGTGCTGCAGTTCTTTCTCGCGGCCGGGGAACGGCTCGGGCGCGGCGACGGCGTCGTCGAGGACTACGGCCGCGCGATTCTCGAGCCGCTGCCGCCGAACACGCTGCTGCTCACGCACGGCGACCTCATCACGAATGCGGTTCGCTACCTGCAGAGCGCAGCGGGAGTGCGCGAGGACGTCGTCGTGCTCGACCAGGAGCTCCTCACCAGACGCTGGTACGTGAGGCGCATGGCGTCGCTCCATCCGGACGTCTCGTTTCCCGGCGACTTCTATCACCCCGGCGAGCCCGGCGGTTTCTCGATGCGGCAGTTTCTCGACGCCAACCGCAGTCGCGAAAGCATCGCGGTCTATCCCGAGTGGAAGGCCGGTGACCCGAGCATCGAAGGACGATGGCGCGCTTGGCCCGAGGGCCTGGCCTCGCGCGTACGACCAACGGATGCGGCGGTGGATCCGTCGCGCTGGGCCCTCGAGAGCGCCGGCGCCCTGGCCGATCTCGAGGCGCGCGGCTGGCCGTCGATGGACCGCTACGCGAAGGGCTCCTGGGAACGCATCGCGCTCGACGACGTCTGGCAAGCGCGCCATCGCCGCGCCGCCCTGCTGCTCACCGAAGCGATCGCGAGGAGCAACGACGCCGGCCTGCTCACGCTCGCGCGCGGTGAGCTCGAGGCGGCGGCCCGCACGAATCCGGACCCGCCCGCCGCGCTCTTCAAGAACCTCGGAATCGCCTACAGCCGCCTTGCGCCGGCGCAGCCGTGGCTCAGGAACGAAGAGTCGAAAGCGTGGAGACGCTACCTCGAGTTGGCAGAAGCCGGTGACGAGGACCGTCCCGCAATCGAAGCGCGCCTGAAAGAGCTCGGTGGAAAGTAGAGCACGCGGCGCTCTCCCGCAGAGAGCGCCGCGTGTCTCGATCTAAGTCTTCTACTCGCAGCTCGCGTTCGCCAAACCGTCGTCGTCGTCGTCGCAGTCGATCGGCAGCGCGTCGGCTGCCTTGAGCGCGAGACAGGTGCGACAGCGCACGCGCTGATCCAGGCAGGCTGCGGTGTCGGTTGCGCCGGAACATACGCCAGGAAACGCAGCCGCCCGGTCCTCCCCGACGTTGATGCAGGAGTCGAGCATCGTCGCGAACTGGGCCTGCTGGGGCTTGGTGACGATCGGCTCGGCGTCGGCAGCCTCGAGGCAGTCGCCAAGCTGCGAGTCGCTGAGGATCTCGTCCAGCCGGAAGCCGGCCTTCTTGCACCGGTTGAAGGCCTTGATCCTGGCCGCCGCGAACTTGAGCTCGGCCTTGAGCACCGCGTTCTGGCAGTCGCCGCGATTCGGCGCCATCGCGTCCGGGGCGAGAGCGGTATCCGGGTCGAGCCCGAACATGTCCGTGATGAGTCCGTGCGCCTGATCGGCGACTCCCGTCTGCACCGCCGGGACGGAGGCCTTGCCGAAGTCCGGAGGTGTCGAGCACTTGTTGTCTTCCGCGGCCTGAACCTTGTTGTAGACCGCGGCGTAGGTCATCGAGTGGATGCCGATGCAGTCGGGGCCGTTGCCGAGGATCGCACACGCCAGAGCCTCCTTGCCCCCCGCCACGAACAGGTTCGCCGCGGCCTTGTTCATGCCGAGAATGCACCGGACCTGTTCCTTGTCCTGCGGAACTTCTGCACGGCAGTCCGACGAGCAGCCGTCGCCTGAATCGAGGTTGCCGTCGTCGCAGACTTCGCCGACGGTCGTATCGTGAACGCCGTTGCCGCAGGCCGGCGTCTCGTAGTCGATCGTGGACGCGCCGATCTGGCCGGACACTTCGACGAGCACAGGGACGAAATCGCCGGCCGGAGCCGCAGGCCCCGTGCAGCGCAGCTCGGTGTGCGACTGCATCGTGAGCGGACACGACTGGCCGTCCACCAGCACGCCAGCCGACAGCCCGAAGTTGGAGCCGGTAATGGTGAGCAGGGTACCGCCGGCTGCCGACGCTCGCGCAGGCGACACCGAGTCGATGTCGGGCTCGTCGTAGTTGAGCGTCAGCGAGTTGCTCGCCTGGCCCGCCGCCGTGACCTGGACCGAATTCCCCGCGCCCTGCCCCGCCGGCAGCGTGCACACGACCGTGAAATGGTCGCTCGAGCTCGCGACGAGGGGACAGGCCGTCGTACCCACGGTGACGCTCCGCTCGGCATCGGCCGATGCCGGCCCGAAGTTCGAACCGTGAATGGTGATCGGAACGTTGCCCTGGGTGGGGCCGTTGTCAGGCTCGAGCGAGCTGATGGCGGGCGGGTTGTAGTCGAAATACTGGCCGCCGCCGGTCTCGCCGTCGGCGGTGACCTCGACTTCCTGGTCGAGTCCGAGACCTTCCGGGCACGTGCACTGGATCTCCGTCTCGCTCTCGAACGTCGGGGTGCAACTCCTGCCGCCGACGGTCACCTGATTGCCACCACCGGTCCGGAATGCCGTACCGCTGATCGTGAGAGTGGCGCCGCCGGTCGTCGATCCCGAAGAGGGAACGACGCTGGAGATGGAAGGGGCGGCAGTCGCGTTGCTGGCCGCCAGCGCGACGAGAACGCCCGAGCACAGGACGAGGCTCGCCCGATCGATGGTCCGGTTCATGGTTGCTCCTCAACTGCGGCAGGTCGCGCGGATCCCTCTCCGGCACGACGGCGCAGCGGCGACACTAAGGTACCCCGAATTCTCCGGCAAGAGACGGATCGCTGCGGCGGACCTGCGAGGCGCCGCTGAACGTTCGTGCAGGCCCCACGCTCCGCTCACCGGCTTCGACCCTGCGTCGCGCCTGGACAACTCGCGGCGAGCCGCGCGGCGCGAACGCTGGAGTCCCCATCACCCGCGTTGAACCTCGCCCGGCGGCCCGCTAGGTTTCGCGCGCCATGCCGCGCGAGGGAGACCAGTACGGGCTTCCCGACCCGGCCGCCCAGCAGCTTCCGGCGTCACGCCGCCTGAAGAAGACCGGCGTGCGCCTGGTCGTCCGCCTCGCGCCGGCGTTCTACCGCGCGTGGATGCGCACCGTCGCCGCGACCTCGCAGATCGACGAATCGGCCGCGCGCGAGCTCGACGAGAGGCGCCGCCGCGGCGAGCGCATCGTGCTGCTGATGCTGCACCAGGACGTGTTCGCGGCACCGTGGTTCCTGCGCGGCATCGGAGTCTGCGGGCTCGCCAGCACGGGCGACGCCGGCGACATCATCGACGAGGTCATGCGGTCGCTCGGCCACACCAACGTGCGCGGCGGGACGAGCGGGCGCGAAAGCCGGCGCCGCACGCTCGGCGCGCTGCGTGACATGATCCGCTACGGCCGCGCGCGCATGGACGAAGGCTTCGTCATCGCGATCACGCCCGACGGCTCGATCGGCCCGGCCGGCGCCTGCAAACCGGGCTTCGGGCTCGTCGCGCTCGAAACACGTGCGTCGGTCTGGTGCATCAAGATCCATGCGTCGCGGGCCGTCTTCCCCGATACCTGGGACCGCACGACCATTCCGCTTCCGTTCGGTCGAGTATGGGCTCGCATGGAAGGACCGTTCGAGGTGCCGCCCGACGCCGACGCGGCCGCGCTCGAGCGCGTCCGGATCGAAGCGGAGACGGCGCTGCACCGGCTGCACCAGCGCGTGTTCGCCGAGGGCGGGCAGCGGGCGGTCCCGAACCTTTCGCGGCACGTCCCGACGCCGACGCGATCCTGACCGCGCCCGCGGCCAGGGAGTTTCCGGCTCCATCGACTCGAGGCTATGGTCGCCGGCCGGAGGACCCCGGTGACCACGCCCCGCAGACACTACAAAACGTTCGTGTTCGACAGCTCGCGCTGGGACGGATTCGAGTTTCGGCCCGGCGACATCGTGATCAGCACTCCGCCGAAGTGCGGCACGACGTGGACGCAGCGCATCTGTGCGCTGCTCGTCTTCCAGACGCCGAAGCTCCACGCGCCGCTCACGTCGATCTCGCCGTGGATCGACATGCTCACGAAATCGAAAAGCGAGGTATACGACGCTCTCGCCGCGCAGACCCACCGCCGCTTCATCAAGTCGCACACCCCGATGGACGGCCTGCCTTGGGACGAGCGCGTGACCTACATCTGCGTCGGGCGCGATCCGCGCGACGTGATGATCTCGTGGGACGGACACATCGCCAACGCCGATATCGCCGCACTGATGGAAGCGCGCGCGAAGGCGGTCGGCAACGACGACATTGCCGACATGGAGATTCCCGTTCCTCCCGAGACGCTGCGCGAGCGCTTCTGGGCGTGGATCGACGAGGAAATGCCGGTCACCGAAGTGCCGAGCTCGCTAAGGTCGACGCTGAACCATCTCGAGACGTTCTGGAAGGTGCGCGACCGGCCGAACGTGATTCTCCTTCACTACGACGACATGAAGGCCGACCTCGAAGGGGAGATGCGCCGTCTCGCCGCGCGTCTCGGGATCCAAGTTCCCGAAGCGCTGTGGCCCTCCCTCGTCAAGTCCGCGACGTTCGAAGAGATGAAACGCGACGCCGACAACACGGCACCGGGCACGACCGAGTCGATCTGGCAGGACAACAGGCAGTTCTTTCGAAGCGGAAAGAGCGGTGGCTGGCGTGAGATTTTCGAAGCGGGCGACACCGCCAGATACGAAGCCCGACTGAAAGGACTGGCCGCGGACGACCTCATCGCCTGGGCCCACCATGGCTCCCGCCCCTCGGCTGCCGATCGCGACGTGGCCAAAACCTGACGAACCTGCTCTGATCCCGGCTTCGGACGTCAGGGACCGAATTGGAGAACCGACATGACCCGTTACGCATATGACCGACTCTCTTTTCTCGACAACTCCTTCCTCATCATGGAGCACGAGAACTCGCCGATGCACATCGCCGGCACGGCGACGTACGATGCCGCACCGCTGACGAAGCCGGACGGCGCCATCGACATCGACTCGATCCGCGCCTACATCGACTCGCGTCTTCACCTGATTCCGCGCTATCGCCAGCGCATCCAGACGAGCTGGTTCCACAGCGCGCCGATCTGGGTCGACTACGACCACTTCAACATCCACTACCACGTCCGCCACACCGCGCTGCCGAAACCCGGCGACGAGCGCCAGCTGAAGCGCCTCGCGGCGCGCATCATGGCCCAGCACCTGGATCGCTCGAAGCCGCTCTGGGAGATCTGGATCGTCGAAGGTCTCGACGACGGCAAGCGCGTCGCGATGATCAGCAAGATCCACCACTGCATGGTCGACGGTGTCTCGAGTGTCGACCTGCTGAACGTGCTGCTCACGCCCCAGCCGGTGGAGAGCTTCCCTCCTGCGAAAAAATTCCTGCCGCGGCCGGCCCCGAGCGAGCTCGACCTGATGGTGGAGACGGCGACGGAGCTGGCGCGCATCCCCTTCGAGATCGGCAAGAACGTCTCGGAGCTGGTGAGCCAGGCCCAGGATCCGGTCTCGAACGTGCGCGTGCGCCTTCGTGCGCTGCGCGAGATGGTGGGGACGGGATTCGGCGTGTCGGAAACCCCGCTCAACCAGAGCGTCGGGCCTCACCGCCGCTTCGACTGGCACCGCATGAGCGTCGCCGACATCAAGGCCGTCAAGAACGTGCTGGGCGGCACGCTCAACGACATCGTGCTCGCCACGGTAGCGGGCGGCGTGCGGCGCTTCCTGGAGCGCCGGGGCATCAACTGCGAAGGCCTCGACTTCCGCGTGATGGCGCCCGTGAGCGTGCGCTCGAACGACGAGCGTGGGGCGCTCGGCAACCGCGTCTCGGCCTGGATCGTGCCGATGCCGCTCGGCGAGAGCGACGCGAAGCGGCGCCTCGATCACATCCGGGCGACCACATCCCATTTAAAGGAAGCGAAGCAGGCCGTGGGGGCCGAAGTGCTGACACAGGTCGGCGAATGGACGCCGTCCACGATTCTTTCGCTCGCGTCGCGCATGTCGTCGCGCGCGATCCCGTTCAACCTCGTCGTGACGAACGTGCCCGGGCCGCAGGTGCCGCTCTACATGCTCGGCGCGCGCATGCACGACAACTTCGGGTTCATTCCGCTGATGGACGGTCTCTGCCTCGGCATCGTGCTGTTCAGCTATGCGGGAACGCTGTGCTGGGGCTTCACGTGCGACTGGGACCTGCTGCCCGACCTGCACGACTTCGTGCTCGACATCCAGGCTTCGTTCGGCGAGCTCCAGGAGGCCGCCGCGAAGCTCGCACCGGCCGCGGCGACCGGCAATGGCGAGGATGCCGCGTCTCCCCGCCTCAAGCAGCCGCCCGCGCCCGTCGAAGTCGCCCCGAGCGAAACGCGGCATTGAGGAAATCGGGGACGGATCC
>CAYYVZ010000300.1:0-6549 GCA_964475235.1 uncultured Myxococcales bacterium | reverse complement strand
TCGATGCTGGCCATGAGCGGCGCGAGGTAGTGCGGCGCGACGGTCGTATTGGTCACCACGAAGACGCGCGTGGGCTTCATGCTGGCGACCACGGTGCCGGCGCCGTCGAGCGCTCCCGGTACAACGGTGCAGTCGTACGAACGCTCCGCGAGGTTCACGTGAACGACGGAAGCGGTCATGGACGGTGTCCTCCGGATGCAGACGGACGGCGCGCTGCCGCGACGGCTCGCAGGCGCGGGGCGATCGCCGCGGCCACGCGCTGCGCGGCCTGGTCCACGGTGAGCCCGTCGGTCTCCACCATCACGTCGGCCATGCGGTAGAACGGAAGCCGCGACGCATACAAGGCGAGCAGTCGCTCCGCGGCATCGGGCCCCTGAGCGAGCGGCCTCTTGTCGGAACGCTTCACGCGCTCGAGGATCACTTCAGGCGACGTCACGAGACACACGACGGTGCCGAGCTTGTGCAGCGCGGCGCGGTTGTCCGCGTCGATGAACGTGCCGCCGCCGGTCGCGATCACCGACGGCCGCTCCGGTGCGAGCGCCGCGATCGTGTCCTTCTCCATCTGCCGGAACGCCGCCTCGCCGTCTCGCGCGAAGATCTCGGGGATCGTACAGCCGGCCGCGTCTTCGATCGCCTGGTCGGTGTCGAGGAAGTCGTAGCCGAGCCGGCGCGCGAGACGCTTGCCGACCGCGGTTTTTCCGCTGGCCATGAAGCCTGTGAGGACGACGTGGGGCATGGGCAATCGGCCGACTGTAGCACGGGGAACGACGGATGGAACGCCGTCGAACCGGCCGTCTTCGCGCTGCTACCGGGAAACGAGCGGGACTGTTCGATCGGGGAACGAGCCGAGCAGCTTCCTGTCCATCGTGACGAGTCGCAGGCCCAGATCGGTCGCGAGCGCGACGTACTCGCAGTCGTACGCGGAGCAGTCGCTCTGCTGGATCAGCTTCAGAACGCTGATGGGATCCACCTGATGCTCCGATCCCGCGACGAGTCGCGTTGCGGCCTCGTGCAGGAGAACGGCATCCTCCAGGGTCATGCGTCGCCGCCGTATGTGCGCTGCCAGAACATTGCGGAACTCGCTTCGCCAGAGCGTCGGCACGACCCACTCCGGTTCACGCTGCCGCAAGTCTTCCGCCGCCTCGGTGAACTCGGAGCGAATGTAGAAGTACGCAAGGACGTTGGCATCGACGACTACCACTCCGTGCGTCCCTCACGCTTGAACTTGTCGATGTCGCTCGCGCTGACCTTTCGTCCGCCGAGTCGCTCGCGGAGGGCGCGGGCGCGGGCGATCTCCTCGGAGGGATCGTGCCGAACGGGCATCAGCGCATCCTCGAGGCGAACGATCACCTCGCTGTTCAGACTGCGTCGGTGGAGCTGGGCGCTGAGGCGGAGCCGCTCGTAGAGGGCATCGGGAATGTTCTTCAGGGTGATGGTCGTGGACATGCGGTTCGCCTCCAGGATGGAACCATTATGGTTCCATCCTGGAGGTCCGGGCAACCGCCGTCCGAATCCGCTCGCGCCCCGCATGACCGCCCTCAGTCCAGCAGCCGCGGCGTGACGAATACCAGCAGTTCCTCCCCGGCGCCGACCTTCGACTTCTTGCCGAACAGCCCGCCGAGCAACGGGGCACGCCGGAGGCCGGGCACCCCCGCGTTGCCGTCCTGTCCCGCCTCGCGCTGAAGCCCGCCCAGCACCGCGGTCTCGCCGCTCGCGACGAGCACTTCCGCATCCACCATGCGGCTCAGCTCTTCGGGAATGTCGTCAGGCGGGAGCGGCGCGCCGAGGTTGCTCGACTTCGCGCGGATGCGCAGCAGCACGCGTGTTCCGCCGCGGACCGCGGGCGTGACTTCGAGGCGCACGCCGACGGGGATGTCTTCCGTCGCGCGTCCGCTCGACGGCGACGACACCACTTCGTCCCCGACGACGGTACCGTTACTCGGCAGGCGGATGCGAAGGATGCGCACGCTCTCGATCGTCGCCGGGCTGCCTTCGAGCATCTCGACGCTCGGCCGCGAGACCACGTGCAGCCTGCCGTCGGCTTCGAGCGCAGAGATGCGCGCGTCGAGCGCCGCGGCACCGTGCGTGGCGATCACGAGCGCCGCGCTGCCGGCATCGCTGACATTCGGCGGGAACTTCACGTCCCCGCCGACGGTCGTGCCGGTGAGCTTCCACTCGATGCCGAGATCCAGGCGAGCCGAACGCGTCACCTCCACGATCTTCGCTTCGAGGTGGATGCGCCGGCGCGGCCGGTCGAGCTCCCCGAGCACCTTGAGCACGCGCCCGAGCCCGGGCTGGGCTCCCGTGACGACGAGCGCGTTCGACGCGGCGTCGGCCGAAACGGAAACGTCGAACGCATCGCCGCTCTTGCCGAGCACCGCGGCGGTTTCCCTGGCCGGCGCGTGGACGAGCCGGACGACGCGCGTCTCCGGAAGCGGGGCCTTCGGATCCTTCACGGCGGGCGCCGCGGGCGGCCGTTCGTCGGTCGCCGGCCCGGCAGCCGCCGCGGCCGGCAACGGCAACGTCGTGCCCGGCACCTCGCCGACGGTCGTCGAGCCCGCCGATACCGTGCGGGTACGGGCGACGCGCGATCCCGCTTCGCTCCCGCCTTCGCCGCGTCTCGCTTCGATCAGCCCGTCGCTCAGCGTGTACTCGAAACCCGACACGCGCGCGTAGGCTTCGAGCCTCTCCTTCCAGTCGAGCTTCACGGACTCGCTTGCCGTGAGATCGCCGCGCAGCTCGGGGCTGAGAACGAGGTCGCGGCCCGATTCGCGCGCGATGTCGCCAAGCCAGGCCGAGAGCGGGCGCGTGCGCAGCGCGGACGGCGGCTCGCGCCGGGTTGCCGCGTCCTCGGGCGGTTCCTTCGCAACGGGCTTCACCGCGACGGCTGCCGCGGGTGTCGCGACAGCGGGCGGGGGCATCCGCGTCTCGAGCGCGCGCGGCGCCACCACGGCCAGCCCCGCGGCCACGGCGATGGTGGCGACGCCGGCAAGCGCGCGGCGCACATGCCGGCGGCGGCGCTCGCGAAGGAGCAGGTTAGATCGCACGTCCCGCTCCGAACCATGCGACCGCGAGCCCGACCGGTACGGCGAGATCTTCGCCGAGCGCATCTGCCGCACTCTCCGACTCCGGAAGCACGGAGACGGCGGCCAGGTGCTGGCGGCGCGCTCCCTCGGCGTCGCTCGTGCCGAGGGCGTCGGCGAGCGATGCGAGCGCGCACGGCTCGCAGTCGAGCGCGATCAGGCGAAGCTGCGCGCGCCGGAAAAGGCTCGCCGCCTGAGCGACCGCGCCTTCGTCGGCCCACACGCGCACGCCGCTGCCGCCCGTCACCGCGCCGCGGCGTTGCGGCTTGTCGCGGGAGGAACCGCCGACCGGGACTTCCTGCGCAGCCGCCGCCTCGCGAACGACCGCCGCCGCGAGGCTGTCCGGGATCGCCGCGGCGTCGTGCGCGGCAGCGCCCGCCATCGAACGCCGGCGCGACCGGCGCCGCGAGATCCCGACTTCGGGCGGAGCCGCTTCCACGCGGCAGAACCCCGACGCGAGCGCGGCGACGTGCACGAAGCGCTCGCATCCGAGCACCCATGCGACCTCGACGACACCCGCGGCAAAAACGGCACCGTCTACAGGCGGCGAATACGAGGCCGCGCAAGCCTCGAGCACCGGCTCGCGTTCGGAACGCGAGAGCACGGCCGCGACGATGCGGTCGGGAGCGAGGTACCAGAAGGCGGCGCGGCGGGTGCGAAGTGCGGAGATCATGGCGCGACGTTCGCGCAGGCGGCCGCGTCATCTCAACGACGCAGCTGTAATGGATCGAGCTTCCCGGCCGGCACGAGCGCGCGCGCCGAACCTCCACACAGAGACTGCATAAACAGGCTCGACGCGCCGCCGGGCCATGGCATCCCCCGGCCTTCGTGAAAGACTCGGGCGGAATGTCCGCCTTCGTGCACACGACGCCGCTGCCGGCCGTCGCCGCGCTGACTCGCCTCACCTATGCGGTGCCCGAGCCGCTGCGCGGCCTCGTGCGCGTCGGCATGCGCGTCGTCGTGCCGCTCGGGCCGCGCCGCGTGACGGCGCTGGTGATCGCGGAGGCCGACGCGCCACCCGAGGGCGTGACGGCCAAGCCGCTCATTTCCCTGATGGACGACTGTCCCATCGTGCCGGGCAAGCTGCTGAAGCTTCTCGAGTGGATGGCCGAGTACTATCTGGCGCCGGTCGGCGACGCGCTGTCGCTCGCGGTCGGCCGAGCCCTCACGACGAGCTCGCACCGCGTGGTCGTGCTGCACGAACCTGCCGGGCCGGACTCCGCCGCTCCGACCGAGGACGATCTCGAGTCGAAGATCGTCGCCGTGCTCGCGAAAGCCGGCAAGCCCTACCCTCTGGCGACTCTCGCGCAGGCCGTGGGCCGTCGCACCATCGACCGCGCGCTACAGTCGCTCGCCCAGCGCGGGATCGTGTCGATCGACGACGTGATGTCGGCGCCGCGCGCGAAGACCCAGTACGAGACCACCGTCACCGTCGTGCGCATGCCCGACGACAGCATGGAGCAGACGCTACTCGCGCGTGCGCCGCGGCGCCGCGCCCTCTTCGACCACCTCGTGCGGCAGCCCGGACGCCGCGCGACGATGAGCGAGCTCAACGCCCTGTTTCCGTCGGCTTCCGCGTCGCTCGCGTCCCTCGTCGAGGCGGGGCTCGTGCGCACCACCAAGTCCGAGCGATACCGCGCGCCGCAGGAGTACGTCGAGACCGCGGACGCTCCCGCACTCACGCAGCAGCAGCAGGCCGTCGTGGACGCGGTCGTCGCCGCGTCCGGCACGTTCCAGACCTTCCTGCTCCAGGGCGTGACGGCGGCCGGCAAGACCGAAGTCTACCTGCGGACCATCGAAGAGGCGCTGTCGCGCGGCAAGGGCGCGCTCGTGCTCGTGCCGGAGATCTCGCTCACGCACCAGGTCGTCGCGCGTTTTCGCGCGCGCTTCGGCGACGCGGTGGCGCTGCTGCACAGCGACCTCACGCCGGGCGAGCGCTGGGACGAATGGCGGCGCATCGCACGCGGACAGGCGCGCATCGCCGTCGGCGCACGTTCGGCCGTGCTCGCACCGATCACGGATCTCGGCCTCATCGTCGTGGACGAAGAGCACGACGCGTCCTACAAGCAGGACGACGGCGTGCGCTACCACGCGCGCGACACGGCCGTCATGCGCGGCCGCATCGAGGACTGCCCGGTGCTGCTCGGCTCGGCGACGCCGTCGCTCGAGAGCTGGCGCCACGCCGTCGAAGGTCGCTATCACCATCTGCGCCTTCCGAACCGCGTGACGCCGTGCCCGCCGCCGCGCATCGAGCTGCTCGACCTTCGCGGCGAGGACATCGACGCGGGCGGCGGTCTGTCGCGCCCGCTCATCGACGCGATCCGCGAGAACTTCGAGGCGAAAGGCCAGACCCTGCTCTTTCTCAACCGCCGCGGCTACGCGCGCTCGCTCGTGTGCTGGGGCTGCGGCCTCACGCTCGAGTGCGGCGCCTGCAGCGTCGCCCTCACCGTCCATCAGAACGACCGCACGCTGCGCTGCCACCACTGCGACTCGCGCCGGCCCATTCCGGTGCGCTGCCCGTCCTGCGAGAAAGAAGCCCTCTTCACGCAGGGGCTCGGCACGCAGCGGCTCGAAGCGACGGTGCGATCGCTGCTCCCGGACGCGCGCGTGGCGCGGCTCGACCGCGACTCGACCGAGCAGCGCGGGCTTCTCGTCGAAACGCTGACGGCGTGGCGTCGCGGCGAGGTGGACGTGCTGCTCGGCACGCA
Organism: uncultured Myxococcales bacterium; assembly: GCA_964475235.1. Classification (GTDB taxonomy): domain Bacteria; phylum Desulfobacterota; class Binatia; order UBA1149; family CAITLU01; genus DATNBU01. Next base: position 758 of record CAYYVZ010000300.1, on the reverse strand, counting down.
GATGATCGCCAAGGGGCACGACGTTCCCGGTGTGACGCTCGTCGGCGTGGTGCAGGCCGATCTTTCCCTGTCGGTGCCCGACTTCCGCGGCGCGGAGCGCACCTTCCAGCTCATCTCGCAGGTCGCAGGGCGCGCCGGACGCGGCAGCGAGCAGGGGCGCGTGCTCGTGCAGAGCTACCAGGTGGAGCATCCGGCCATCGCACGCGCGGCGGCCCACGACTTCGACGGCTTCGCGGAGCTCGAGCTCGCGGAGCGCAGGGCGCTCGGCTATCCGCCGCTCGCACGCATGGGGATGCTGCGCGTCGAGGGTGCCGAGCGTGCGCTCGTCGAGCGCCTCTGCGCGCAGGCCGCGCGCGCGCTCGTCGAGGCGGGCCGCAGCGACCCGGGCTTCGCCGTGCGCGGCCCCGCACCGGCGCTCATCGAAAGGATCAAGGATCGCTACCGCTTCCACGTGCACGTGCGATCCGAGCGCTCGTCGCTCGTGCGTTCCGCGCTCGCCGAGGCGCGAAGCGCCATCTCGCAGGTCGCCCGGGCATCGCGCGTTCGCGTGCTCGTGGACGTCGACCCCGTCGACATGTTCTGAAGAGGCGCGGTCGGTCGGCGTCGTGCGCGGCGCTTCCCGACCGGGCACGACCCGGCCGCATGAGCGCCGGCCCGCTGTTGCGATCGGGGCCGTTTTCCCGTTGACTGACGAGTCGTGTCCGTCCTCGAGATCAGAAAGTACCCCAACCGCCTGCTGAAGCAGAAGGCCTCCGCGG
>CAYYVZ010000299.1:0-6593 GCA_964475235.1 uncultured Myxococcales bacterium | reverse complement strand
CGCTGGCCGCCGTGCCCGGCGGCGCATCGGCTCCCGCGGCGGCCGCAGCGTCCACGCGTTCCCTGACGCCGCGCCGAAGTGCGAGCCAGCGTCCCGGCGACGCGAAGCCCGAAGCCGAAGAAGAGCCCGAGCTGCCCATTCCCTCCGACCGCCTGAAAGACGCGACGATGGGCGAATACATCCAGGCCCTTCACGACGCCGGCATTTACGAAGGCCTCGGGGCCTTCAATCCTCCGGGCACGAGCCCGCCTCTCGAAGGTATCGTCGTGCCGCCCGACTACGAGCTCCCGGAAGGGTACGTCCGGCACTTCCAGACGACGGACGACGGGCAGTCCATCGATCCGATCCTCATGTACTCGCCCGACTACGAGTTCCTCGACGAGCACGGCAATCCCGTGCAGATTCCGGCCGACCGCGTCGTGCCCGGCGAACACGTGCCGCCCGGCATGCCCGTGCGCCGTGACGAGATCCCCCAGCCTCGTGAACCGGGGGATACCGCCCGCTGAACGCCCGCGACCGATTCACTTCGGCCGCTCCGTTCGTTGCCGGCGTTGCCGGCACGACACTGATCTGCGGACTCTGTTCGCAGATCCACGGATGGTGGTACCTGCTCGATTTCTTCGGGCTGGTCCCGTGGCTGGTCTCGCTAGACCGTATCCGCACGGCGCGCGGCGCGGCGCTTTCGGGCTTCGCGATGTGCCTCGGCTTCGTCGCTGCGATCTTCGCGTGGTTCGGCTACGCGATCGCCGTGTATTCGGCGGGCGCGGCGGCAGCGGGGCTTCTCGTTCTTCTGCTTTCGGCGCCGCTGCTGCAGCCTCAGTTCCTCGTCTTCGCCGTCGTGCGTTTCTACGCGAGACGTCACTACGGCACGGCGCTTCGCGCTTTCATCGGGGCGTGCGCGTGGGTCGCAACCGAGTGGATGTTCCCGAAGCTGCTCGCCGATTCGCTTGCGCACGGCTTCTACCCGTCGGTCGTGCTTAGGCAGTTCGCCGACGTCGCGGGAACGGCGGGCATCACGTTCCTCATCGTTCTGATCAACGAATGCCTGGCCGCGGGAGTCTCGCGAGAGAGGCGCGAGCACGGGCCACGCGCGATGCTGGTCCCGATCGCGGCGGCGGCCGCGATCGCCGCCATGATGACCGGTTACGGGCACTGGAGGCTCGCGCAATACTCCGTCGATCCGCCGGGAGACAAGCTGCGCGTCGCCATGGTGCAGTCGAACATTGCGGCCTACGACCGCCTGCGTCGCGAGATGGGCGCGTACGAAGCCGTGCGCCACGTGCTCGACACGCACTACGCGATGTCGCGCGAGGCCGTCGCGGCCGGCGACGTCGATGCGTTGCTCTGGTCGGAGACGGTCTACCCGACGACGTTCGGCCAGCCGAAGAGCGACACCGGCGGCGAGCTCGACCGCGAGATCATGGACTTCGCGACCGAGACGAAGCTGCCCGTCGTCTTCGGCACCTACGACCGCGACGCCGCGGGCGAGTACAACTCGGCCGTCTTCCTCGAGCCGGGCAGCACGGGCTCGCATCCGCGCTTCGGCGTGTATCGAAAGACGCGTCTCTTCCTGTTCACCGAGTACGTTCCTGCGTGGATGGACGGGCCGGCGGTGCGCAGCTGGATTCCGTGGGCCGGCAACTGGGTTCCCGGGCCGGGCGCACGCGTGCTTCCTCTCAGGCTTCGCGACGGGCGCGAGATCCCCGTCCAGCCGATGATCTGCCTCGACGACGTCGACACGAACCTCGCGACCGACGGCGCGCGCCTCGGGGCGCAGCTGATCCTCACGATGTCGAACGACTCGTGGTTTACCGAGCACACCGGCGGCGCGCATCTTCATCTCGTCGTCGCGGCCTTCCGCAGCATCGAGACGCGGCTTCCCCAGCTTCGCGTCACGAACAACGGCATCACGTCGGTCATCGATCCGACGGGTGCGATCTCCAGCGTCGCCGGCGTCGGCGAGAAGACGGTCGTGCGCGGCGAGGTCGTGCCGCGGCCCGCGGGCGCGACGCTGATAGTCGCGTGGGGTGACTGGCTCGGGCCCGTTGCTTTCTTCGTTGCGGCCGCACTGCTCGCGGCTCCGCTCGTTCGCAGGAAAGAGGTGAGCCGACGCCAGGTGCGCTCGCAGGAGCCGCGTCGCGACAAGCGCCGGAAGTAGGACGTACTAAGAAACCGCGTCGTTCGATGCGTCTTAACGGCCGGTCAGTCGCAGTTTCCGGCAGACACGGCCCCGACTCCCAGCTAGAGTTTGGCCTGGACAGCGTCCGCGCGGGGAGACCTCGACATGAACGATCGATTCGTCGCCAGCCTCAAGGCCTCGGCGTGTTTGCTGACGCTTGCGGCTCTGCTGCCCGCCTCCACCTCGCTCGCCGCTCCGCGCGCGGTGTCGAACGCACGCGCGGCCGATCTCTCCGAGACGGCGCGCTCGCTTCCGCGCGGATCGTCGCTTCGCATCGAAGGCGCCGCGTTCGACGAGTTTTCCGAGTCGGCCGGTCTCGACCTGGAGCGGTTCGATCCCGTCGCCCCGAACGCAAAGTTCGTCGCGCAGACCGCCGGCGGTCCGAAAGAGTTCCGGCCCGATCTGCCCGTCTACTATCGGGGAAGCGTGGACGGCATGCGCGGCTCCGTCGCGGTGCTGGGCTTTCGTTCCAATGGAGAGGTCCGCGGCATCGTGACGGGAACGGACGGCACGTGGGTGATCGGTCGAGAAGTCGGCCGGCAGAGCGCGCTTCGCTCGAAGAAAGTGAAGAAGCGGGCGGACGATCCCGAGGCCAGCTTCACGTGCGAGCAGGTCGAGAACGGAGCACCGCGGCGCGGCAGGTCCGCAAGCGTCAGCGGGGCGGCAGCGCTTTCCGAAGCCCGCATCTCCCGCCTTCCGATCGTTTACACCGCGCAGATCGCGCTCGAGCTCGACTACGACTTTTTCCAGCTCTTCGCGAACGAAGAGGACGCCGCGCTCTATGCGCTCGACCTCATGGCGTTCACGGGATCGCTCGGGGAATCCGAGCTCGGCATGAACGTGCAGGTGCCCTACCTCATCCTGTGGACGACTTCCGCCGATCCGTACTCTGGAACCGAGCTTTCCCGCCTCACGCAGCTTCGCACGCGCTGGAACGAATCCGGCGAAACCAACTGCGGCGGCAGCGACTGCACGGCGATCGCGCGTTCGACCGTCCTCATCATGAGCTCCGTCGGCAGCGGTGGCGTCGCCTACGTGCCCGCACTCTGCGACTGGTACCACTCGACTACCGGCGGCTTCTCGTACGCGAGCGCCGGGGCGATGGACGGCGACTTCGACATCGACAGTCCGAGTGTCGTCTGGGACGCCGTCGTCGTCACGCACGAGCTCGGCCACAACTTCGGCTCCGGCCACACGCACTGCTACAGCCCGCCCGTGGATGAGTGTTACGGCTCGGAAGAAGCCTGCTACTCGGGAACCACTTCGCTGCCTTCGGGGTGCCCCGGCTCCGGTCAGGGTTGCGGGACGCTCATGAGTTACTGCCACCGCCAGGGCGGCGGGCTTTCGAACGTCACGCTGACCTATGGCGCCGGCCATCCTTACGGCGACACGCCTGGGCGCGTGCCCGATGCGATGATCGACGTGATCGACGCCGAGGCGACCTTCGCGCCGGCCTGTCTCACGGCGACCGACGGCATGTTCGAGCTCGAGGTCACGAAGGACGGTACCGGTTACGGTACCGTCACCAGCTCGCCTGCACGCATCGACTGCGGCGCGATCTGCCACACCTACTTTGACGCGAACGAGCCGGTGACGCTGACGGCCACACCGACGACGTTCTCGGAGTTTGCCGGCTGGTCGGGCGATCCCGACTGCCTCGACGGCGTGGTCTCCATGGCAGCGTCCACGAGCTGCATCGCGACGTTCAACGGTTCGTGCGGCATCCCCGGAGAGGATTGCGAAGACGACAACCCCTGCACGACCGACTCGTGCCCCGGCGACGTCGTCTGCGTGAACTCGGCCGCGCCGCGCGACGAGTCCATGTGCTTCACGAGCCCGCTCACGAAGCTCAAGATCACCAACGACGGCGATCCCGACAAGGACAAGCTGCAGTGGCAGTGGCTGAAGGGCGACGCGTTCGACATGTCCGACCTCGACGATCCGTCGTCCACGACCAGTTACGCGCTCTGCGTCTACGACACGACGGCGACCACGCCGTCGCTCGCGACGTCGCTTGCGCTGCCGGCCGGCGTCGCCGGCTGGACCAACCGCACGCCCGACGGCTGGAAGTATTCCGAGAGCGACGGCAACTACGACGGTTTCCGCAAGATCGACCTGCGAACGGGCATCGCGGGCAAGGCGCGCATCAAGCTGAAGGCCGCCGGTCCCGCACTTCCGCTGCCCTCACCGGCTTCCCTGACGGAGTTCTTCGACCAGGATCCTTCGGTGATCGTGCAGCTGCTCTCGAGCGACGGAACCTGCTGGACGAGCGAGTTCCCGTCCGCCGGCGCGACGAAGAACGCCCCCTCCGGCTTCAACGCGACGGGAAACTGAAATCGGGGACGGATCCCGATTTCCGCGCTTACGCGCGCGCCTCGGCGAACCGCTCCGCCATCCTCGCCACCGTCGCGTGAAACTCCGTGACGGTGCGTTCGAAAATTTCCGCCACCGGCTCCACCTTCTCGATGCGCCCGGCCACCTGTCCGCCCAGCCCGATCGCCGCCTCCATGTCGCCGCCGAAGTAGAGGTCGAGGATCTGACCGAACTCGGTCATCGGAACGTGGTCTTCCTTCTCGAGTCGTTCGGTTCGCTGCGTTCGCAGCGCGCGCAGGCCCGGGCGGCTGTGACGGTTGAGAAAGACCGTGTCGGTCTCGGCCGCGCCCGTGATCGCGCCCTTGTAGTTCGCATGCACGGGCGACTCGGCCGCCGACACCATCCGCGTGCCCATCTGAACGCCCTCGGCGCCGAGCGCGAACGCCGCGGCCATCGAACGTCCGTCGCAGATGCCGCCCGCCGCGATCACCGGAACGTCGACCTTCGAGCAGACCAGTGGCAGCAGCACCATCGTCGCGACGTCGCGCGGATTCTTGAAGCCGCCGCCTTCACCGCCCTCGACGACGAGCCCGTCCACGCCGGCTTCGATCGCCTTGAGCGCCGCGCGCAGCGTGGGCACCACGTGAAAGACGGTGAGGCCCGCGTCTTTCAGTTTCTTCGTGTACTGGTTCGGGTCGCCCGCCGACGTCGTCACGAACTTGACGCCCTGCTCGACGACGAACTCGGCGATCGAAGGGTCGCGCACGAAGAGCTGCGCGATGTTGACGCCGAAGGGCTTGTCGGTGAGGTCGCGCATCTTGAGAATCTCGCCGCGCACGGCGTCGAGCTCACCGGAAGACGTTTCGATGATGCCGAGGCCGCCCGCGTTCGAGACGGCCGATGCAAGCTGGGCGCGCGCGATCCAGCCCATCGGCGCCTGGACGATGGGGTAGCGGACGCCGAGGAGCTCGCTGACGCGGGTACGGACCGGAGGTGCGGAAGGTGAAGTCTGCATCGCGGCAACCTGTCGAGGCCGCGTCGAATGAGCAAGCGGGGTCGCTCTTCGAGAGCGCCATTTCAACGTCGCGCTCGCGCGCTCCGTACGGACCGGAACTGGTCTCGCCGCTCGCCGGCTCGCGGCTCCTACTTCGCGGGTGCGTCGGGCGCGATGCCGCAGGCGATGCGTGCGCCGCCGCCGCCGAGCGGCGCCGGATGGTCGGCGTGGTTGTCGCCGCCCGCGTGAATCATCAGCGAACGGCCGCGCAGGTCGCCCGTCTTGAGGCGCGGTGCGAGGACAGGGTTGTCGCCCTTGCCGTCGGGCCCGATGTAGAGCGCCGGCAGGTCGCCGAGGTGGCCCTGTCCGTAGGGGCCTTCGTGGCGACCGGTCGATGCCGGATCGAGATGGCCGCCGGCACCGTGCGCGGCCTCCATCTTCCCGTCCTTCATCCCCGGCGCGCAGTTCCCCTTCTCGTGTACGTGAAAGCCGTGGAGCCCCGGCGGCAGGCCGTTCAGCGCAGGCTTGAGGATCAGGCCGTAGCCGCTGTCGCTCGCCGTGATGGTACCAACGGGCTTCGCGCCGCCGTCGGCGTCGACGATGTTCATCGGAATCACGATCGGTCCGGAAGCCACCGTCGCCGCAGGGGCCTGCGCATGGGCGGACGACGACGTGAGCGCTGCGACGGCGGAAACGAGGAGAAGGCGAGTGGTCGTATTCATACGAGAGACCCTAATCCTCCGGGGTACGCCGTTCAAGCTCGAGAAGCCGCGGCCGAGTCGCGCGAAATCGGGCGAAATCGGCGAAATCGGGGACGGATCCCGATTTCGAGTAAGCTCAGTCTCGCGTCTCGCCGGGTCCTGGAGACCGGGGATGGAACTCATGCCAAATTCGGGATCCGTCCCCGATTTCCGTTAGCCTCCGCCGTTCCGTCTGCGACGGCTCCCGTGATAGCGAGCGCGAGGAACCCCGCCATGGATGCGTCCGCCCCGGTCACCAAGCGAAAGCCGCGTGTGCTCATCTGCACGCCCGAAATCACCGAATTGCCCGAAGGGATGGGCAATGCGGCCCAGTACATCCGCGCCAAGGGAGGGGGACTCGGCGACA